>JAOAHE010000034.1 GCA_026415415.1 Thermodesulfovibrionales bacterium | reverse complement strand
GGCAACAAGAGCAGACTCGATCTCAGCAGTTCCAAGTCTGTGACCTGAGATATTGATGACATCATCAATTCTACCTAAGAGCCAATAGTATCCATCTTCATCTTGTCTTGCACCGTCACCAGTAAGATAATAGCCAGGGTATGCAGAGAAGTATACCTCTTTAATTCTCTTATTTTCTGGGTCTCCATAAGTACCTCTTAACATACCGGGCCAAGGTTTTTCAATTAGGAGATAACCACCTTCATTTATGTCTGCAGGGGAGCCGTCTTGTCTTACGATCTTTGGAACGATGCCAAAGAATGGTCTTGTAGCTGAACCTGGTTTCTGAGGTATTGCACCAGGTAGAGGTGTTATCATAAACCCACCTGTTTCAGTCTGCCACCAAGTATCAACAATTGGGCATCTTTCTCTTCCTACATACTTGTAATACCACATCCATGCTTCTGGATTGATTGGTTCACCAACTGAGCCAAGAATTTTCAAAGATGATAAATCATAGCTTAAGGGCCATTTTTCTCCTTCTCTCATCAAAGATCTTATAGCAGTTGGAGCGGTATAGAAGATACTTACTTTGTGTTTGTCAACAATTTCCCAGAACCTTCCAGGGTTTGGATAGGTAGGAATACCTTCAAACATTAAGCTTGTTGCACCAAAAGATGTAGGAGCAAATAGGACATAGCTATGCCCTGTTACCCAACCTATATCTGCAGTGCAAAAATGGATATCTTCAGGTTTTACATCAAAAGTATACTGGAAAGTAATATTTGTGTAAAGTAAGTATCCACCTGTGGTATGTAAAACACCCTTGGGTTTCCCTGTTGAGCCTGATGTATAAAGGATGAAAAGAGGATCCTCTGCATCCATCCATTCAGGTTCACAATATAAAGGCAAATCTTTATCTGCCATCAATTCGTGCCACCATAAGTCTTTTCCTACTTCAAAATTAATCTGACCACCTGTTCTTTTAACCACTATGGTGTTTTTAACTGTTGGGCATTCTTTTAGTGCTTCATCAACATTAGCTTTTAAGGGTACTGGCTTTCCGCCTCTTAAACCTTGATCTGCTGTAATAACAAGGCAGGATTGGGCATCTTGAATTCTGTCTCTTAAAGCTTGAGCGCTAAAACCACCAAATACAACGCTAAATATAGCGCCTATCCTTGAGCAAGCAAGCATTGCAATAGGAAGCTCAAGGATCATGGGGAGGTAAATTGATACTCTATCTCCTTTTTTGACTCCTAATTTTTTAAGGACATTGGCAAATTTATTAACTTCATAAGATAATTGCTGATAAGTCAGAGTCTTGTAGTCTCCACCATCACCTTCCCAAATAAGGGCTGCTTTATTTCTTGTGGCTGAATTAAGATGTCTATCTATGCAGTTGTAAGATACGTTAAGTTTACCACCTTGGAACCATTTAACATAGGGCTTATGGAAATCGTATTCTAAGACTTTATCCCAAATCTTAAACCAAGTGAGTCGCTTTGCTGCTTCTCTTGCCCAGAATCCTTCAGGATCTTCAATTGACTCTTTGTACATCAGTTCGTACTCAAACATGCTCTTGAGGTAGGATTTTTCCACATACTCTTTTGGAGAGGGGAAAACCCTTTTTTCTTCATAAACCACAGAAATCTCTTTCTTCTCAGACATACTTCAACTCCTCCTTAGAATTTTTTTTTGGTTTATAATAGCTGAAATTAGCTATTATAAACCAAAATAGTTAAAAAAATTCAAGTTTTTTAATCTTCTGCTCCAACACCTAAGTAGGTTCTAAGCTTTTCATCTTCAAACATCTCTTCTGCTCTTTTCTCAGGTGTCATAAGGGATACTATATAGCCAACTAAGAAAGCTGCAGGAAGTGACACTATACCTGGGTTTTTTAATGGGAATATAGCTTCTTTATATTTCAATATGTCAATCATAACAGTAGGACTGATTATAATAAGTCCTGCAGAAAGGAAAAGGCCCGTAAGCTGGCTTGCTACCGCACCTGAGGTTGTAAATTTTTTCCAGAACATTGACATAAAGAGAGCTGGGAAGTTTGCACTTGCAGCTATAGCAAAAGCTAAACCTACTAAGAACGCAACGTTTTGTCCTTTAAATATAATTCCTAAGGTTATTGCAATTATACCAAGGAATAGGGTTGAGAGTTTTGCAATCTTAACTGACTCTTTTTCTGTTGCGGTACCACGACGGATAACATTTGCATAGAAGTCATGAGCTAAAGCTGCTGCACCAGCTAAGGTTAAACCTGCAACAACTGCCAAAATGGTAGCAAAAGCAACTGCTGCTAAGAACCCTAAGAATAAAGTACCACCTAATGCCTCAGCGAGAAGTGGAGCTGACATGTTTCCACCTTTGTCAAATTTCTGGATGACCTCTCTACCAACTAATGAAGCAGCACTGAAACCGATGATAAAGGTAAGGATATAGAAATAACCGATCCATCCTGTTGCCCAGGCAACTGAGACTCTCGCAGCTTTTTGGTCAGGAACAGTATAGAATCTCATAAGAATATGAGGCAGACCACAGACACCAATCATAAGAGCTATACCAAGAGAGATTGTGTCTATAGGGTTAGCAACAAGTAGTCCTGGTAAGAAGGCTGCCTCTCCATATCTATCTCTGACACTGTTAAATAAAGCAGGAAGATCAAAACTAAAGGCAAAGAGTGAAAATAAAACGACTAAGGTTGCACCACCTATTAGTAAGCCAGCTTTAATGATCTGAACCCATGTAGTAGCGAGCATTCCACCAAAGAGAATGTATGAGATCATAACAATACCAACTATAATAACTGATACTTCATATGGTAACCCTAAAAGAAGTCTTATTAAAGTTCCAGCACCAACCATCTGAGGTATAAGGTAGAATATTACGGTAACAAGAGTTGCAATTGATGCACAAGTTCTAACTGGTTTTTGGCTAAGTCTGTATGCAACAACATCGGCATATGTAAATTTACCAAGATTTCTAAGTGGTTCAGCTATAAAAAGCAAAAGAATTGGCCAACCAACAAGCCATCCCACTGAGAAAAGTAGTCCATCATATCCTCTGGTTGCTACAAGACCTGCTATGCCCAAGAATGAAGCAGCACTCATATAGTCACCAGCAAGGGCTAATCCGTTCTGGAATCCTGTAATAGACCTACCTGCAGCATAAAACTCTTTTGCTGTTTTAGTTCTCTTTGATGCCCAGTAGGTTACCCCCATTGTAATAACTACAAAGAGAGCAAAAAAGAATATTGTTTCTGCACTAACCTGCCCTAATGCGGTTGCTTTATCTGGCATTTTTTACCTCCTTATCTTTTCTTTAACTTTGTCTACGAGATTATCATAGACATTATTAGCCCATGCTACATATATAACCGTTATTAATATTGTTGAGGCTAATACAAACACCCCAATAGGTATACCAACATAGATGTCGGCTACTTTATTTGCGAAGAAAGGCTTATTGTAAGCCATTAAAAGAACAAACCCATAGTACAGGATAAAAACTAACGACCCTAAAAAAAGAGAAACGCGCCATTTACTACTTTTAAGTTTTTTGAAATCTGGATCTTCTAAGATTTGATCTTTTTTCATAGACATAAAAACACCCCCTAATTTTTAAAAGTTTACAATCTCACCAGATACTCTGTATCTGATCTCTTTGTTATAAGGACTACCGAAACTTAGCAAATCTCCTATCCTTTTAATACCTATCCCGATAAGTAAAGGTATAAATCTCTGGAAAAGCTGAGCAGTTAGAAAAGCATCTGCAAGGGCATCGTGTGCGTCACTAATAGGGATGCAGAATCTTTTAGCTAATTCATAAAGTTCTATTTCCCCTGGATAGGAGATGAATAGGTCCCGCTGCGAGTATTTTTTCTTAAGATATTGGTATATCATTGAAGTATCCAGTATCTGGTTTCGCATAACGGAACCAGTTATTTTCCTCACCTCCTTGTTAATAAAACTCATATCTATAGACACAAAGTGCCCAATGATTATATCGTTGCCACAGAAATTGATAAATTCTCTAATTATCTTTTCCACTGAAGGCTCTTTTTCAACTTCATTAGGGGTAATTCTATGGATTAAAATGCTTTCACTTTTTAAGGCTGAGGATGGTTTAATTAGTCTATGAAAGGTGCATCCTAACTCTATACGTCTTCCTTTCATCTTAACAGCACCAATAGAGACAAGAGAATCTTTTGTCTCATCAAGTCCTGTTAACTCAGTATCTATAACAACATAATTTTGATTAGTAATAGAATCCTCATTATCATAGAGAGGAACAGGTTCTTTTTTTCTGAATCTCATCGTTGTTATTACCATATCATCGCCTTATATCTTTCAATTATTAAATCCTGAATATTTGAAACTACTTGAAAAGCCTCTTTTATGGTTCTTCTTTCAAGGTTGCTCAGTTTATCAGGATTAATAAAGTTGTTAGGCTGTTTCCTTTCTTTAATCTGTTCAAATTGATTTTGTATTCTTAGAAGCATGATAAACTCAAAGGCATGTATCAGTTCGTCGCCGTGTTCTTGTATAATTTGGTGTTTATCCCTTAAGGCTTCTATCCTCTCTAAGGTTGAAGTTTCTCTAATTCTTTTCTCTAAGGCAAAAAGCCTTACTATGTCTACTATAGGTGCTATCCCTTTTGTTTTGAGGTCAAGTTGATCTTTATGTTCACCACTTTTTTCAACAACAAAAGTTCTTAAGAAGCCAAGTGGAGGCATATTCTTAATCGCCATATTTGCTACATGTCCGAGAAAAACTTTTTGTTCTCTTAACAGATAGATGACATAATCTCTTAAAAGTTCGGCTAAGGTGAAGTCTCCATAGACAGGTCTAAAGTCAAGAAAGATTATAGAGTTTAAGATAGCCTCGTTTGTAGGAACTAATATCCAGTTAGAGAAATTTCTTTTCCACGTCTTAAGGGGTTGACACCATTTAGGATTGCTTGCCATATAATTGGCAGGGCAAGGAGGGAACCCACATCTTAAAAGGGCATCTTTTACAAAGTTAGTAAACTCAGCAAAATATTCTTTTATATTTTCCTCCTCAGATTGAGACACAGGGTCTTCATAAATGATTGCATTGTCTTGGTCAGTTTTAAAGGTTTGTTCTTTTCTTCCTTCGCTACCAAAGACTATCCAGCAATAAGGAACTGGTGCATCTCCAAATTTTTGTTCGGCTATTTCAAGGATCTTCCTTACTAATCTGTCATTTATTTCAGTAATAACTCTACCAATATCTCCTGCTCTTACCCCTTCCTTCAATAAGAGACCGATAATATTGTCTACCCTTTTTGCTAAAGGAACTAATCCTTCAATACTTTGTTGGTTTTCAATGTCTTTCACAAGGGCTACTGGTGAAGTGCCTTGAAAAAGCATCAAGTCATGATTAGTTAAGATTCCTATTAATTTGCCATCTTTGATAACTAAGAGGTGATGAACATTGTGTTTAATCATCTTAAGTAGTGCTTCAAATCCATATTCTCTGGCATCAGCTCTAATAAGGGGAGGGCTCATTATATCTTTGATAGGGTCCTTTACACTTCTGCCTTTTGCGACTACCTTTTCCCTTAGATCCCTATCTGTAACAATTCCTACAGGTGTGTTATTAAGATTAGTAAGGACTATAGCGCTAATCTTTTTTTGAGACATTATATTAGCTGCTTCTTGAATAGTGATATCAGGGGATGCAGTGACAACTTTTTTTGTAGCTAATTCTTCTATCGGTGTTGTAAAGAAGATGTTTCCACCAACGCTATAGGGTAAGCTTTTACGATGTATCTCTTTATAGGCTTTATCAAGAAATTTATTTAAGAAAGACTTATGGAAAAACTCTCTTACTTCGGGATTATTTTTTATTAGTTCAGCTATAACATCAACTTTTAGAAGATAACATATAGTGTCTTCTACCGCTATAACATTAGCACGGGACATGCTGGAATCAAATAAAGCAAGATAACCGATTAAATCTCCGTCCCCTCTGTAATCAATGACAACTTCATCTGCTTCACTGAAACCTAAGGAGACTTTTGCACCTCCTTTTTTAATTACTCTAATGTACTCACCAACAGGACCACCTTGATAAACTATAGTGGTACCTTTGGGATAAAACTCCATGGAAACATCTTTTGTTATTGCTTTAAGGGTTTCTTCGTCTAAGAACTGAAAAGGTGGAACTTTTTTGAGGAAATCAATTACTTCTTCTATTACATTATACATACTACCTTTAAAGCAATAAGCATGCCTAAAAAAGTTTAATAAATGGACTTGATATCTTAATATTTGATTTTTAAAAAACCTTTAATATTTTCTGAGGGGATTTTTAATGGTAGTATTGGTAGGTAAGGCATGAGATTAAAGACTTTTATGAGATTATTTTGCTACCTAAGGTTGCATAAATTGTGTGAAAAAGTAACTTTGTATTTATTTTTTTAAGATTCCCCATCTTTTTCTTTTTTCCCATAATGCTTTACGTGTTATTCCAAGCATAGAAGCTAACTCTTGTTCGCTATATTTTGATTGATATTTGAGAATCATTCTTTTTGTAAATTCCTCTATGGAAAGAGGCAAAGAGGTTTCTTCAATAATGTCTTCTTCTAAATTTTTAATCTCATCTGGTAAATGTTTTGCTTCTATTGTATTTGTCTCGCATAAGAGAACAGCTCTTTCTATAATATTTTGTAACTCTCGAATATTGCCGGGCCAAGGATATTTCTTAAGGATGCTTAAAGCTTCTTCACTAATTGTTTTGACTGGTTTATCAAGTTCCTTAGAAAATTTCTCTAAGAAGTGTTTCGCTAATAGCTCAATATCCCCGCCTCTTTCTCTAAGTGGAGGAAGTTTAAGAGTTATTACTTTTAGCCTATAATAAAGATCTTCTCTGAATTTGCCTTCTTTAACTGCGCTATGTAAGTCGATATTAGTAGCTGCTATAATACGAACATCAATTTTTTTGCTTTGTAAAGAACCAATAGGCCTTATCTCTCTGTCATCAAGGACTCTTAATAGTTTAACTTGTAAGTGTAAATTTAGGTCTGCTATTTCGTCTAAAAAAATAGTTCCTCTGTTAGCCTCTTCAAATAAGCCTTTTTTAGAATGAATAGCTCCAGTAAAAGCTCCTTTTACATGTCCGAAAAGTTCTGACTCTAAGAGGTGCTCTGGGATAGCGCCACAATTAATAGCTATAAAGGGGAAAAGAGCTCTGTCACTGTTATAATGAATCGCTCTGGCTATGAGTTCTTTACCTGTTCCAGTTTCCCCTAAAATCAGTACATTACTTCTTGAGTTAGCTATCATCTTAATTTCTTGAATGATTGTTTTTATAAATGGATGTTTACCGACGATGTTTGAGTAATCATACTTTATTTGTGAACTAAGTTTTTTTGTTTTAGAGTCAGAGTCTGCTAAGGCTATCTGCGTTAATGCCTTTCTAACTAATAGTTTTAATTCTTCATGAATTACAGGTTTTATTATATAGTCATAAGAACCAAGCCTAAAAGCCCTAATTGCAGTCTCTATGGTTGCGTATGAGGTCATAACAATTACAATTGTGTCAGGGTATTTTTCTTTTACCCTTGAGAGTAATTCTATTCCGTCGATGCCTGGAAGGACAATATCTGTAATGATAAGATCAAATGGTTCGTTGTTTAAAGCAATAAGGGCAGATTCAGCGCTATATACAGCTGTTACGTCATAGGCCTCTTTTTGAAAGAGCCTTTTTAAGGAGATACAAAGAAGTTCATCGTCTTCAACTATTAGAATTTTATATGGCATATCAAATTAAATAAGTTTATAAGGTTTACTAATGTATTATTAATTAAAATAAACTCTTATTTCAAATAAAAAAGCGGAGTTTGCATTCCACTTTCTCCGCTTAGTAAATTTTAAATAATTTAAGCTCATTTAAGATTCAATAAGTTTTTACGGGGCGGACGGGGCTCGAACCCGCGACCTCCGACGTGACAGGCCGGCGTTCTAACCGATCTGAACTACCGCCCCAAAAAAGTTTTTAATTGAATCTTATATTAAGATTAAGTAGGCGGAACAGGGATCGAACCTGTGACCCCAGCCTTGTAAGGGCTGTGCTCTCCCGTCTGAGCTATCCGCCCTACTGTAGAGTAAACTGTTAATGATAACTTTTTTCTTATTACCATGTCAATTTCGCTCTGTATTTTGGTTTTAAATAGTTGGTTTGAAGCTTTAGAAATTAATTCCTTATGAAACCTTTTCAAAGCTATTAGGTTAATCCAACGGTAAAGAAATATATGATAAAATAGAAGTTAAAATAATTAGGAGGATAAAAAGGAGTGAAATACAAGAATGCTTCTGAGTGTTGGCAAGATATCCTTTTGGATTCTAAAAAGGGAAAGGATTTATTGAAGTATATCGAGAAGTTTGCACGCGAAAATAAAACCCCCGCGAAAATTACCTTTGGTACTTCTGGATGGAGGGGAGAGATAGGTACTGATTTTACTTTTCATAATCTGCGAGTTGTAATTAGTTCAATAATAAAATTATTCAAAAGTAATGATAAGTCAGTAATGGATGCTATTGGGGTAAGGGATTTTGAGGATATTCAAAAAAAAGGTGTTATAGTTGGGCATGATAACAGATTTCTTGGGCATGAGTTTGCAATGGAAATCATAGGTTTTTTACAAAAGGAAGGAGTAAAGACTTGGTATGCCGGCGAGGCAACTACTCCAGAGTTCTCAGCAGGTATAGAGATGTTAAAGGCTGCATGTTCAATAAATTTAACTCCTTCTCATAATCCTGCTAATTATGCGGGGCTTAAATTTAACCCAGCCGATGGTGGGCCAGCTGGTCCTGAGATAACTTCAAAAATAGAGGCTTTAGCTAATGAGATCACAGAAGAAACCTTAGATATAGAACCATTTTTACCAAAAGAGGTATTAAAAGTAGACTTGACAGAGCTTTATATAAAATACATAGAAGAAAGAAAGATGATAGATTTGAAAAAAATTAAAGAGTTTGTTAACAGTAAAGATTGTTTTATATGCATAGATAATGTCCATGGTGCCTCCAGAGGTAGGATCCAGAGAATTTTAGGGGTAGTTCCAACTATAAAGTTTATTAGAACAGAAGATGATTATCTTTTTGGTGGTGTTGCACCAGAGCCATCTCAAGAAAACATGGCTTTTGTAGAAGATGTCCTTCGCTCATCAACAGCCCATTTTAAGCTTGGCTTTATAATTGACCCAGATGGTGATCGTATAAGGTTTGCTGATGGTAGTATGCAGATACCAATGAATTATTTTGGCGCAATGGCGTTTCATTATTTACATCTTTATAAGGGAATA
This sequence comes from Thermodesulfovibrionales bacterium, assembly GCA_026415415.1. Classification (GTDB taxonomy): domain Bacteria; phylum Nitrospirota; class Thermodesulfovibrionia; order Thermodesulfovibrionales; family Dissulfurispiraceae; genus DYHD01. The sequence goes on along the minus strand of JAOAHE010000034.1, from coordinate 12,557 downwards.
AAAGGTATTGTAGCAAAATCCGTAGGAACAAGCAATTTTGTTAATGCTATAGCTTGCAAATTGGGAGTTCCTGTTATTGAAACTAAGGTAGGATTTAAAAACTTTAGAAATTATATGACTAAAAATTCTAGCCAGAGAGCTATTGTTGCCTTTGAAGAGTCTGATGGCATATCTGCTTACAATCATACGCTTGAGAAAGATGCGATATTTGGTCTTTTATTGGCTATTGAGATGGTAGCAGATACAGGATTGAACTTAGGGGAATACTTATATAAATTAATGCAAGAGTATGGCTTTTATTACCCTGACCGTTCTGGTATGAGCTTACCAAAACAGTTAGTTGGCAATGTTTTGATTGATAGATTGAATAGTATCAAAGAAAGATACAAGGTTGGTAGCAAAATTCAAATCGGTTCAGCACAAAGGGTAATCAAAGATATTATTGATGTAGATGGCATTAAGTTAATCTTTGATGATGAGTCTTGGTTAATGATAAGACCGTCAGGTACAGAACCAAAAGTAAGATTTTATATAGAGTCTCGCACGCTTGATGGTAAAAAGGCTGTCTTTGAGGCAGCTGAGCAAATAACCAAAGAGGTTTTAAAGATGTAATTTTTATTAAAGTAGAAGAGGTGTTTATGAAAGCTATTTTATTTTTAGCTATAATTTTGTTTTATATAACTCTTCAAGGGGCATATGCAGTCACTGAAAGAAAAGCTGATAAGGTTTTAGTATTGAAAGAGAAAAGATTGTTATTGCTATTTAAAGATGGAGATATCATAAAAGCCTATAAAATTGCTTTAGGTAAATCTCCTGTTGGGCATAAAGTAATGCTTGGTGATAATAAGACTCCCGAAGGAAGTTATTTTATCTCTTCCAGGAAAAATAGCGATAAGTATTATAAAACTATTTTTATTTCTTACCCTAACGAGAAAGACCTTTTAAATGCTAAGAAGCTTGGTGTTGCACCGGGGAACAGTATAGCTATTCATGGACTTCCAAAGGATTTAGCTTTCTTAGATAAACTTCATAGGCAGATAGACTGGACAAGTGGTTGTATTGCGGTAACTAATTCAGAGATCGATGAAATTTGGGAACTTGTTGAAGATGGTACTCCAATAGAAATTAGGCCTTAATCACCTATAGAGGATATCAAATAGTTCTTCAGCGAGTCTTAAGTCAAGCCTTCTGAGGCTTACGTATTGTTGAAAAGCTTCCTCTTTTTTCCCATTTACATAAAAAGCTAAGCCTAAGGAGAAATGAATTTCAGGGTTGTTAGGGGATAGTTCCAAGGCTTTGCGATAGCTTTCTATAGCTTTTTCGTAATTACCGATACCGAAGTAGGAAGTAGCTATCTTACTTAGTATTTCATGTTTATAGTCCCCTGAATAAAGTAAAGCTTTTTGGTATGCATCTATTGATTCTTTGTATTTACTCAAACTAAAATAGCAAATACCAAGACTTATTAATGCCTCGACATGGTCAGGTTTTAAGCTTATAACCTTTTTATAATACTCTATAGCCTTATCATATTTTTTTTGTTTCTGGTTTCTGATTGCTTCATCAATCAAAAGATTTATATCTTGTAGTTGATTGGATTGGGTGATATCCTCTGAGTATAGAGTATCTCTCTTAAGTTTTACCTCAACAGGCTTTTTAAGTAACTCAACTTTTTTTAAGGAAAAATAGGCATAATCTTTCTTTATGTTGCATTTATATATCTTATCAATTTGGTAATAATAGTCTTTTCCTTCTTTTATTAAAATGAAGCTTTTTGCTGTATCAAACCATTTCAGTATTATCTTGCAACTGCTTTTAGCTATACCATCATTGTCTAATTCACCTCTCTCAGAGAGAAGCTCGTTGCCATCCCAGTCTATTAATGATATGAGGGTAGTTTTTTTAGGGGTTTGAAGTTTTGTGATCTCTTTTGCTTCAATGAGACTTGTCAAGAATAGAGAAAAGATTAATATTAATATAGTTTTCATTTTCTTAGCTTTTAACTGCTAACTGTAGTTTTGACTTCAAAAGCTGGTGGGTTCATAATAGTTTTTTTCACAGCACATTGATCTGCTACTTTTGCTAAGGTTTTTACATACTTTTGAGGGAAATCAGGTGGAAGAATAATGTTTAAAACTATCTTATCAAGTTTCATTTTATTTTCTTCAATAGGTATATATAACATTTCTTGGTTGATGTATATTCCTTCTGTAGGGATATTTCTTTCTTGACAAAAGCTTAGGATGTATATACCGGCACATGTTCCTATGGAAGCTAAAAAGTACATAAAAGGACTTGGAGCTGAACCTTCTCCGCCATATTGAGGCGGTTGATCTGTCTTAATTACCATACCATCTATTTCTGCATAAACTTTTTTACCACCAGGAAAGGTTATCTTAATGTTCATATGACCTCCAGATCAAAATAAGAAAATTAATTTTGATTTTAATGTAAAATATCCTTTAAGTGCAAGTTGTTGTGCTTAATAAAATTAAAGCAAGTATAAAGTTTTTATTGTTTTTGCCTTTATAAGCAATATTGTGGCATGCTATATTTAATATTTTTAAGATTAAGGAGGTAGTTTTGGGACTTAATAAGTTAACTATACATGAGTTGAGAAGTCTACTTGATAAGAAAGAGATTTCACCTCTTGATATCTTATCAGATATATATAAACAGATAGAAAAATATGAGGATAAAATCAAGTCTTATATTACTATAACGAGGCAATTATCGTATGAGATGGCAGAAATAGCAGAAAAGAGTATTTTAAAAGGGGAAATTTCAGCTTTAACAGGTATACCTATAGCTGTTAAAGATAACATATGTACAAAAGGTATATTAACTACTTGTGCCTCAAAGATCTTGCATAACTATATACCTCCATATGAAAGCACAGTTACAGAGAGATTACTTAAGCAAAAATATGTTTTGTTAGGTAAAACAAATTTAGATGAGTTTGCTATGGGGTCTTCTACAGAAAACTCCAGTTTTCATATAACGAGGAATCCATGGAATTACCAGTGTGTTCCTGGTGGCAGTAGCGGTGGCTCTGCTGCAGCTACTGCCGCTGATGAGTGCATAGCTTCTATAGGGTCAGATACAGGAGGTTCAATAAGACAGCCTGCTTCTTTTTGTGGTGTTGTTGGTCTGAAACCGACTTATGGACGGGTTTCAAGATTTGGATTGATTGCCTTTGCTTCATCATTAGATCAGATAGGACCTATAACAAAAGATGTTACTGATGCTGCTATTATGTTGAATTCTATAGCAGGGTATGACCCTCTTGATTCTACATCAGCACCTCTGCAGATAAGGGATTATCTTTTATCTCTTGATAAAGATATTAAAGGATTAAAGATAGGTGTGCCTAAGGAGTTTTTTATAGAAGGCATCAATAAAGAAGTCTATAACATAGTGACCTTAGCAATTAGGAGGCTTGAGTCCTTAGGTGCTATAGTTGTTGAGATTTCATTGCCTCATACAGATTACGCAGTTGCTGTTTATTATATTATCGCTACTTCTGAGGCTTCATCAAATCTTGCAAGATATGATGGTGTAAAATATGGTCTTAGAGTATCTGGAAAGGATCTACTTGAGATGTATATGAATACACGAGCGAAAGGGTTTGGTGAAGAAGTTAAGAGAAGGATTATGCTTGGCACCTATACCCTCTCTGCTGGTTATTATGATGCCTATTATAGGAAAGCACAACAAGTAAGAACATTAATAATGAAGGATTTTCAAAAAGCCTTTGAAAGTGTTGATGTTATTGTAACACCTACTTCTCCAACACCTGCCTTTAAGGTTGGTGAGAAAACCTCAGACCCTTTACAGATGTATCTAAGTGATATATTTACTATATCTGTAAATCTTGCAGGAGTACCTGCTATCTCTATCCCCTGTGGTTTTACTTCTGATAATTTACCTGTTGGTTTGCAAATTATAGGAAAAAGTTTTGATGAAGAGACTATTCTCAGAGTTGCTTATAATTACGAACAAAGTGAAGACTTTTTTAAAAAAAGAGCTCTTTAATTTGTTGAAGAAAAAAATTAAATAGACAAATTTTTTGCCAAATGGTTTAGTTTTTATTTTATCAACCAATTGGCTATCGTGCTTATAAATTAAAACTACTTTATTAAAATAATAGAATTTTTGATATGTAGACCAATATTAGGTAATTTTTTTCTCTGTTACTTCAACAATGGATTTTTCAATTACATCCAATAATTGGATTAGATTTTCTTCTTCTATAGCAAGAGGTGGCATTATTACGATTACATTTCCTAAGGGTCTAATAATAACTCCTTTCTCTCTTGCTTTATAGATAACTTTCCACGCAATCTTATCTTCTAAAGGATAAGGTTCCTTAGTAGTTTTATTTTTTACCAGTTCAATTCCTGTCATGAAGCCTTTATTTCTTATGTCTCCTACATGAGATAAGTTGAAAAATCTCTTTAATCTCTCTTGTAAAAGAACTATTTTTTTTCTTAATTTTTCTAAGGTTTTTTCTTTTTCAAAGATCTCTAAACAGGCTATGGCTGCAGAACAAGCAAGAGGGTTTCCTGTGTAGGAATGGCCGTGGAAAAATGTTTTGAGCTCTTTATATTCACCTAAGAATTGATTATAAATATCTTCTGTAGTTAAGGTTGCAGCAAGAGGTAGATAGCCATTTGTAATTCCCTTTGATAGGCATAGCAGATCAGGTACTATTTCTTCATGTTCACAAGCAAACATCTTACCAGTCCTTCCAAATCCTGTAGCAACTTCATCAGCTATTAGCAGAACATTATACTTATCGCAAAGTTCTTTGACGCCTTTTAAATATCCTTCTGGAAAGACAATCATACCTGCAGCACCTTGCACTAAAGGTTCAATAATTACAGCGGCTATTTTTTCTGCATTTTTCAATAAGATGTTTTCCATTTCTGATAAGCAATAAAGATTACATTCTGGATATGTTTTCCCCACTTCACACCTATAGCAGTATGGTGAAGGCGCTTTGAAGGTTTTAAACAAAAGTGGCTCAAATATCTCATGAAAAATTTCAATCCCTCCTACACTGACAGCCCCAATGGTATCACCGTGATAGGCGTTTTTTAGAGAAAGAAAAGACTTCTTTTCTTTAAACCCTTTGTGCTGCCAGTATTGAAATGCCATCTTTAGTGCTATCTCTACCGAGGTTGAGCCATTGTCTGAATAGAAAACCTTTGTTAAGGTCTTAGAATGTGAAGAAGGGGTTGAGTTTTTTGGAGCTATTTTGATCAATTTTTCTGCAAGTTTAATGGATGGGACATTACCAAGACCTAATAGGGTAGAATGGGCAATTTTTTCAACTTGGTTTATGATCGCATCATCTACTTCTTTTTTTCTATGTCCATGTATGTTGACCCACAAAGAAGATACACCATCTATATACCACTTACCTTGGATGTCCTTTAGAAAACACCCTCTTCCTTCAGTAATTATCAAAGGTTTCTCTTTAAGCCAGTCTTTCATCTGAGTAAAAGGATGCCAGATATATAGTTTATCTGCTTGAGATAGTTGTTCAATCTCTGATAAATAGTTCATATTGTTTGCTTTCATAGTTATTTCATTTAAAACATTTTATAAGTCTTTTGAAATCAAATTCTTGATTAAATAACTCTTTAGCTTTTTCAAGCTTGCCTTTTTCCCTTATTCGTGTCCTTGATAAAATAGTTTCTATCTTGTCAACAGCTGTGAAAGTGTCATCTTGAACAGCTATTATTGCCACCCCTTTTTCTTGTGCCCTCTCTAATACAAATTCATTAGTATAAAGACCGCCAGTCAGTATTATGCACTTTGTAGATGTCTCTATCGCAGCTAATTGAATGTCTGTTCGGTTTGCACCTGTTATAACTACTTTGTCATGAACTCTGCTGAAGTATCTTAGGGCGTTATCAACATCCATAGCACCTATCATGAAATTATTAATTAATTCATCAAGTTTATCTTCTCCACAGAGAATGCCTCCATTTAAAGCTTCAATAATATGCCTTATTGTTACAGATTCAAGAAATTTATCCTTAGGGAAAACACCAAAAATTTTTATTCCTTTTTTTTCCATAAAAGGTTTAACGGAGTCTTTTACATAGGGAAGTATATTTGATGGAACTTTATTAAATACTCCTCCTAAATATCTATTACCTACTAATCTTTGGATACCATATAAAGCATCCATTGAGGTTACACCTTTCCATTGTTCAACAAAGATAACATAAGCTTGCATTTCTTTAATTAAAGAAAGTGCGTCAATATTTAAGATTGAACCTTCAAAGATATCAGCTGGACCACTTATTACAATAAAGTCTTTGTCTTTCATAAAGTAGAAGGCATCTAATATTTTTTTATTGGCATTTTTAACTTTATCTCGGAGTTGTACTATTTGAGTTTCGTAGCTCATAGCAAAAGGTGAGATTATGTTCAAAGGTTCAGCTAATGAAAAGGATTTTTTAATGAAAATTGCATCAGCATCAAAAACTTCTTTACCTTCTTTAACTGCAGTTTTGCTTATTGGTTTCATGTATCCAACATTGTAGCCAAGTTCTATAAGTTTTGAGAGTATTCCTATAGCTATAAAATTTTTTCCTGAGTATCCTCTATTTGAAATAATAAATAATGGTATCACGATCTCCTCCAGGTTAAGAGAAATTTATTTTAATGTTTACTCTTTAATTATAAACAATTTTAAAACAAGAAAAACATTTTTAAGTATCTTTAATAGGCGCCTTCACCTTTTAAGACAACTTTAACTGTTTTTAGCACTATTATTACGTCAAGCCAAAAACTCCAATTTCTCACATACCATACATCAAGAGCAACTCTAAATTTGTTATCAGTGTTACTTCTACCACTGACTTGCCAAAGACCTGTAATGCCAGGTAAAACAGTCCATACTATTGGCATCTCTTCTGCAAAGCCGTTAATTTCGTCTTTCAAATAAGGTCTGGGTCCTACTAAACTCATCTGCCCTTTTAATATATTAATGAGCTGAGGTAGCTCATCAAGTGAGGTTTTTCTCAAAATATTGCCGATTTTAGTTACTCGCGGATCGTTTTTTAGTTTCCAGTGCAGTTCCCATTCCTTTTTAAGGTTGTCATCTTTAAGAAGGATATCTTGTAAGATATTATCAGCGTTTTTATACATAGTTCTAAATTTATACATCTTGAATGGCTTTCCGTTTTTACCGATTCGTTCTTGAGTAAAAATTGGATTGCATTTCATGCTAAAGAATATAGCTATTGCAATGACTATCATAGGGATGAAAAAGATTACTAATAGAAAAAAGCTTACGGTAATATCAAAAATTCTTTTAAATAATATATTATGTGGTCTATTTAGGTTGCTCCTTATTTCTAAAAAAAGTATTTGCTCTTGAAAGAAATGCTGAAGTTCAGTTGTGAAAAGAGGTAAGTTTTGAATATCAGGTACTATAAGAATTCTATTGACTTTTAGATGAAGGTTTTTTATTAAATCTTCTATCTTATGTTTGTCAATTTCAGGTACAGCAATGAATATATCTGAGATGTCGGTCCTATCAATGTAGTTAATAATATTCTTTATCCCATTGTATATTTTTAATCCTTCAATAACATTTCCAGCATTTTTATCATCCACAAAACCTATAACCTTAAACCCATAATGAGGCTCTCTTTTTAAGGCTTGCAAGATTAGATGGGCAAGAGATCCACTGCCAACTATTAAGGCGTGTCTGATAAAAAGATCATATTTTCTTAAATATTTCTGTAAATTTAACCTCATTAATGGAAAAAGAGGGATTGCTATAATAGCAGATATTAAAAATAGCGCCCTTGATACCTCTTCGCTAATTTTACCAATAAATAGTACAGTAAAGGTTAATATATTGGCTATGAATATAGCCTTTAATAAGGATATTACTTCCTCCCAATAGGGAAAACATTTTGTATAAAGCCCATGATAATAGAGGGATATAAACCATAAAGGAATAATCCATAAAAAATGATAAAAGTTCATTGTATCAATTAAAGGTAGGGGATAAGGGTAAAAGATAGGGAGTATAAATTTTCTTATAAAGAAAGCAATAGTAAATATGGATAAAATGCTAAGTAGGTCTATAACTATTAGAATAAAAGTTTCTAAGTGTCTTTTATAATTGTGCATTTGTTAAGTATCTATATCACCTTATAAGTCAGCCTTTAAAGCCTTATTTATATAAAATGAGTTAAGTAAAAAATAGATAAATAATTTTTGGATTTTCAATGGATAAAGTACCTGAAATTTAATTATGGTTATTTTATCATGTAACTTGTCTTTTAGATGAAAATAATTTTATTAATAACTCTTTAGGATAAATTAAATTTATTAATTTTTATATCTAAATCAAGATAGATTTATTTAAAAATTTGTAGGCTTTTTGAGTAGCTATTAGTTGAATGGTTTTACATACTTCAATTATACACTCCAATTATACTATTAATTTCTTTATTGAGTAGCAGATCAGTTTTAGAAAGTAATAAAAATTTTTAAGAGTTTTGCTTATCAGATGTATTGTATACAAAATTGTTATCAGCGTTCTCTAAAAGAGGGTGAGTTTTGTCTTTATCAGATAAGATTGGCTCTTTAATTCCCCATTGAATAGCTATATTAGGGTCGTTCCAGATTATTCCTCTGTCATGTTCGGGACTGTATTCTTTTGTATTTTTGTATAAGACCAGTGAGTTGTCTTCTAAAGATAGAAACCCGTGAGCGAAACCTTCTGGTATCCAAAGCATAAGATTATTTTTGGAGGTAAGGACTTCAGCTACCCATTTCCCGTAATAAGGTGAACCCTTTCTTATGTCTACTGCCACATCGAGGATGCTACCACTTAAGACTTTTACAAGTTTACCTTGGGCTTGAGGATTCTTCTGGTAATGTAGTCCTCTTAAGACACCTTTTTTTGATAGGGAGAGATTATCTTGTAGGAAAATCCTTTTAATACCCGAGATATAAAAAGATGATTGTTTAAAAATCTCTAAAAAAAAACCTCTATTGTCAAAAAAAGAGGTTGCTTTAATAAGAATCACATCAGGTATTTTTAATCTCTTAAACTCAAATGGCATGATTAACTCCTTGAGAGGCTTCTATTATACTCATGAGATACTCTCCATAACTGCTTTTTGAAAGGGGCTTTATCAGTTTATTTAGTTGTGCTTTATCTATATAACCTAATCTATAAGCAATTTCTTCTATACAACCTATTTTGTATCCCTGTCTTTTCTCTACGATAGCGATAAATTCACCTGCTGAAAGCATAGACTCATGGGTTCCTGTATCAAGCCAAGCAAAACCCCTTCCAAGTAATGTCGCTTTTAATTTGCCTATTTTAAGATACTCAAGGTTTAAATCAGTTATTTCTAACTCTCCTCTTTTAGAGGGTTTTATATTTTTTACCAATTTTGTCACATTATTATCATAAAAATATAAACCTGTTTGAGCATAATGGGATTTAGGCGTTTTGGGTTTTTCTTCTATAGAGATGACTTTGCCTTTTTTATCGAATTCAATAACACCGTATCTTTGAGGGTCTTTTACATAATAACCAAATATAGTTGCTCCCCCGTTTTTCTCTACCTCTTTTTTTGCTTTTGATAATATCTCTGTCAAGCCATGACCAAAAAAAATATTGTCACCAAGTATAAGGCATACATTGTCATGTCCTATGAAGTCTTTTCCGAGTATAAAGGCGTCAGCTATACCTCTGGGTTCAGATTGGACTATATAAGCAAAGCTAACTCCTAATTGAGAGCCATCACCAAATAACTTCTGAAATCTTGGAGTATCTTCAGGTGTAGATATTATGAGGATTTCTCTGATACCTGTTAACATTAAAGTTGACAGAGGATAATATATTAAGGGTTTATCATATATGGGTAAAAGCTGTTTACAGGCTGCTAAGGTGGCAGGATAAAGCCTTGTGCCACTGCCACCAGCAAGGATAATACCTTTCATTCACCCTCCAAAAGGATTTTTGCATCCCAAAAATTTTTATTCATACTTAATGTTTTTTTGATAGAGATAGGGATATAGTTTTCCACTAAACCAAGGCGGTAGCCTGAGAATTTTGCTACGGCTAAAAGGTATCCGTAAAAGGTATAAAAAAATTTCTTCTGATTAATTAGATATCTTGTCTGCTCTATTAAAAACCTAAATCCCTCTTTCTCTATATTGGTTTTCTGCAGTAGCCATTTGTTCATGCTCATAGAGACACCAATATCAAAAAATCTTTGAAAATACTCTTTTATAGAGTAATTATGTGAATGAAAGATTTCTGCTGAGGGCTGATAAGCTACTTTGTAGCCTTTAAGAATAAGTTTAGCAGCTAATATCATGTCTTCATTCATGATAATATTGTCTGGGAACCCTCCAACTTCAAAAAACTCCTTTTTTCTCAATGCTGAACATACATTTGAACAGAAAAAAGTTTTAATACCTAAGGTAGATAAATGACTAATATCTTTGATAGAAGGTTGGTCAGGATAGTTGAATTTTCTGGAAAAGATCTCTATAGGATTGGCATGAAGATAAGGTATATGCCTACCATAAGAGAGGGGGATAAGAGGATCACTTAGGGGTTGGGTTAGATTTTGTAGGAAGTAAGAGTCTTTTGGAATGGCATCTTGGGTTAAAAGGACTACCGTTTCAGATTTAGTATTTTTGATTGCATAATTTCTGGTGCCACCATGGTCGAAAGACTTTCTGTTTATTTTTATTACTTTGGCTCCAAGTTTTCTTGAAATTTCAAGGGTTCTGTCTACAGAGGAAGAATCTATAATTAAAACTTCCTCAGGTTTCTTTGTTTGTTCCCATAATCTTTCTATTAACTTTGAGATATATTTTTCTCCATTAAGAGTAGGTATTATAACACTAACATTCATAAATCTTGCTAAAATCTGTTATAGTTTTAGATATTATAATGTAACTTGTATGTTTTAGTCTTCTATTTAAGTAAAGTTTTAAAAAAATTCAAAGGTGTTAAAACAAGATATAAGATGGGTATAGGTATTGTTGTGTCAACTTTATTGGAGGTTCAAATAATTTTATCAAATATATCAGATTTAAAAAATTATCATATACAGAGGAAAAATTTTTATACAGGCTTTCTTCATGATATACCTGTTGTTGTAAGTATTACTGGAATTGGCAAAGTTAATGCAGCCCATAGCGTTACATTAATGCTTGAAAGGTTTAAAGTTCATATAGTTTATATCTTAGGCGTAGGAGGAGCTTATCCTACAACAGGGTTGAGAATAGGTGAAGTTGTTATTGCTAATAGAGAAATTTATGGCGATGAAGGGCTTTTATTGGAAAAGAGTTTTCACACCCTTGATGAGTTAGGATTACCATTAGTTGAGCATGATAATGCAGTATCTTTTAATGAATTCCCCATGTTCATACCGCCTTTTTTGTCAGGGATGTTAAGAGAAGGGACGTTTATAACCGTTTCTACATGTTCAGGATCAAAGTCTAAAGGCTTGTATTATGAGCAAAAATTTAATGCCCTATGTGAAAATATGGAAGGTGCTGCAATTGCTCATATATGTTGTTTTAAAAATGTTCCTACTATAGAAATTAGAGGCATAAGCAATATAATAGAAGATAGAGATGTTAAAAGGTTAGACTTAGTTAATATTGCAAAAGCAGCTAAGGAGGTGCAACAATTTTTTGTAAAAATGAAAAGACTTGTCTGGTAATAGTTTATTTCACATCTGCAAAAACAACAACGCACATTGAATTGTATTTAGTATGATAACCACAGCTTACACCAATCATTGTAAATTTTGGGCTTAAAATTAATTGACGATGACTTCTTGAAGGTGAGCCATCATTAATCAGAAAAAAAGCGGTAATTTCCTTAGCATCTGTCATTCCATAAGAGATATTCTCACCAATTATTAGCTTATCACTATTTATATATCTTCTTACTCTTGTAAGAGGGCTACTTTTATCAGTACCGATATGTCCAACTATACCTTTTAAGCCGTGGTCTATTACAAGATCTTTTGCAGCCATTTTTAATTCATTTTTTATAGTTAGTGGGGTTATGGGTTTAGTGTTAATTAAAAAATTGTAACACTCTCTTACCGCTGATATACCTTCTTTGGTAGGATAAATCTTATTGTGTGAGTGATATTTACCGTCTCTAAAATTAGTTTCTATGGATTTGATGACCTCATCGGCATATAAAGGTGGATTAGTTCTTACTTTGTTTATCTCTTTTACAATCTCGTCTTCAAGCTTTTGGAGCTCTTCAGCAGTTGATAGCTGAGTTTTTTCTATGTTTTTTAGGTTGAACTTATCTTTTAACGCTTGTGATTCTGAAAAATAACTTAATTGAAATAGAAGTATGAAGAAGAATATTTTAAGTAATTTTTGCATAAAAATATCAATAAAGTAAATAAGTTGTATAAGCTACAGACATATGCGACATTTCTCCCTTTTTCAATTATAAAATCTATGGGTGTCTTTTTGTTAAGTGATTTATGAATTCTTTTGGTATTATAGAAGATTAGATA
>JAOAHE010000033.1 GCA_026415415.1 Thermodesulfovibrionales bacterium | reverse complement strand
TTTGTTTTATCATAGAGTAAGCCTCCTGTTTTAATTTTTTTTCACCTACTGGGTGGTATTTTATATCATCCTTAAACTTAATAAAAGAGGAGGCTTTTACTTTTTTTGAGAGTTGCCTATCGGCAAATTTGGGCTAAAGGAATTAGTTGCTTAATTATTTCTTTTTTGGTATATTTTTAAGCCATGCCTTTTGGATTAAATAAAATATTTTCTGGTTATATATCAGTAATAGGTGCTGGTAGCTGGGGAACAACCCTTGCAGCATTGTTAGCTGAAAAGGGATATGATACGATAATATGGGCAAAAGAAAAGACAGTTTCAGAACAAATAAATCAAGAAAAACAAAACAAGCTTTATCTGCCAGGCTTTATTTTGCCTGATAACTTAAAGGCTACAGATAATCTTTATGATGCTGTCTCAACACCTCGTTACATTATTAATGCTGTCCCAACTCAGTATATCAGGAGTGTTTTCAGTCCTATAAAGCACTTCCTCAATGATGAGGCAACTATCGTAAGCGTTTCAAAGGGAATAGAGTTAGGGACTTATAAAACCCCTTCAATGATCCTTGAGGAGATATCAAGTAGAAAAGTATCTGTTTTATCAGGTCCGAGTTTTGCAAAGGAAGTTATAGCAAAGATGCCAACAGCTGTAACGCTTGCAACTTATGATAAAAAAATAGGTTTAATCCTCCAAGAAATTTTCAATACAAGCTATTTCAGAGTTTACACACATGACGATATTATTGGTGTAGAGATAGGAGCAGCTCTTAAAAATGTTATTGCGATAGCCGCTGGAATCTCCGATGGGTTAGGACTTGGTTACAACTCAAGAGCTGCATTAATAACCAGAGGTATCGCAGAGATATCAAGGCTAGGCATAAAAATGAACGCAAAAGAAATAACTTTTTTTGGGTTAAGTGGAGTGGGAGATCTTATCTTAACATGTACCTCAAATCTATCAAGGAATTATATGGTTGGCTTTAAGTTAGGTAAAGGAAAACAACTCTCTGAGATAATTAGAGACACTAATATGGTGGCAGAGGGGATAGCTACGGCTCAAGCAGCTTATGAATTATCAGTAAAATTTGGGGTAGAGATGCCTATTACAGAACAGGTTTTTCTAACCTTGTACTCTAATAAATCGCCTCAAGTAGCATTGAGTGATTTAATGAACCGTTCACTCAAGACAGAGTTTTATGGACACTAAAAAAATAGAAGCTCTTCTAAAACATGTAAAAGATGGTAGTTTATCTATAGAAGAGGCGATTGACAGACTCAAACATCTTCCTTTTGAAGAGATCTCTGTAGCAAAAATAGATCATCACAGGCAGATAAGAACAAGTTTGCCTGAAGTAATATTTGCACCTAATAAAAGTACAGAGGATGTAGTAAGAATAGCTCGGTTAATGTTGCAAAGAAATGGAAGATTTTTGATAACGAGGGCTACAGAAGAAATTTATAAAAGATTAAATCTATCAGAAGCAAAGTATTTTCCAGAATCAGGGATAATTTTTTTTGGGGCTGAGGAACAAAAAAAAGGAAAAGTACTTGTTGTATCGGCAGGCACTTCAGATATGCCTGTAGCCCAAGAAGCACAGCTGACAGCTTCCTATTTAGGAAGCCATGTAGAGATATTATGTGATGTAGGAGTAGCAGGTATTCATAGGGTCTTGAATTATCTTCATCTCTTTGGTGATTCAAAGGTTATAGTAGTAGTAGCTGGTATGGAAGGGGCTTTACCTTCAGTAATTGGAGGACTCACTGATAAACCCATTATAGCTGTTCCAACCTCGGTAGGTTATGGTGCAAACTTAAATGGCTTTGCAGCACTTTTAACTATGTTAAATTCCTGTGTACCTGGCATAGCGGTAGTTAATATAGATAATGGTTTTGGTGCTGGTTGTTTAGCACATAAAATAAATTTATTAAGCTGCCAAGGTTAGAAGCTTTAAGGTTTTTTTAGTTCAGCCTCTGATTTTCTCAGGTAAAGAGGTACAGTCTTTAAGATGTCATCTAACTGGCCTTTCTGGACTTTTTGCATCCCTAAATAAGCGACATTAGATGGGGAAGGGATCATAAATTGAGGAGGAGCAAAAAAAGCCGTATTTGCTAATTTAAGTTTTATAACCTCTTTATAAAGTAAGGCTCCATCTCCAATAAATATGGTTGTCTCGTTAATCTTTTCTAAAAGCTCATCAATTCTTAAAGCTTGCTCCTTTAACTCCCTTTTCAGTAAGTCTCCTTCCCAGCGGAATAAAGCAGCAAATACCTCTTTTTTGCGAGCATCTAAAAGAGTACATATCTGATATTTACAAAAAGGTAAGTTCCATGCAAGGGCTTCAAGAGTAGGAACAGTTACAAATTTTTTCTCCGTGCCATAGAGGAAACCTTTTATGGTGCTTAATCCAATTCTTAGTCCTGTAAAAGAACCAGGTCCTATAGCCAAGGTAAAAACATCTATCTCATTTATTGATAGGTTTATTTTTTTTAAGACATCGTGTATCTCAAATAGTAGTCTCTCAGAGTGAGTAGCTTTAACATTGAAGCGAGACTCTGCTATAAGTAAATTATCTTCCATTATGGCTACCCCGCCAACTAAGGTAGAGGTATCTATCGCTAACAATTTCATTTAAAAGGTTCTCTGAAGGGTTTTTAGTTTAAGAGAAAATAGTATACTACAGATGAAACAAAATAGGGAAAAGAATTTAAGAGTTAAACTCGTCCCTAAGATATTTGCTGTAAATCCTGCTAAGGCGTTTCCAATTGGTAAGAAACCAAGAAAAACAAGGGTATAAAAGCTCATCACCCTACCTCTTATGGAGTCAATAACAGAATGCTGAATGTATATATTAGAGGTTGCAAGAAAACTTGTAACACTCCATCCAGCTAAAGTGACACAAAGACAGCTTAAATAAAAAATTTTTGACAGAGCGATTATTGTGAGTGAAAAGGAAAAAAGAATAGCTGAGATAATTAGATAGTTCGTTTTATGTTTAATATCTCCACGGTAAGCTATTGTCAATGCTGCAAAT
Source organism: Thermodesulfovibrionales bacterium (assembly GCA_026415415.1). GTDB lineage: Bacteria > Nitrospirota > Thermodesulfovibrionia > Thermodesulfovibrionales > Dissulfurispiraceae > DYHD01. The sequence continues at coordinate 19,520 of JAOAHE010000033.1, read as the reverse complement.
AAAGATCCTATACCTGCGCAGGCTAATAGAATGCTGAAACCTTTTACTCCTACATTCAAGTATTCTCCAGCTATCACTGGTAGAAGAGTTATATAGGGCAGTCCAAATAGGCTAAAAATACTTATAAGTAGCATTATATTAAGGATGGATTTCTCGCTTAGTATAAATCCTGAAGCATCTTTTAGATCTGTAAGAAAACCTTCCGTTTGGGTACGTTTGCTTCCTTTTGTTTTAATACTTAAAAGGGCAAAGATGACAGGGAGGAAACTGAATGCATTTAAATAGAAGCACATTTGTAATCCAAAAGATGTGATAACAAAACCAGCGATTAAAGGACCTATAATCCTTGCTCCATTGAAGGCAACTGAGTTTAAAGCTATAGCATTTGCGATATCTGATTTTTCCACTAACTCTCCTATAAAGGAATGCCTTGCAGGTACATCAAAGGCATTTACAAGTCCTATGAAGAAGGCAAAAAAACCTATGTGCCATATAGTCAAGAACTTAAGGTCAATCAAAATTGCAATGCCTAAGGCAGGTATCATAGAGAGTAACTGAGTGATAATTAAGATATTTCTTTTTGAGTATCTATCTGCGAACATCCCCCCTATAAGGGTAAAAAGTAGAATAGGTAAAGATGACAAAGTTGCTATTAGACCAAGATAGAAGGGAGAGTTAGTAAGTATATATACTAACCAGCTTTGAGCCGCTGAGTGCATCCATGTGCCTGAAAGAGAAAGAAACTGAGATAGCCAAAAAACTCTAAAATCTCGTAAATATAAAGAGGAAAATCTATGGCGATTATTCATAATCTATTATAGTTTATCAAAGAAATAACTTATCCAGAATTATTCTTATAAGAATATCTCTGATAATCATCTTTTGCATCATAACTAAGCTATAGTTAAATATTTAAAGCCAAGTGAATAAAAATGAAAAGATCTCATTGATTCAGTATAATTTTTACTTTGGAAGTTTGTAAGTTAATTCTAACCCTTAGAGGGAAAAGAATATTTCATGAACTTTCAAAAGAGGAAAGAAGCATTACAACTTGCTGTTGTAGGAGTAACTTATATCTGCAAGGTAGAGATGCTAAAATCAAAGCATCAAGAAGGTATATTAAGATGATATAGAATCTGCATTAATTTTGTATAAGATTTTTTGATTGTATAGTGGTTAGTTTAATTTTTTCTAATATTTCTCCGGCAATTTGCTCCAAAGTTTTGTTTTCTGTGTTAATTGTTATATCTGCTTTTTTATAGAATTGCTCTCTTAAGTTTAATAGCTCCTTTATTTTTTCAAAAGGGTTTTTAACTTGTAGTAAGGGTCTGTCTGTATGATTTTTAAGTCTTTCATAAATAGTTTCAGCTGAAGCTGTCAGACAGACCAGTAAACCCTTTTCTCTAAGATTTATAACATTGGTATCCCTTAACACAGCGCCTCCTCCTGTGGCAATAACAGCCTTTTCTAATTTAGATAGTCTGAGAATTATGTCAGCTTCTATGTCTCTAAATACAGTTTCACCGTATTTTTTAAATATCTCATTAATAGACATTTTTTGTTCTTCTTCTATAATCTTGTCTATATCGTAGAAATGAAAAGAAAGTTTTTCAGCGAGGATCTTACCGATTGCTGATTTGCCAGTTCCCATAAAACCAATTAGTACAATATTTTTCAACTCTTCACCCGAGAGTAATTTTCAAAAAATTACATTTAGCAGTTATAATATTTATTTGATGAAGCAAGCAGCTTTAATAGTTATTATTTTATTTTGTCTTTTATCAAATCAATCCTTAGCTATTATAAACAAATCTCCTGTTGTTGTTACAGAGGTGCACGATGGTGACACAATAAGCATTAGAACTAGGAGTTTTTTTGGGATAACTATTAGTGTTGAGAAGATAAGGTTAATCGGGATAGATGCACCTGAGCTGAATCAGGAGCCATGGGGGCGGAAAGCAAAGAAATACTTAAAAAAGCTAATAAATGAAAGTGGTGCAGAGGTTTTTTTAGAGTATGATGTAGACAGAAAAGATAGATATGGAAGAACTTTAGCATATATTTGGGATAAAAAAGGCAGAATGCTTAATGAAAAAATGATAGCAGATGGGTATGCCTTGTTATATACCGTACCACCTAATGTGAAGTATGTAGAGCTTCTTTCTGAAGCTCAAAAAAAAGCTCGTAACAGTAAATTAGGTATATGGGGCAAAAACGGACTAAAAGAAAAACCAAAAGACTGGCGACGCGAGCACTTAAATTGAGTATTTATATTTTTTTTCTCGGTAATGGGTGAACTCCTCTTTTTTATTCTCATAACCTTTTTTTCCCATCATTCCATATGTAAGGTCTTTTCCTTCTTCTACACCAGGCTGATTAAAAGGATTGACTCCGTAATAGAAACCGGTCATTGCTGTAGCAATGCTGAATAAATGAAATAGCTGTCCTAAATAATAACCATCAACAGAGGGTATGTTTATAGTAAGACTTGGTTTTCCGTTTTTAGATAAAGCGATCTCTGTTGCTTCCTGCTCTATCTTTATTAATTCAGCTAAGGAATGTCCTCTTAAGTAGTTGAGACCATCTATGTCATTGAAAATATCTGGAAATTGAAAATCTGCTTTATAATCATTAAGGGAAATAAAAATAACCACATATTGTTGTAATCCTTCCATCCAAGCCTGCAGCTGAGAGTGTTGGTCAGTAGTACCCACAGAAGGATAAGGAGTTAGTCCTTTGCCTTGCTTGCCGAGGCTTTCTGCCCATAATTGGCAAAACCATTCAGAGAAAGATTTGAGGCGATCAGTATAGGGTAGCATGACTGTTACATTTCTATTGAATTTTTTGTCTAAAAGATAAATAGCAGAAGACAGTAACAAAGCAGGATTATCCCATAGCTTTTGGAGAATACATTTTTGAGTTATGTCTTCTGCACCTAATAATAGTTCTTCACAATTGACGCCAATTATTTGAGCAGTTAAAAGCCCAACAGGGCTAAGAACGGAGTATCTTCCAACTACCTTTGGATCAATTGGTAAAGATTTTAAGTTATAATCATTTACGATTTTTCTTAAGTTGCCTTTTTTAGGGTCTGTAGTGATTATCATATTCTTTTGAGGAGATATACCCCTCTCTTTTAATTTTTGCCAGACTATCATGAAAGAAGCGGCTGTTTCAGCAGTGCTTCCTGATTTTGAGATGACATTTATGAGGGTCTTCTTAAGATCTATCAGTTCAAAAATAGTGCTTAGTGTCAATGGATCAACATTATCATATATGAATACTTTAGGAGTTTTCCTAAGATTGTGATAAGGGCTAAGAGCCTCTACAATTGAACGAGGACCCAGTGCTGAACCTCCGATGCCTATTAGTAGAAAGTTATCAAATTCATAAGCTATTTTAGCGATCTCCTTAATCTCAGAAGTCTGTTGTTGTGGTAGGTCTATGAAAGCTAATTCGTCATATTGTTTTAGTTTTATCATCTTAATAACTTTATCTGTATCAAGACTTTCAAAGTCTTTTAATGAAAGACCATTGTCTCCAATGATTTCATTCATAATATTAGAATAAAAAAGTTTCAACATACCTCCCTCCTTTTTAACCTCTTGATTTATCTATAAGTTCTTTCTTGCAGCAGTGAACCCTTCCTTAGCTGTTATCATTAAAGAAACAGTAAAGCCAGTTAAAAACCCTACCACATTAATAATCTCAAGCTTCGCTAAAAAAACAAGTAAAGCAAAGATAATTATCATCTTAGCACCACTTAAAGCGATCATACTAATCTGTCCTGACCCTTGATATAGAAATTTTTTTACTCCCCAAGCTATAGACCATAGGCTGGCAAGGAATATAATGCTACCTATGATTATACTTACAGCAAACCTCCATTCTGTAAAAAAGTATGATCCTAAAGCTAAAAGAGAGATAAAAATGGTTGATTGTTTATAAATTCTTTTTATCATTATCTGCTGTATCATTTATCTTCTCTACTTTCTTAGCTACTCTAAACACTTCTCTAAATCCAGCGATTACCCCCATGATAAAAAATATAATTGAGAAAATTGGAAAGGTATTAAAGAGATAATCTATGCCATATCCCATTGCTAAGCCAACAGCCATACTTAATACAAGGTGAATACCAACTGTACTGGCTTCAAATACTTGCCTTAATATAGTCTTTTCAGGTTTATTTTGAGACAATGGGTTACCTAAGCTTTCCTTTTTGTTAAAATCTCTTTAAAACAAGGCTCATTTCTGATATTTTCATAAGTTTCTGATGTTTTTAAGTATTTCCAATTATTGAAGCCTTTTTGAACTGCTAATTTTAACCATTTACATGCTTCTTCTTTGTTGTTTTTCATGGCATAAAACTCTGCCATGCTATTTAGCGCGTAGATATTATCTGGGCTTATCTCTAAGGCTTTTTTGATATCTCTTTCTGCCAAATCAAATTGCCCCATCAAAAGGTATGTAAAGCCTCTATTATTATATGCCATACTATTAGAGGGATTAATTTCAATAGCCTTGTTGTAATTAGCTATAGCTTTTTCATAAAGTTTTATCTCCTGATAAGCGTAGCCTCTGTTTGTATAAGCAAGAGCAAACTCAGGATTAATCTCTATAGCCTTGTTATAGTCAGCAATAGCACTTTGATAGTTACCCATCTGTAGATAAAGATTTCCTCTATTGTTATAAGCTCTGTAATCCTTAGGGTTTTCAGAGATTGCTTTATTATACTTTATTAAAGCTGCCCCTAATTTCTCTTTTTTGACCATATACTTTAAAAATTAAAAAACTTATCAAAAAACAAGCCCAACGAGTGGGTTTAAGACTAAATGTTTTTTTAGTACAATGGTAAGTAAATTTTGTTTAAAAACTTCACAGGTGTTGTAAAAAATACACAAAGTTTCTCCTAAAAAGATATTAATTTTGCATGTTTATTCTTAACAATTAAGGTTAAAAGAGACACTAAAGTTTGGTATACTTATTGCTTAATATATCACAATTAATTTTGTCTTGACAAAAAAAATTTATCATGGTATAAATTAGCATTAAAAATTTCTCTAAAATCATGTTCATCATCAAAGAGGGGGTGAGAAAAGGGGGAGTGTTTAGTTATAAACATTTTTTTGCGATTACAATCTGCCTTTGGCAGATATAATGCTGAACTAACCGAAGGGGGTTAGGAAGTGAAAAAGTACTTATCAATTATTTTAGCGGTAGTAATGGTTCTCGGCTTTTCTGTGAGTGCATTTGCTATTCACGCATCAATACCAGCCGAGACAACAGCTGTAGGTTCTGCTAAGGATGTTCAGATCAACCTTGGCGGAGAGATTAGGGTAAGAGGATGGTATCAAGATAATGTTACCAATCAAGCGGGGACTGCAAATGCAACGACTGGTTTTCCTTATAGTGGTTCTTCTCAGGCAAGATACGACCAGAGAGTAAGGCTTGCCATTGATGTTAAAGCAGGTGCAAATCTTTCTGGTAAGATTCATCTTGAGACTGGCAGCGTAGGAGCAGCAGAGGGTAACTCAACAGACGTAACAGTTTGGGGAGCACTTCCTTCAGCTGAGGGTGGAAGAAAACAAGCAAATCTTGACACAGTTCTTGAGGCATGGATTGCCTATTCAGGTAGTGGTCTTTTTGGCGTACCAGCAGCTATAAAGGTTGGTCATATGCCTTTAATTATTGGTGCTGGTCAGTTCTTTGATCACAGAAGATATGGTGATGATGTAATCCTCTTTGTTCTTGAACCAACAAAAGAGTTGGAACTTAACCTTCTAACAGCAAAATTAAAGGAAGGCTCTAACGTTGACAATACCGATGACAGAGATATGTACTCTCTCTTAGCTGTTTATAAACTTGATAAAGACAATACCATTGGTGCTAACTATTCTTATATCAATGAGTCAGATACTGAGATGAGCCTTCAGAATATTGGTCTTTTTGCAAGAGGTAAGATGATGGGTCTTGGTTATAGGGCAACAGCAGACTTCCAGTTTGGTGATTTATCACCAACAGTAAAGGCAAGAGGTTGGGCTGTATCTCTTGGTTTAAACTATAAACTTGATCCAGTTAATTTAAGAGCCTCTTTTGCTTATGGCTCTGGCGACAAGACATCATCAACAACCAAAGACGAGATGTTTAAGACCTTTTTAGCTAATGTAATCAATTACACAGTGGTTTATGACTATCGTGTAAATACTGCAGCTGGAGGCTTAGGCACTGGTCTTGCTAATACCACTTACTACAATCTTGGTGTAGATTATAGCCCAATGAAAGATCTCAATCTCGCTCTTGACCTATTTGTATTAAGAGCATCTAAAAAGATTGCTTCAACTGGCTATGGCAGCGATAAAGAGATCGGAACAGAAATTGACTTAAAAGCTACCTATAAGCTTGCAAAGAATCTCACTTACTTCATCAATAGCGGTATCCTCTTTGCAGGAGACTTCTACAAAGCAGCCTCTACAGGGCCGACAAGTGATCCTAAGAACGCTATTGTATTCCACCATGGACTTACCCTTAGCTTCTAAGGAAACTTAAACTATAAAGGCTGTGTCAGTTATGGCACAGCCTTTTTTTTTAATAGTAGCATAAAATTAAGCAGGCTCAAATAAATATAAATAGTTTTCTAAAAATGCCCCCAATCTATGTTATACTACACCCAAATTTTGATATTTAAGAGGTGGGAAAGAAGTGAAGATTAAAAGCATTTTCTTGTTTTTAACTTTCCTTATAGTTTTAGCATTTACTTTTGAGGCTTTATCGCAACAACCGCTTGTTAACATTATAGAAGTTAAGGGGCTTAAAAGGATAGAGGAAGGTGCATTGCAAGCTAGGATGTCTCAAAAGGTAGGAGAACCTCTTAATCAGGAAAAGATATCAGAAGATATTAAAAACATCTTTAAGATGGGTTATTTTGAAGATGTCAAAGTCCATATAGAACCTGCAGAAGGTGGTTTTAAAGTTATATATATAGTAAAGGAAAAACCAACTATAGTTAAGATAGATTTCCAAGGAAATAAAGTTTTTGATGATTCAAAACTGAAAGAGATAGCTACTATAAGTCCTGGAGTGCTTTCAGATGTAACTCTAATAAACGATATGGCTATAAAACTCAGAGCTTTTTATGAGAGCGAAGGGTACTATCACGCTAATATTGTACCTGTAGTAAAAAAGCTTAATGAAGAAGAGACAGTCCTTACTTATCAAATAGAAGAAGGCAATAAAGTGAAGATAAAAGATATAATCATAAAAGGAAATAGATCAATATCAACAAAGAAGATAAAAAAAGTTATGAAGATTGAAGAAAGAAAGATCTACTCTTTTATAACAGGTGGTGGTTTCTATAAGAAAGACGAGATGAAAGCTGATATAGAGAGAATAAAAGATCTTTACTATGATAATGGATATATCCAAGTAACTGTCTCAGAGCCTGAAATAAAATTAATAGGCAAAGATTCGATGGATATAATTATAACTATATCAGAAGGGGAGCAGTTCTTAGTTTCCTCTTTTGATGTATCAGGTAATAAAGTAATGGCTGATGATACTATTAAAAGTTTGATAAAAATTAAGCCTCAAAAGCCATTTAGTAAAGAAATTCTTAAAAAAGATGTGACAGCTATAACTGATCTTTATGCAGACAATGGATATGCTCTTGTAGTGATCTCACCTGATGTAATACCAGATGAGCAGACAAAAACAGTAAAGATTATCTATAGAATCTCTGAGGGTGATAAATATACAGTAGGGAGGATTGATATATCTGGTAATACAAAGACAAGGGATAAAGTAATCAGAAGAGAAATAAGGCTTGATGAAGGTGATGTCTTCAATGCCAGCGCTTTAAAGAGAAGTTATGAAAGACTTAATAATTTACAATTTTTTGAGACCGTTGATATAACTCCTAAACCAAAGTTAGAGCAGAAGGTAGTAGACCTTGATGTGAAAGTTAAAGAGAAACCTACAGGTTTTTTGAGCATAGGAGGTGGTTATAGCTCCGTTGATGGTTTTATAGGTATTATCGACCTTACACAGGGAAACCTTTTTGGCAGGGGGCAGTACTTAAAGATCAGAGGGCAGTTAGGAGGAAAGAGTTCTTTTTATGAGTTTTCTTTTAAGGATCCTTGGTTTATGGATAAGCCAATCTCGCTTGGTGCAAGTATATACAAAACAGAGAGAGAATATGGTAATTTTGACAGAAGATCTGCAGGATTTGAGATTTCCTTAGGTAAAAGTTTTTGGGAGTATTGGCATAAATCTATTGCTTATAACTTTGAAAGGACCACTATTTTTAATGTAAAAGAAGATGCCTCAATAATTGTAAAGTCACAAGAAGGAACAAGAACGACAAGCAGTATTAGCCCTGCCATCGTGAGGGATACAAGAGATAACTATCTTGATCCAACACGAGGATCAAGAAATGCTCTATCTTTTACAATGGCTGGATTAGGTGGGAGCAATGCTTTCATTAAGGCTTTGATAGATTCTGGATGGTATTTTCCGTTGTTTGAAAATAGCACGATACATTTAAGGGCGAGGATAGGCTATGCTTCAGGTCTTTTTGGTAAAGAGCTTCCTTTATATGAGAGATACTATGTAGGAGGTATATATACAGTAAGAGGATTGAACTATGGTGATGCAGGACCTAAGGATATAAACAATGAGCCACTTGGCGGTGAAAAAGAATTGATCTTGAATGCTGAATATATATTCCCTATTGTTTCAGAATATAAGCTAAAAGGTGTAATTTTTTTTGATGCTGGTAGGGCTTATGATAAAGGAGAAACCTTTGGTAGTGATCTAAGATATACTACTGGGGCTGGAATTAGGTGGATCTCTCCAATAGGTCCAATTAGGGTTGAGTGGGGGTTTAATCTTGACAAAAGAAGTGGAGAACCGTCAAGTAAAGTGGAGTTTACTTTTGGTACATTTTTTTAGCTAAGATAACCCCTTTACCTCTCATATGATTCAAGTCTTAAACATATCTTAAGGTTGTTTTGATAGCAAAGTTTTGGGATTAAGTTTAAATGTGACTTTGATTTAAATAGTAAACAAGGAGGAAGGATTTAAAATGAAGAGATTTATATCTGTTTCAATTTTAATTTTATCACTTACTTTGATAATTTTTGCATCAGATGGTTTTTCTGCTGATGAGAAAATTAAGGTAGCTATAGTTGATTTATTTAAGACAATAAACGAATCTGAGATGGGAAAGAAGGCTAAAAGTGATCTGGAAGGGTTAATCAAAACAAAACAGGCAAGCATTGAAGAGAAAGGAAAGAAGATAGAGGCTTTGAAGTCGGAGATTGAAAAGCAATCAACAGTAATAAGTCCTGAAGCAAAAAAAACGAAAGAAGAAGAGATGGAAAAGCTTGTAAGGGATTATCAAAGAATTGTCTCTGATTCACAAGCTGAAGTTAAAAAGAAAGAGGCTGAACTAACAGGAGAGATACTAAAGCAAGCAAGAGAGGCAATTAATAAGATTGCTCAAGAAGGTGGATATTCTCTTGTGCTTGAGAAGGCAGACGGCGTGGTCCTTTATTTTAGTAGCAGTCTTGATATAACTGATAAAGTTATAAAAAGGCTAAATGAGTCTAAGCAGTCTGAGAAAAAAACTGAGACAAAACCAAAATCAAATAAGAAATAATAATTTACTTAAAAAACATTTTTTTCTTAATTGAAAAAAAACAAGGTCAAACTCGATGAAGCTAAGAGAAATAGCAGAGTTTATAAATGGAAAGTTAATAGGTGATGGTGATATAGATATAGTTGGTGCAGCAAACATTTCAGATGCAAAGGAAGGTTATATCTCATTTATTATTGACAAGAAATGGCTTAGTAGCCTTGCTAAAAATAAACCTTCAGCTTTAATTCTCAAAGAAGAGATAAAAGGTATAGACGTTCCTCAGATTATAGTGAGAAATCCTTTATATGGATTTGCTAAGCTTCTTTCAGTTTTTTATAAAGTTCCACATCCAAAAAGAGAGATTAGCAAATATGCTTATGTTTCAGAAAAGGCTGTTATAGGTGAAGATGTCTCAATTCAACCTAATGTCTTTATCTCCGATAATGTTAAAATTGGATCAGGTACTATCATATACCATAATGTTTTCGTAGGTTATGGTGTAGAAATTGGTGATAATTGCCTAATATACCCTAATGTGGTAATTAATTATAATGTCAAGATAGGCAATAATGTTATTATACAAGCTGGTGCAGTTATAGGTTCAGATGGATTTGGATATGTTCAAGAAGGAGGTATTCATTACAAGATTCCACAAGTGGGAACGGTAATCATTGAAGATAATGTAGAGATAGGAGCAAATACTACAATTGATCGAGCTACTTTAGGGGCAACTGTTATAAAAGGAGGTACTAAGATAGATAACCTTGTACAAATAGGACATAATGTAAAGGTAGGCAGTAACGTAATTTTAGTCTCCCAAACTGGCATTGGTGGTAGTTCGGAAATAGGAGATGGAGCTGTCTTAGGTGGGCAAGTTGGTATAGCTGACCATGTGATTGTTGAAGCTGGCACTATGATAGCCGCGAAAGCAGGTGTTATGGGGAAACTTAGTAGAGGTATTTATTGTGGTGCACCTGCTATACCACATAAAGAGTGGTGGAAAGCTATAGCAGTTTTTAATAAACTTCCAGAGCTTAAACGTAGGGTTGATGAACTTGAAAAAAAACTAAAAGATTTACAACAACAAATTAATAATAGAACATAGGTAGGTAAAAGAAATGATTGATATAGTTGAGATTATGGGTTTACTTCCCCATAGATATCCTATGTTATTGGTTGACAGGATTTCTGAACTAATACCTAATGAAAAAGCAATAGGTGAGAAAAATGTAACTTTCAATGAGCCCTTTTTTCAAGGACATTTTCCAAATAATCCTATTATGCCAGGGGTTTTAATAATAGAGGCTTTAGCACAAGTAGGTGGTATCTTAGCTTCAAAATCAGGTGCAAAGGGGAATCAAGTATATTTCATGAGTATTGAGAGAGCAAAATTTAGAAAACCTGTATTACCAGGCGACAAACTTATACTTGATGTGAGAGTCCTTCAGACAAGGGGTAATGTCTGGAGATTTTCAGGTAATGCTTTTGTTGGCGATAAATTAGTTGCTGAGGCTGAAGTGACGGCTATGGTAATGGAGTAGGCTTAAGCATGGCAGATATTCATCCTACAGCAATAGTGAGCCCAGATGCAGTAATCCATAAGGATGTAAGTATAGGACCTTTTTGTTTAGTAGGCAAAGGTGTCACTATAAAAAAAGGGACTAAATTATTTTCACATATTGTAGTAGAAGGAAACACCCAGATTGGTGAAAATTGTAGAATATATCCATTTACAACAATAGGTCTACCTCCTCAAGATTTGAAGTATAAAGATGAAGAGACTGGGGTAAAAATTGGAGATAATAATATAATTAGGGAGAATATTACTATCCATCGAGGCTCTATTAAGGGAGATGGTTTAACTGAAATAGGTAATGATAATTTTTTAATGGCTTATGTGCATATTGCTCATGACTGTAAGGTCGGTAACTCTGTGATAATGGCAAATGCAGCCACCTTAGGAGGCCATGTAACAATAGGTGACTTTGCTGTTATAGGAGGGCTTGTAGCTATTCATCAATTTACTCGTATAGGAGCTTACTGTATGATAGGTGGGTTTAGTGGTGTTGTTCTTGATGTTATACCTTACATGATGGCATCAGGGGAGAGGGCGAAATTATATGGACCCAATACAATTGGGCTGAAGAGACATGGATTTTCAGATGAAAAAATCCAACTTTTAAAGAAGGTTTATAAAATAATCTTCAGGGAAAAAAATACCCTCCAGAAAGCTAAAGAGAGAATTCAGAATGAACTACCACAAACAGAAGAAATAAAAAATATTCTTAGGTTTATAGATGAATCTCAAAGAGGTATATGCAGATAGGTATCATAGCTGGTTGTGGTGACTTACCAAAAATAATTTCACAAGATGCTAAACAAAGGGGTTATGAGGTAGTCATAATTGCTTTAGAAGGTCTTGCATCGCCTGAATTAAATAACCTTTCAGATAAGATTAAATGGGTCAATGCTGGCAAGCTTGGAGAGATTATATCTATATTGAAAAACTATGGTATCTCTTCTCTTTTGATGGCTGGTAAGGTGCCTAAATCCCTTTTAATTAAAGGGAACTTAACACCTGATATGAAAGCTATAAAGCTCCTTTTTTCTTTAAGGAATAAGAGCGACTCAGAAATACTAAATGCTATAAGTGATGAGTTGAAAAAAGAAGGCATAAAAGTAATAGACACAGCTATATTTAGTCCTCATCTTTTAACCCCTGAAGGCTTTCTAACCGAGAGAAAACCATCAGATAGTGAACAAAAGGATATTAATTTTGGTTTTAAGGTAGCTAAAGAAATTGGTAGATTAGATATTGGTCAAACGGTTGTTGTAAAATCTCAAGCTGTCATGGCTGTAGAGGCTATTGAGGGTACAGATGAGGCTATCTTAAGAGGTGGGAGATTGGCTGGTGAAGGAGCAGTTGTAGTGAAGGTCAGTAAACCTCAGCAGGATATGAGACTGGATGTGCCTGTGGTGGGCCCTGATACTATCAAGGCTATGATTAGCGTTAGAGCTTCTGTATTAGCATTAGAAGCTCAAAAAAGTATCATAATTGATAGAGATAGTGTGATTAAGATCTCTAATTTATCAGGAATAAGTATAATAGGTCTTAACTGGAAATGAGCTATATAGTTGTTTTAAAAGATGGAATTAAGGTTATTAATAGTTGTTGGCAGTTAGTGTTGTTACACCTTTTGTCCGCAGTCATAAGTTTTATCAGTTTCTTTCTTATAGTTGGTATGCCGATATCGATAGCTTTTATAGTCTTTGGCCTTGATTTAACAGAAATCTTAAGGGCTAAGGATATTTATGAAGTTTATAAAAGCTCAGTAGATTTGTTGAAAAGATATTTTGCCATGGCTATCGTTATTATTACAAGTCTTTTGGTTTATTTTACTATTATCTTTACTTTGTGGCTATTTACCGTTGCTGGTAGTCTTGGGACAATTACAGAGATAATTAAGTCGGAGATAAAAAGATATACGAATAAGGTTTTTTTTTCCCAAGGAAGAAAGCTTTTTTTCCCTATCTTTGGGTATTCTTCTCTTATTGGTTTAATATTAGTTGTTTTAGCTTTTGTTCTTGGGATTTTAGGAGGTGGAATATCTTCGGTAATAGAAGTTGCACAAAAGCAAGAAGCTGTTCTTGCTCTGTTTTTAAGTGTGTTTTTTTCTATCATTATTTTTATTACAGGGATATTTTTAATTTTTATTATTCTTTCTATTACAGTTTATGGTATTGCTGAGATAATTTTTCATAGATCTTCACCTTTTAAGGCTTTTAGAGAGACAGTCAAGTATATATATAATAATCCTTCTTCTGTGCTTTTCTATTCTCTATTGCTCATCGGCTCTGTGATTGTTATCTTTATAGTTATTCTGTTAGGGTCTCCAATCATTTTGATACCTTTCTTAGGTCCAATTCTTTCTCCCCTTTTTCAGATAGCCTCAACTTTAGTTCAAGCTTATATAAATCTTGTAGTCTTTGCTTCGGCATTTGTATATTATTATAAGACAGCTATAGTGTCAACTACTGGAGATGATTCTGGCAGGATGAGTTCCTCATCAGAAGACATTAAACAAGAGAACAATATTTTTCCTCTATCAATTTCTCAGCAAGATCAAACTCAAAGCCTGAAGGAGAGCTAAGAAAAAAGGAGATATTAAAGTAAGACTCAAAAGTTTTAATTATGTTCTCTTTAATATCGCTATGAGAACCTTTAATTGATATCTCTTTTAGTCCTATGTAATAGTTCATGTTATCATCGTAATCTAAAAAAATGTTTTTTGTGTTAGTATGGTCAAAAATTAAAGGAATTGTCCCTTGTTGAATAAAAGCATTTCTCCACCTTCTTTGAGCTGAACCTATTATTTTCTTCCCCTGGAAAGTTAGTTCACCGAAAGATTTAGTATAGAAGCATAAAGTATACTTCTTGGTTGGGGCTGTTTTTTTTGTGACATCAATTTTAATGTCTAATCCTAATTTGCTAAAGGCTATGGAAAATACTTTAGAGAGAGTAAAATATGTTTGAAAAAGCCCTCCATTGAAAGGAGGGTCAGTAGTTGCAGAAAAACTATAGGTTATCTCATCAAAGTGAAAAATTGCTCTACCGCCTGTGGGTCTTCTAACTATTGGGATTTTATTGTGTTTGCAAAACTCAGTATTAATCTTTTCTAAACTCTGAAAGCAGCCGATTGTGACTGATGGAGTAATCCAAGAAAAAAATCTCAGGGTAGAAGGAGATTTGCCTTCTTTAACGCTAATTGAAATAGCTTCATCTAAAGCCATATTAAAAAAGGCATCACATTTTCCTGACTCAATTAATCTCCATCTTGTCATTTTTGCTAACCTACAATATCAAGATGCCGAAACCTTATAGGGACGCCTAATTCCTTAGCGATCTCTTGGCATTTTTTTAACTCTACCTCAGCTAAGGTGACTACTGTAATCTGTACATGTGGTATATATTTTTTTGCCTCCTTTATAAAATTTATAACCTCTTCAAAGGCATTTTTAAATATAGGCTTACAGACTTTATTATAGATCTCTTCATTTTGTGCATTTAAACTTACAGAGACAGAATCAACAAGGCCTTTTAGCTCAGGTAAGATGTTTCTTTTATTTATTAAATTGCCGTGACCATTAGTATTAATTCTTACAAAACCATTTTTTTCTTTAATCCATTTTGCTACTTTTTTAATTAAATCTAATCTTAGGGTTGGTTCGCCGTATCCACAGAAAACAATCTCTTTATAATTAGTTGGGTCTCCTATAGCCTTTATTAGTTCAATTTCGGAGGGCTCTCTTTGAAGTTTTAAGTTATGACCTTTAACATAATCAGTGTGAAATCTAACACAAAAACTGCATTCATTAGTACATCTGTTGGTAATATTTAGATATAAGGAATCTCGTATTTTGTATGCAAAAACTCCTTCAGTTGAATTACCTAATCTGAAAAGTTTTTTTGCATTAAGGGATGTGATCCTTACAATATCATCTTCAGAGATTTGCCTTAGTTTGGCTACAAAACGAGCTGTATGAAAAATAAAAGCCGGCTCATTTCTTTTGCCTCTTAGGGGTTCTGGTGCAAGATAGGGAGCATCTGTTTCTAATAGAAGAAATTCGTCAGGAATATAGCGAGCTATATCTTGTAGTTTGGTAGCATTTTTATAAGTAACAGGTCCAGCTAAGGAGATAAAAAATCCCATATCAATAACTTTTTTTGCCATATCTTTATCCCCTGAAAAACAGTGCATAACCCCCTTATAATGACCTGTCTCTTTAAGGATTGATAAAGTGTCACTTTTTGCCTCGCGGCTATGGATTACTACTGGATAGTCTATCTCTTTTGCAAAGTTTAACTGATCTTTAAAAACTTCTATTTGGACATTTCTTGGTGAGTTGTTATAGTGATAGTCAAGCCCTATCTCACCTATAGCAATAACCTTATCTTTTTTTGAGAGTGATTTGACTAACTCAAAGGTTTCATAGTTGAAATCCTTAGCATCATGAGGATGAAAACCAACAGTGGCATATACATAATCATATTGCTGTGAGATTTCAACTGCTTTTTTATTTCCAAATAAGTCAGACCCTATAGTGATTATTGCTTCTAACCCTGCTTCCTTAGCTCTTTTAATAACCTCTTGTCGGTCTGTATCAAAAGGTTTCATTTCTAAATGACAATGGGTATCTATCATCTTTTAAAACCTCACTATGAAACTATTGACACCACAGCGTTTATATCAACATCTCCTTGTTCTTTGGTATATAGGTTTTTCCATTTGATTTTTCCACTTTTGAGCTCTTCATCGCCAATGATTAAAACTACTTTTGCATTGATTCTATCAGCTTTTCTCAGTTGACTTTTCAAGGAGGCGTTGCCGTAATGGATCTCAACATAATAACCTTTTTGCCGTAGATTCTCGGCTAAGATTAGTCCTTTCATTTCTGCTTCTTTTCCAATAGTAGCGATGAAGAAAAGAGGGTCGGGATATTGTATTGTTAGTTTTTCCTTTGTTAAAGTAATAATACGTTCCAAGCCTATAGCAAAACCTATAGCTGAAGTAGGAGGACCGCCAAATTCTTCTACCAGTTTATCGTATCTTCCCCCAGCCGCCACAGCTTTTTGAGCACCTAACTGGTTACTGGTTGCCTCAAAGGTGGTTTTTGTGTAATAATCAAGGCCTCTGACCAGTTCAGGGTTTAAGGTATAAGGTATATTAAGGTTATTAAGTAAGTTTTTCAGTTCTTCAAAATGAACGGTGCAGTTTTCACACAAATATCTTGATATCATTGGTGCACCCTGACGATTTTCTATACATCCGTCAACCTTACAATCTAAGATTCTTAAAGGATTGGTTTTATGTCTTCTTTGACAGTCAGTACATAAATTAGAGAGTTTATTTGAGAAAAAATTAATTAATTCTTTTTTGAATAACGGCCGACAAGTCTCGCAACCTATTGAATTTAGTTCAATGTTTACATTTTCACAACCAATCAAGTTAAGAAAATTCACCAGCATTGCTATCACTTCTGCATCAATAAGAGGTCCTTTTTCACCAAATGCTTCAACGCCGATTTGATAAAACTGTCTAAATCTTCCTTTCTGTGGCCTTTCATATCTAAACATGGGTCCTACATAATAAAACTTCTGAGGAGTAGGGAGAGTATTTAGGTTGTGCTCAACAAAGGATCTCACTACTGAAGCAGTTCCCTCTGGTCTCAATGTAAGGCTTCTTCCTGCTCTGTCAAGAAAAGTGTACATCTCTTTTTCAACTATATCAGTTTCTTCTCCGATGCTTCTTATAAATATATCAGTGTGTTCAATAATTGGCGTTCTTATTTCTTGGTAGCCATATTTTTCAAATAAGTTTTTGGATATTTTTTCTATTTTTTGCCACAAATAAATATCAGGTGGTAAAATATCGTGGATACCTTTAGGTGCGTTATATTTCAACTGTCTCTTCTCCTTCTCTTTCTTTGTCATATTCAAGCATTTGTAGATGGCTCTCTATAAGTCTCTTAATTTCTTCTTTAAAATGACGCCTTATACCTTTTAGGTCTACAATGTCTTCGTGTATCTTTATAGCTTTCTCTTGAGCTGCTTTTATGATATTTTCTGCTTCTAATTCGGCTTCTTTTTTTATTAACTCAGCTTCTTTGCGCGCATTAGACTTATAATCTTCAACCATCTGTTGTGCCACTAAAAGGGTCTCTCTCAGGGTTACTTCCATCTTTCTGTATTCAATCAGTTGTTCATCAGCCCTACTTAGTTGATCTTTTAAGGAGGCATTTTCTCTTAAAAGTTCTTCTAATTCTTCGCGAATTAATTCTAAAAAAGAGCTGACTTCCTCCATATCATACCCTCTAAACTTGATACGAAATTGCTTATTCTGTATATCAAGGGGAGTAATGGTTCTCATATTAAAGCTCCTCCTGTTAAGTTATAACATATCTCCATTATTGATCTTAGAACCAACATCTGAATGAAAACAAATACAAGGATACCTATCAGGGGCGAGATGTCAATAGGTCCTAAACGATTCCCTATTAATCTTCTGACGGGTCTTAAAACAGGTTCTGTAGTTCTATACAGCAGCCTAACAATAGGATTATAAGGATCAGGATTAACCCAACTGACCACTGCAGCGATTATAATAATCCATTTATAAACTGTAAGGACAAAATCAGCTATATTTGCAATAGCTATTAGAAAGTTTCCTATAATTAACATCTTTATTTTCCTCCTAATTCTCTACTCCTGTTGAAGGCTGCTGTTAAGGTCTCTGCCATGATCTCTTCAAATTCTCTCTCCTTAAGCTTTTTAAGTCCTGCTTCTGTAGTGCCGCCTGGAGATGTTACCATCTGTAGCACTTTGTTGGGAGGCATACCGCTTTGAAGCAAACAACAGGTACCAGTAAGAGTTTGTGTAGCTAATAATGTGGAGACTTCTTCAGTTAATCCTAATTTTACTGCTGCTTTTATAAGACACTCAATAAAGTATGCTATGAAGGCAGGTCCACTTCCTGAAAGGGCGGTAACCGCATCCATTTCCTTTTCTGAAAGATATATGACTTTACCTATGGATAGAAAGATTTCATTTACAGGTTTAAGCTGTTCTTCAGATAAAGAGTCTGCTGTTATAACAGACATTGATTCTAAAACCAGAGCAGGAGTGTTTGGCATAACTCTTATTATATTAGATGTTTTTAATTTTTCTTTTAGATAAGATAGCCTAATGCCAGCAGCAATTGAAACGATTGTTTGTGATTCTTTGACAGTTCCCTCAATTTCTTTAATGACATCGTCCATATTTTGTGGTTTAACTGCAAGGATTATAATAGATGATTTTGATACAATGTATTTATTATTATTTGTTGTTACAATCCCAAAGGTTTTCTCTAAGTGCTGTCTTCTTTCATCCCTTGGTTCTGACACTATTATATCCTCTTTTTTAAATTTGTGACCCTTTAAGATGCCTTTTATTATAGCCTCAGCCATGTTACCGCCACCTATAAAACCTATCATTTAAATCTCCTGAAAATTAAAAGTTTATAAATTTTATTTTAGCAAAACTTGCTTTTAACAAACATACTATCATTTTTAAATTAATATTACCAATCTCAAAAAATTAATATTACAAAAAATGTATAATTAGTATAATTAAATAATTATAATGTTTTACTCTTTAAATAGCGATAAAATATTTTTTCAGTAAACTTTGCTTGCTTACCTTATGCTCATTTTTTCTACCTTTCATATGTAGCTTTTATTATTATCTAAGAAAACAGCATTTTTATTTCCTAACAATGAGAAAGTCCTCTAACGAAATTGATAATAACTCGGTAGAGTATGATAGAGTGTAATCAAGATTTTGGAGATGTTTAACCATTGATCTGTAATAAAAGAAAACTACATAGACTTAAGCTTTAAGAGTAGTTCTAAAAAAGAGACTTTGCAGAAGGACACAACATCTAATAAGAAAAGATTTTACGGTAATTTGTGAATAGAGGTCAATAGCATATTGGGGATGCACTTTAAAAGAAGAAAGTGAGTATATCAGAATATATAAAAAATAAGTGAAGGGCGGCATGTGTGAGAGAGTTATAAGCATTAAAAATATGCCAAAAAAAAATTTATAAAAGAGAGTCAATAGAATAAAACCTACCTTTATCCAACTGATTACTAATCGGTAGTAAAATACAAAACAATTGTCAGCAAAGTAAATAACCCTTCTTTGAAGGGTATTAACATAAAAAGAGAAATTTCTATTTTGCCTTGAGCTAATACCTAAAAATAAATGAAAAAGATAAGATACATATGCGACATTAGGGATTAATGGATCATTTTGCAAAAGCATACCCAATATTAAGTAGAA
>JAOAHE010000032.1 GCA_026415415.1 Thermodesulfovibrionales bacterium | reverse complement strand
TCCATATGTATATCCTGATGGATGTCCTGAGCCAGTGATTGAGTATTCCTTAAATATTAATATGTCATTTTTATTGCCACTGCCATCTATTTTATATGTGTAAAACTGTGAGTTATGTCCAATATCCTTATAAAGATTAACTAATGGATATTGAAAGGGTGTCTTGCTTACTTCTTTTTCTTCTATCCTTGCTGTGAGACTTAAAATTGCAGTTCCTTCAGATTTACTAAACTGTAGTTCAATTTCCCCACCTGAGGCATCCACCACATCAAAGTCATCCTTTGTGAGCTTCTTCAGATTTGCCTCTATTCCTGAGATACTCAAAGGTGGATTACCATTAAGTAAAACAGAGTCTATATGGGCATTGCCTCCACCCTGTTTTATTAACTTGATTTTTAATGTTTCTTCTTTGCCCATGAATTTTGTTAAATCCAATGCCTTTTGCCTAAGATACCTGTCATAACTTAGCTTTCCTGCTTCCTGCCATTTTCCTTCTTTCTGTACATATAAATTGAATGTTCCATTAGCTTTTCCTTCACTAAACACTGGTAAATTGGGATAATGGAAGGAAGAATATGAACCTGAGGCTATAACAGGAATCATTAATAGAAAAAGAATTAATACCAATGATTGAACTTTTCTCATTGATAATACCTCCTTTCTTTTTATTAAGATAAAATAAATAATCTTTTGTTCTTAATGCTGTTTTTTTGAAAGAAATGATTAAGAATGCTGAAGTGGAGAGAACGGACAACTGTTCTACCCTTAGATTGAAAAGCTTCTTTTTCATATTATTGTCAACCTATGCTTTTTTTAATTCTATAAATTCTTAAATGAAATTTCAACAAAATATATAAGCTCCCTTTTGTGATATCAACCCTTAAAACTGCTCTCTTTTTAGTTACATATTCACTTCTCTCTTTAAGTACTATTCTATCAAGACATAGAAGATAGATAGCTAAGGATTATGCCGCCTTCATACTTTATGCCCCTTATCCTCGGCATCCTTATTTCAAGCCGCCCATCCTTAAACCTTATCCATCTATTCCAATATCAGTTACGATGTCTATTTTGTTTATTATTAAGCTCATAAGGTTTGAAACCTACTCTAAATTTCTTTAGTGTCTTTTTCTCTTTTTGTTAAGAATCATCAAAACTGTTGCATTCTTCCCATAAATCTGTTAAGGTTATTTTAGTCAGTTCTTTTGCTCAGATGGGTGTATCCTCCTTTTTAATTACTGCTTAGAATAATGGAGAATACACCCTCTATTTTTGGTAATTTAAGTTTTTATATGTAATTTTGCATAATTAGAGAGGAGGTTAAAGTATGAATTTGCTTTTCTTTATCTTAATTATTATGCTTATGCCATTAATCCATGAGGCATATGCATTTCCTAAGAGTTATATAGATGTAGAGTCGCAGATTGCTATGGAAATTACGGTGTATAATAGCAATTTGGGACTTGTCAAAGACCAAAGGCAGATAAAGCTTGAATCAGGGCTTTTAGAACTACAGTTTGTTGATGTAGCGTCGAATATAATACCAACAAGCGTTAGTATAAAATCGGCTGTTAATCCTGATAGTCTGAAAGTTCTTGAGCAAAAGTATGAGTATGACCTTATTAGTCCTCAAAAACTGCTGAATAAATATGTTGGCAAAGAAGTAATGTTGTATTCTAAAAATTTTTTTACTGATAAAGAAGAGTTGATTAAGGCTAAGATTATATCTAACAATGACTTGCCTGTATATCAGATAGGACAAGAGATAACCTTTGGACATCCTGGACGTGTTATATTTCCTGAGATTCCAAAAAATTTAATATCTAAACCTACGCTTACTTGGCTGATTGAAAATAAGTTAGCTGGCAATCATAAGATTGAGGTTCGCTATCTTACCCAAGGAATTAACTGGAATGCAAGTTATGTGATGGTACTCAATGATAAAGATGATAGGGCTGATCTATCTGCGTGGATAAATATAGATAACAAAAGTGGAGCCTCTTACAAAGATGCACGATTAAAATTAGTGGCAGGTGATATCAACAGAGCAGATGAGATGCAACCATCAAAAGATAAAATACGATCAATGGCTTCCTTAGAAGAGCCAAAAACTCAGTTTACAGAAAAAGATTTTTTTGAATATCATATATATACTCTTGATAGAGCAACTACCTTGGAAAATAATCAAATAAAACAAATTAGCCTTTTTGATGTAAGAGATATAGCTATCAAAAAGTATTACCTTTTATCTGGTGCTCAATATTACTATAAAAATAAATATGGTGAGATCTTCACCAAACGGCGTGTTCCTGTTTTTATTGAGATTACTAATAATAAAGCAAGCAATTTAGGGGTTCCAATTCCGAAAGGACTACTTCGCCTCTATAAGTATGATCAAGATGGTAGCTTGCAACTAATCGGTGAAACACTTATTGACCATACACCTAAGGATGAGAAATTAAATATCAAGGTAGGTGAAGCTTTTGATATCATTGCTACTAAGAAACAGATAGATTGGAAAAGAATTTCTGACAGGTTATATGAAATCTCTTTTGAGATATCTATAATGAATTATAAATCAGAAGATATAGTAGTTACTGTTATAGAACCTATACCTGGTGAATGGAAAATTATCCAGGCTTCCCATGATTATAAAAAAAAGGATGCCTTTACTATCTCTTTTGACATTGTTATTCCTCAGAAAAGGGAGAGCAAATTGTTTTATCTTGTGAGTCTGAAGTTTTAAAGATGGATACCTTAATTTATCAGGATAACATTTATAGAACTGCTGATCCAGAAATTTCTCTTATCGCTCGACTTTTTCCCTCTATTATCGTTTATGTTAAGTCTTTATACGCAATGGCTAAGATAGGCTTAATAGCTAAGACTTCTAAGTTTGATGATAAACAAATGCATGATAGCTCTCTATATGTTTTAAGGGCACTTGAGGGTGTTGGTGTAAAAATTGAAATTACTGGAGTTGAGAATCTTAAAAGTTTTGATGGTCCCTGTGTAATTGTATCAAATCACATGAGCACTCTTGAGACTCTTGTGCTTGCAGCTATTATAGTACCCTTTAAAAGAATGACTTTTGTTATTAAAGAAGAAATTGCTCGCTATCCCCTTTTTAAGTATGCTATGGTAGCTGCTAAAACCATCACTGTGGGTAGGAAAAATCCAAGAGAGGATTTTAAAGCTGTAATGGAGAGTGGTTCTGAAAGGCTTAAGATGGGTATATCAATAGTTGTTTTTCCCCAAACAACAAGATATGTTGATTTTGACCCTCAAAAGTTTAACACCATTGGGGTAAAATTGGCAAAGAAGGCTAATGTGCCTGTTGTACCACTTGCACTAAAGACAGATGCTTGGACGATAGGAAGGTATTTTAAAGACTTAGGGAAGATTGATATTTCAAAAAAGGTATATTTTTCTTTTGGTGAACCATTGATTATTAGAGGCAATGGTGCTGAGGAACACCAAACGATATTGAATTTTATAAAACAAAAACTCACTTTATGGGAGAAATAGAAGCAAATCTAAAAGAGACAGTATTTTTCCTATCAGAAAAAATTGGTCAAAGAAGCTATCTGGACTTAGAAAAACTTAGATTATCCGCTAAATATATTGAAAAAGCTTTTAATTCCTATGGTTATCTGGTTGAAAAACAGCCTTTTTATTTTAGAGGCAGTCTATATCACAATATCGTAGCTCAAATACAAGGCACAGAAAATGAAAAGGAATTACTCGTTATCGGTGCTCACTATGATACAATCATAGGTACTCCAGGAGCTGATGATAACGCAAGTGGAGTGGCTGTACTGCTTGAATTAGCTCGGCTTGCTTCAACAAGTCCTTTAAATAGAACTGTTTTATTTGTTGCCTTTTGCCTTGAAGAACCACCTGCGTATATGACAAAAAACATGGGAAGTTATGTATTTGCAAAAAGTTTATGGGATTCTAAAATAGATCTTTATGGTATGATATCTCTTGAGATGGTGGGCTATTATTCAAATAAAAAAGGAAGTCAGTATTACCCAAGTCCTCTGTTCAAGTGGATCTACCCAGACAAGGGCGATTTTATTGCTTTCATAGGCAATATTGCTTCATCAGTTTTTACTAAAAAACTTAAAGATAGTTTTAAGAAAAACTCAACTTTGCCTGTAGAGTCTCTTAATGCACCTTCTATTATTCCTGGTGTTGATTTTTCTGACCATAGAAATTTTTGGAAGTTTAATTATAACGCTATAATGATTACTGATACTGGTTTTTACAGAAATCCAAATTACCATGAAGAAGGAGATAAAGCATTTACTCTTGATTATGCGAAGATGGAAGAACTTGTCAGAGGTCTATATGAATCTCTTAAGTTTATTTAAAAAGTTTATTTAAGGAGAAACATTGCAAAATCTTATTAGGGTCATATCCAATTCTGCCGAGGAAACTGAGTCTTTGGGGTTTAAGGTTGGAAGCATTTTGAAACGTTACAAGGTACCACAAACTGTTTATCTTTTTGGGGATTTGGGAACAGGAAAGACAGTCTTCATCAAGGGTCTTGCCAAGGCTTATGGTATAAATCCCAGAGAGGTTGGAAGTGCGAGTTTTGTTATTATAGCCGAATACGATACATCCCCTCCATTTTATCATATTGACCTTTATAGAGTTGAAGGAACTGAAGCTTTAGATTCTCTTGGTATTTGGGAGTATATAGAATCTGAAGGAGTTACCGCTATTGAATGGGCAGAAAGGATTGAGGAGATACCTTCAGAGGGTGTAAAAGTTTGTCTTAAATTTATTGAGGAAAAATCAAGAGAGATTACTATCGAGGGTATTGATGAAAAGGATTGGCATAATTTGTAAAAAGGGCAAAGAAGAAGCCATTGAGATAGTAAGAGATTTTTTGAGTTATTTGAGAAAAAAAGAAGTAGAAGTATTTATTGACTCAGAAATCGCCCATTTTTTACAAGAAGAAGGTGTAGATAAAAAAGATATCTCTTCAGAAGTCGATTTGATAATGGTTTTTGGTGGTGATGGCACAATATTAAGTGTTGCAAGACTGATTGGAGGTAGGAATGTGCCTATTCTTGGTGTAAATCTTGGAGGTTTAGGTTTTATTACTGAGATAAACAAAAACGAAATATATGAAGCTATAGATCAAGTCCTTGAAGATAAATACTGTATAGAAGAAAGGATTATGCTTCAAGCTAAGGTTTTTAGAAATGATGATATAGCAGCTTCTTTTGTAGTTCTTAATGATGTGGTAATAAATAAGGGCACTTTAGCGAGAATAATAGATCTTGAGACCTATGTTAATAAAACCTACCTTACAAGGTTTAAGTCTGACGGACTTATAATTTCTACACCTACAGGCTCTACGGCTTACTCATTGTCTGCTGGCGGTCCGATCTTATATCCAACCCTTAACTGTCTAATAATCACCCCTATCTGTCCCCATACTCTTACTCACAGGTCTATAGTATTGCCTGATGATTTTACTGTGGAGGTTTTATTAAATTCTGATAAAGAAGATGTAGTTTTAACCTTAGATGGTCAGGTTGGCTTTACACTTCACAAGGACGACAAAATAGAGGTTAGGAAGTCAGAGTTTAAAACAAAAATCTTGATACCACCCAATAGGGACTATTTTCAAGTACTACGAAAAAAACTCAAGTGGGGGGAAAGATAGTGTTCTATGAGAGAAGAAGTAAAAAAGGATCTACTTTTTGCATTGGAATTTTATAAAACCTTAGGGGTTGACTCTATTTTTATCAGGAGAGATTATATTAATTTTTCAGGGAATGAAGATTTACAGTCTTCCTCAACAATAAAGAGGAGAAGACTCACATTGGAGAATAAAAAGAAAGCACTTATGCTGCTAAGGGAAGAGATTGGAGACTGCCAAAGGTGTAAGCTCTCTAAAGGCAGAAAAAATATTGTTTTTGGAGAAGGTAATGTAAATACTGAGATTATGTTCATAGGCGAGGCACCTGGCAGGGATGAAGATATTCAAGGTAGACCTTTTGTTGGACAGGCGGGCCAGATACTTACTAACTTAATAAATAAGATGGGTAGTGAAAAAGGATTTAATTTTAAGAGAGAAGATGTTTATATAGCTAATATAGTTAAATGTAGGCCTCCCTCAAATAGAGACCCTGAACCAGATGAAATATGTTCGTGTATCGGCTTTCTGAACAAACAAATAGAGATAATAGCTCCAAAAATTATATTTGCTCTTGGGAGAATTTCTACTCATACTCTTATGGGACTAAAAACACCTATTAGTAAGTTTTCAATTACAGATGTGAGAGGCAAGTTCTTTGATTATAGGACAAATGATTTAATAATTCCTGTGATGCCAACATTCCATCCTGCTTATTTTCTAAGAAATTCAAAAGATAAAATACTTACTTGGAATGATGCTCTTGCTGTTTTAGACAAATTAAGGAGGTTACAATGAAAAACTTGTGGGCACCCTGGAGAATGGAATATATATTGTCTCCGAAAGAAAAAGAATGTATTTTTTGCACTAAGGTTTTGGAAAAAAAAGATCGTCAAAACCTTATCCTCTATCGTGGAAATAATACTTATGTAATAATGAATAAATATCCTTATAATAATGCTCATTTGATGGTGGTACCTTATACACATGTATCTGAACTTGTTGTACTTAGCGATGATATAGCATCAGAGTTATTTTTATTAGCTAAGTATTCTATGATTTGTCTTAAAAAGGCTTTTAATCCTGAAGGTTTTAATGTAGGAATTAATATAGGTGCTGCAGCAGGCGCAGGCATTGAGGAACATTTACATTTACATATAGTGCCAAGATGGGCAGGAGATACAAACTTTATGATAGTAACAGGTGAAATTAAGTCTATACCAGAACATATACTTGATACTTATGATAAACTATATCCCATTTTTAATATGTTTAAATAATAGATTAATCTTTAGGGGGCTAAAGTGAGAATAATAGAAGGAGAGTTACAGGCGCAAGGTTTAAGATTTGCTATAGTAGTAAGTAGGTTTAACGATTTTATTACATCAAGGCTTCTTGATGGTGCTCTTGATGCTTTGATTAGACATGGAGCAGAAGAAGACAATATAGAAGTAGTAAGAGTTCCAGGATCTTTTGAGATACCCGTGATAGCTAAAAAGTTGGCATTAAAAGGTTCTTATGATGCTATTATTTGTTTGGGAACTGTTATTAGGGGAGCTACTCCACATTTTGAGTATGTAGCATCTGAAGTATCAAAAGGCATAGCTATGGTTTCACTTGAGACAGGTATACCAGTGGCTTTTGGGATTATAACCTCTGATACTATTGAACAAGCAGTTGAAAGGGCAGGTTCTAAGGCAGGAAATAAAGGGTGGGATGCTGCTATGACAGCCATTGAGATGGCTCAAGTCATTAGAAAAATTTAGTAATTTCATGAAAAGAAGAAAAGCACGAGAATATGCATTGCAGTTTCTATATGCAATGGATATAAAAGATAAGCTAAACAATAAAAATCTATCCTATCTAAAAGATGAACTTCGGTTTTTCTGGGATGAGTTTAAAGAAAAGGATAAAGATATTATAGAGTTCAGCGAAGGTATTATCTTAGGCACTATAGAAAATCTTAAGGAGATTGATAAATATATAATTTCTGTTGCACAAAATTGGAAGTTAAACAGGATGTCTGCTGTTGATAGGAATATTCTTAGGTTTTCAACGTATGAGATAATTTATAGAAAAGATATACCTGCAGCAGTAACAATGAACGAAGCTATAGAAATAGCAAAGCAGTTCTCAGCCTCCGAATCTGCTGCTTTTATTAATGGCATTCTTGATAAAATAGCTAAGGAATACCAATAAAATTAAGAGGCTTTTTTGTCTCTTTTTTGCTTGCCTTTTTTAGATTTTTTGCATATTAGTACTGTTTAATATCATAAATTCTTCCCTTTGCAATCTATTATATATGCCAGTAATTACCCCAAAATTTTCAAATGTATATAATTTTACTTAGCATAATTAGAATTGGCTATCTAAAAGTTGTTGTTAAAGATAAGTTATAAGCCAAAACCATGACATAATTTATATTAGGCTTCTGCCTTTAAACGTATGATGTTTATGAATCAGGTCTTTTATAGCTAAAAGAAGTTAATAAATTCACTTTAAAAAAAAGGAGTAAAGGAAAGTTAGGCTGAGATCGGAAATGCCCTCTGAAGAGTGATACCCCCCTATAATAAAGGTAGTTAAGATGATATTAATCTGAGGGATGAAGATGTTTATACCTTTGGTGTTACTTTTTCTTAGGTAAAAATTCGCTTTTATTTTTGTGAGGTGCAGAGGTCTAGTTAACGTAGATAAAAGTGAAAGTCAGTTATTTTTAGGTAGCTTTAGCTTTTTTGGATTAGTATCAATATTAGTCAGGCAAGAGCCTTTTAAATTTTTAAGATGATTATCTTATTTTTTTAACTTTTAAACTATTAGGAAATTTTTTTGATTTTACTATTTTAATGTATTGAAAAATTTCTGTCTAAAAACTTTTCTTACTTGTCATTTCTTTGACATACCTAAGGTGTCTTGATGAAAAATTGATTGCTTTCTGACTAAATGCCTTCCATAGTTAGTAAGATAGAGTTAGATTTTTATATTTTTTTCCATCTATTTATGGTGTATTTAGTGCTGGCATAATCTTTGATTTAATCTATGACAGAAAAACATTTGGAGGGTTTAAATGGCTGAAGAGATAGGAAATGAAGGTGCTGAACAGCCAGCAAAGGAAAAGGGCAAAAAAGGGCTGGGAAAGAAAAAGCTGATAATAATCGCTGCTGTTTTGGCATTTTTGATCGGGGGTGGCGGTTTTGTCGGTTATACTATGTTTTTGGGAGGGAAGGACAAAGGTAGCGAGGCTCAGCAGAAAACTGACAAAAGCAAGACTAAGCCTGTAATGATGCCTTTAGACCCTTTTATTCTTAACCTTGCCGAGCATGGTAGATTTTTAAAGTTAACTATTCAATTTGAGCTTGCTGATGCAACGAGTCAGCCTCTTGTTACAGAAAGAGTACCTCAGCTCAGAGATGCAATTATAACACTTGTAAGTAGTAAATCAGCTGATTCATTAGCAAGTCCTGAAGGAAAGTTTTTACTTAAAGATGAGATATTACTAAGAGCGAATCAGGCAATAGGAAAAGATGTTTTTAAAAATCTTTATTTTACCGAGTTTGTGATGCAATGATGGATGAACTTTTATCTCAAGAAGAAATAGATGCACTACTGAAAGGGGTCCAGTCAGGGGAGATCGGGACTGAAGAAGCTAAAGAGAGGATTCTATCAGGCATCAGACCTTATGATTTTTCTAATCAAGAACGAATTGTTCGCGGTAGGATGCCTGGCTTGGAGGCAACAAACGAGAGATTTGTCAGGTTATATAGAAACTCTCTTACCTCACTTCTTATGAAACATGTAGATGTAAACGTGCAGGGTACTGAAATTATTAAGTTTGGCGAGTTTATGAGGACTATCCCATTTCCTTCAAGCATAAATATTTTTAAAGTAAACCCATTTAAAGGATATGCAATTTACCTTATCGAGGCACCTGTAGTTTTTGCCTTTGTAGAGTTTTTCTTTGGAAGTAGTTCTGCTAAGTTTGTTAAATCTGAGGGTAGGGCTTTTACCTCTATAGAGCAGAGGCTAATTAAAAATGTAGTCAATGTTGCTTTGAAAGATTTAACTACAGCATGGGGTGCTATTACAGAGATTCAGCCAGAGATGGTGGGCTCTGAGATGAATCCCCAGTTAGTAACTATCGTCCCCCCTTCAGAGATAGTAATAAAGATAACCATTCAGCTTGAGATAGAGGATTTTGAGGGCAAAGTCTACTTTTGCATACCCTACTCAATGATAGAGCCTGTAAAAGAAAAGCTATATTCGCTTATACAGAGTGATAAATTTGATTTAGACAGAAGATGGGCAGAGAAAATAAAAGAAAGTTTACTTATCTCTGAGGTTGAATTAACTGCAGAGTTAGGGAAAACAGTTCTTACCTTAGAGGCTTTGTTAAACCTTGAGGTTGGTCATGTCATAATTTTGAACAATTCTGTTAAAGATGACATATTGTTGAAAGTAGAAGGATTACCACTTTTTGCTGCTGTACCAGGCTACAGTAAGGGTAATCAGGCTGTCAAGATAACTAAAATCTTAGAATAAGGAGAGAAAATATGGAAAAGGCTCAGCAATGTGAATCTGAAAATGTTAACTTTGAAGATTTTCAAGAGGGCAAAAAAAGTACAGCCCCTGTTAGAGATATAGACTTTCTTCTTGATATACCTCTTGAGGTTTGCGTTGAACTTGGTAAAACTAAAATGCAAATAAGGGATTTATTGCAGTTGGGACAAGGCTCCGTGATAGAGTTAGAAAAGTTGGCAGGCGAGCCAATGGAGGTATTAGTAAACGGCAGACTTATAGCAAGAGGAGAGGTCGTAGTAGTAAATGAAAAGTTTGGAGTTAGACTTACTGATATAGTTAGTCCTTCTGAAAGGTTAAGGCAGTTAAAATGACAGATTTATATTTGCAGATGATCTTTGCACTTATTGGGGTATTGAGCCTCCTGTTAGGGATAACCTACTTTTTAAAAAAGAAACAAGTTAAACAAGGAATCTTTAAAATTCTATCATATCAATCCTTTGGGACTAAAAAGGCTATCGTAGCTATTCAGATAGGGAAGGAGATTCTAATAATTGGCATCACACCATCTGACTTAAAGCTTCTAAAAACCTATCAAGAAAAGGAATTGGAACCGGATTCTGTAAAGGAATTAAATGAAAAACTTATTAGGCTGAAAAATATAAAGGAATCTTTATATGAGTCTAAATGATCCAGTAGTAAATGTTTTTCTGTTAATCAGCTTTCTGTCTCTGTTGCCAGCTGTATTGATAATGTTTACATCCTTTACAAGGATTGTTATAGTTCTGTCTTTTCTTCGTCAAGGTCTTGGTGGCCAGCAGATTCCACCAAACCCCGTAATTATAGGTCTTGCTATTTTTTTGACACTTTTTATAATGACAGAGCCGCTTGATTCTATTACAAAGGACTCTATAAAGCCATACATGGCTAAACAGATTACCTTAGAAGAAGCCTTGAAAAAAGCAGAACCCACAATAAAAGAATTTATGTTAAGACAGACAAGACAAAAGGATTTAGCTTTATTTCTTGAGATTTCAAAAGAACCTCCGCCTGCTACTCCTCAAGATCTACCCCTTAAAATAGTAGTACCTGCTTTTGCAATTAGTGAGCTGAAAACAGCTTTTGAGATAGGGTTTCTTATATATTTGCCCTTTTTGATCATAGATATGGTTGTTTCAAGTATATTACTTTCTATGGGTATGATGATGTTACCACCTATTCTAATATCATTACCTTTTAAGGTTTTGCTATTTGTTTTAGTTGATGGATGGAATTTGGTTGTAGGTTCTTTAATGAGGAGTTTTCTATGACAGTTGATTTAGTAAAAGAGATATCAGCAGAGGTGCTTAAAACTATACTTATTGCCTCTGGCCCAATACTTATTGTGAGTCTGCTTGTTGGTCTTTTGATAAGCATCTTACAAGCAGTTACACAAATCCAAGAATTTACACTGACTTTTGTCCCTAAGATCATAGTGGTGTTTATCTGTTTATTTATTTTTTTCCCGTGGATATCAAGTACTTTAATGACTTTTACTATCAATATTATCCAGAAAATACCAGTTTATATTAAGTGATAGAGTTATGTTTCCAGATTTTTTAATGGATTATTTACCATCTTTTCTATTTATATTTCTAAGAACGAGCATATTTATGAGTTTTATGCCTTTCTTCAGTAGTAAGAATTTGCCTTTGCAGTTTAAGGTAGGTATCATTCTGTCTTTTTCAATAGCTTTATCACCTCTTTTTAAGATTAAAGTTTCTTTTGCTGATTTGCCTTTTTTCATAGTTCAAGAAGTACTTTTTGGTGTGGTAATTGGGATGGCTGCAAGAGCTATTTTTATAGCTATAGAGATGGCAGGGCAACTTATAAGTAATGTTATGGGGCTATCTATAGCTACAAGTTTTAACCCTGAGATAGGGCAGTCAACAGAGATAGCCAGGTTTTATAGTTTGACGGCTATGTTGCTTTTTTTGATTGTTGATGCTCATCACGAGGTTATCTATATATTAGCTAAAAGCTATGAAGTCCTAAAACCTGGCCATATATTAACTGACAACCTTATTGATAGGGCTATTGTAGGCGGTTCTAACCTTTTTATTTTAGCTCTAAAATTTAGTGTGCCTGTTGTTTTAATCTTATTTATTTTAAATATAATTCTTGGTTTTCTCTATAAAGCTGCTCCGCAAATGAATGTATTTTTTATAGGGTATCCTATTTTTATATTTTTAGGTTTCTTCTCTATGCTCCTTAGTTTACCTTTTGTAATAAATGCCTTATTAGATAGTTTTGTATTAGTCAGGGAAGAGATATCAAGGATTTTATCTCTGTCAGGTGGCTAAATGGCTGAATATCAGGAAAAGACTGAACAAGCAACTCCAAGAAGGAGACAGAAAGCTCGAGAAAAAGGACAAGTCCCCAGAAGTCGTGAGTTGATCTCTCTTATGACAGTTGGTGGGATAATCTTGATGTTTTATATCTCAGGTGACTCCTTTATAAAAGCTTTATTGGAGCTAATAAAAGGGCTTTTTACCCTTAGTTATGGTACCAATCCTTTAGATGTTTTGCAAAAATCAACTTTGAAGATGCTGGCTATATTGACTCCAATCTTGTCAGTATCCTGTTTTTTTGCTATTATTGCTGCTCTTATTCAGGGAGGAGTTGTGATCAAACCAATATCTATAGAGTTTGAGAAGATAAACCCTCTTAATGGTTTTAAAAGGATATTTTCTAAAGAGAGTTTAGTGGAGTTGTTTAAGACCTTGTTAAAGTTTACAGTAGGTGCCTTGCTTTGCTTTTTTATCTTAAGCAGTATAGTTTTATTTGCTCCAAAAATTATTAACTTTGATATTCAAGGTATAGCAAATTTAGTCTCCCACTTAATAGCAAAGGCTGTATTAATAACTTTTTTGACCTTTTTAGTGATAGCTTTAATTGATTATGCACTTGAGAGATGGCGATTTGAACGTTCAATAAGGATGTCAAGGGAGGAGGTTAAGGAGGAACTTAAGGAAACTGAAGGAGATCCGTTAATAAGGTCAAGAATAAAATCTATCCAAAGAGAGTTAGCTCGTAGAAGAATGATGCAAGAAGTACCTAAGTCTACTGTAGTCATTACAAACCCCATTCATATCGCGGTGGCTTTAAGGTATAAAAGAAACGAGATGCATGCACCAAAGGTAGTAGCAAAAGGTAGTGGGTATATTGCTGAAAAAATTAGAGAAGTTGCTCAAAAACATGGTATACCCATCGTAGAAGATGTCCCCCTCGCAAGGGCACTTTTTAAGCTTAAGATCGATTCTTATATACCAGAAGAACTTTACAAGGCTGTTGCTAAGATCCTTGCATATATATTTAAGATGAAAGGTGGGGTTGTATGAAAGAACTGATTAAGAGCTTGGCAAAACGTGGAGATGTAATTATAGCAGGAAGCGTCGTGGGGCTGCTGGGCTTGATGATATTGCCTATACCTCCTTTTTTGTTAGATATTTTTCTATCTGTATCTATATCTTTAGCTATTGTAATACTTATCTCGGCTGTTTGTATCAGAAAACCTCTTGATTTTTCGGCTTTTCCATCAATATTGCTGATTACTACTTTATTTAGACTTGCACTTAATGTATCCTCTACAAGACTAATTCTTTTAAGAGGCAATGAGGGCATTGATGCAGCAGGCGAGGTAATAAAGTCCTTTGGTAGCTTTGTTGTAGGGGGTAATTATGCTGTCGGCTTTACAGTGTTTTTAATTTTAATAATTGTGAACTTCGTTGTTATAACTAAGGGGTCAGGAAGAATTGCTGAGGTTGCAGCTAGGTTTACCCTTGATGCTATGCCTGGGAAGCAAATGGCTATAGACGCCGACCTTAACGCAGGGCTTATTGATGAGGCGGAAGCAAGAAGAAGAAGGGCTTTAATTTCACAAGAGGCAGATTTTTATGGAGCTATGGATGGTGCAAGTAAGTTTGTAAGGGGGGATGCTATAGCAGGGCTTATCATAACTATTATTAATATAATCGGTGGTTTATTGATAGGGACAATTCAAAAGGATATGACTTTTTTAGATGCAGCTCGCACATATACAATTTTGACAATCGGAGATGGTTTAGTGTCTCAGATACCAGCTTTGCTCATATCAACGGCTGCAGGCATTGTTATTAGTAGAGCAGGTGGAGAGTCAGATCTGGGAAGAGATATTACATCTCAAATTTTTCTTAGTCCTAAGGCTCTTATTGCTACTTCTATAATTATGGTATTACTTGGCTTTGTCCCAGGACTGCCTAATGTGCCTTTTTTCATACTTTCAGCAGTATCTGCTGGTATAGCATATGCAGTATCAAAACCAACTAAAAAGGAAATAAAAGAAGAAGAGATATTGACAAAAGAAGAAGAAGCACCAATAGAGACTTTTATTGATATAGAACCGCTTACCTTTGAGATTGGGTATGGTTTAATCCCCTTAGTTGAGTCTGAAAAAGGTACACTTCTTGGAAAGATTAAAGCTATGAGAAGGCAAATAGCATCAGAATTAGGCTTTATAGTGCCATCTATACATATAAAGGATAATCTCCAGCTAAGACCTCATGAGTACAGCTTTTTGATAAGGGGCATTGAAGTGGCGAGAGGGGAAGTTATGATAGGTTATCATTTAGCGGTAGTCTCAAAGGAAACTGAAAAGATAGAAGGAATTCCGACTAAAGAGCCCGTATTTGGCTTACCAGCTTACTGGATTGAGGACAAAGAAGCAGAAAAAGCTCAACAAAAAGGTTATATGGTAGTTGATCCTGCTACAGTCATTGCTACTCATATTACTGAGCTTATTAGAAATCATGCATGGGAACTATTGACTCGGACCGAAGTTCAAGCAATACTTGATAAAGTCACTCGTAATTATCCTAAATTGGTAGATGAACTTATTCCTTCAATGCTTTCCTTAGGTAGTCTTCAAAGGATTTTGCAAAATCTTCTAAAAGAAAAAGTGCCGATAAATGATATAGTTACAATCTTAGAGACGCTTTTAGATTATGCACCAAGTATTAAAGATGTTGAAGTACTTACGGAATATGTAAGACAGGCTCTTTCAAGGTTTATAACAAAGCAGTATGTTGGACAAGATGGAGCTATGTATGTGGTAACCTTAGATCCTCAATTTGAGATTTTGCTTTCCCGTGCTATTGAGGCAGGCGGTGCAATAAGTCCTGATAATCTCAGCAAGTTAATAAGGGCTATTGAGAAAGCAATATTAGAAGAAAAATTCAAAGGATCTCAACCTATCATATTATGTTCTCAACATGTAAGAAGGTTTTTAAGAAAGATTGTAGAGAGGTTTTTACCATCGCTCGTTATTCTTTCCAATGCTGAAGTTTCTCCCTCTATAAAATTATACACAACGGGGGTTGTAAAGTATGAAGATTAAGAAATTTACAGCAAAGAACTATAAAGAAGCATTACAGCTTGTTAAAAAAGAGTTTGGGGAAGACGCTGTAATATTAGCATCGGAAGAAAAAAAAGATTCTGGTTCGCTACAAGTAGAAATAACCGCTGCTATTGATTATGATAGCGAGATATTGAGGATGAGTAATAACAAAGATTCAAAGAAGATTTTTAAATCTCCACTGGACAAGTCTATTTTTTCTGATCAGCTTTTAAAAAACGATGAAAAAAGGACATCAAACACAATATCTTTTATAAACCTTAGAGACTCAATAAATAGCCATATTAATTTAGAGAAGAAGGATTTAAATCGGCATACGAAGAGTGAAAATAGAAATGAGCTTTTTGAACACTTAAGGAGATGTTCTATTAGGGAAGATTATGCTGCAACTCTTTGTAGGAGTGCTGGAAGTCTTGATGATATTATTTTTCTTATGAAGCACAAGTTTATGGTTAGAGATATTTCTCAATTTGGAAAAGTAATTATGCTAATAGGTCCAACAGGGGTAGGAAAGACCACCACAGTAGCCAAACTTGCTGCAAAGGCAATAAAAGAGGGTAAAAAAGTTGGGATTATAAATATTGATACATACAGGATTGGAGCTTGTGAACAGATAAGAATTTATACAAGAATAATGGGAATTCCACTAATAAATGCGTCAGATGAAGTGGGGATAAAAGATGGAATCTCAAAGTTTTTAAAAAATAGAGATATAATTTTTATTGATACTATGGGAAGAAACCCAAAAGATGAAGAATATACAAATTTTCTTTTAAACCTTAGTATCTTGGACAAAAATATAGAGATACACCTTCTTATTAGTGCTAATAGTGATGAAAAGTTTATCCAAGAGATCTATCAGTTTTATAAGAAGTTGCCAATTTCTTGTGTTGCCTTTACTAAGGTTGATGAAGCATTTAGGTTTGGGTCTTTGTATAATCTATTAATGACTTACAGAAAACCTGTTGCTTATCTGACGACAGGGCAGAGAGTTCCTGATGATATAAAGTTTCCTTCTAATGAGGGGCTTTCTGAACTAATAGTAGGTAAGGGTTGCATATGTTGAAAGGTAATGATAAAAAAACAAAAAATATTATTACTATAGCTGTTTCAAGCGGTAAAGGTGGTGTGGGTAAAAGCAATATTGTTGCAAATCTTGCTATTGCCTTAAGGAAATTAGGTAGCGAGGTTATGATCTTTGATGCTGATTTAGGGTTAAGTAATATTGATATCCTCTTTCAAATGGCGCCTAAATATAATATTCAACATGTATTAACAGGACAGATGTCTTTAAAGGACGTTATTGTTGAAGGTCCTCATGGCATCAAAGTATTACCTGCTACCTCAGGTGTGCAAGAGTTCACTTCCTTAGATGAATTTCAGAGATTAAAAATCCTTGAAGAGTTTGATTCTTTAAATGAAAATATAGATATTTTGCTCATAGATACAGCTGCTGGTATTTCAGAAAATGTGGCTTTTTTCTGTGTTGCAGCTCAGGAGATATTGATAATAACAGCTCCAGAACCAACAGCTCTTACAGATGCTTATGCACTTATAAAGGTTTTGTCTACAAGATACCAAGAAAGAAGGTTTAACATACTTGTAAATAGTGTAAGTAGCAAAGAAGAATCTATTGAAATATTTAAGAGATTATCAATTGCTGCTGAGAGGTTTTTGAGCATATCCCTTAACTATCTTGGTTTTGTACCTTTTGATGACTCAGTAAAAAAAGCAGTTAAGCAACAAAAGCCTTTTATAGATTTGTATCCTAACTCTCCAGCCTCTAAAAAAATGTTTGAGTTAGCACCTAAAATGCTTAACATGGGCGGAAAGGTCAAAGGGTCTTTACAGTTTTTCATAGGAAGCCTTTTATCTGTTGGAGATAATAAATAAAGAAGGAAATAAGCTTTTTATGGCAACAAAAGCAAAAGAACGCATTAAGAAAAATAGAAAATTATCTGAAAAAGAAAGGGAAGAACTAATAAAAGATATGCTCCCTTATATAAAATACAATGCCTTAAGGCTGTCGTGGCGGTTACCTCCCCAACTAACAGTAGAAGACCTTATAAGTATAGGTATTATTGGGCTGTTGGAGGCAGCAGATAGATTTGATGAGTCTGAAGGTAGGATACATACCTATGTTAAATATCGTATCAAAGGAGCCATGCTTGATGAGTTAGAAAGACATAGCACTGTTTCAAAATCCATGATTAAAAGGATCCAACATTTAAATAATGTTTGCAAAGAAATGGAAAAAAAAACGGGTGAGTTACCTCAAGATGAAGAAATAGCTGAAGCTCTAAATATAAGTATTAACGACTATTATGAGATTATAGAGAACGCACAACCTATACTAATTTTTAATTTTGAGGATTTAATTCCAAGACAACCAAACGGTGAAGATATAAGCCTATCAGAAATAATACCTGATAAAAATTCAAAAAATCCCCTTCAATTATTTGAACAGAAAAATATGGAGAGATACCTTGCTACTTTAATTGATGAGTTACCAGAGAAAGAAAAGCTAATTTTATCTCTCTACTATTGGGACGAACTTACTATGAAAGAGATATCTAAGGTATTAGATATAAGCGAAGGTAGAGTTTGTCAGCTGCATAATAAGTCTCTTATTTGGTTAAGATCAAGGTTAGAAGAAGACGGTAAGATTAAAGATTTTTTTACAAATTCCGATATATAGTTATATAAAACTCTCCTAAATATTAATAATATTAAGTTTATCTATACATAAGGGAGGTTATATTGTCTAATAGGGTACGTAGATACTTAAAAAATTTATCTGATCCTAATGAAGCAAAAAGACGTGCTGCTGCTGAAGCATTAGCTACCGCTGATGAGAGGGCAATCTACCCATTAATAAAAGCTTTAAGAGATGAAAACCCAGGAGTTCAAGATGCTGCGATGAGGTCATTAATTTCCATAGGGGGGGAGGCAACAGCTTACATGGTTTTGCCCCTTCTTAGAGAAGATGCCTTAATAAGAAATATAGCAATGATCATCCTAAGAGAGATAGGGCAGGTTACTGTACCATTGCTTCGTCACTTACTCAAAGATAAAGATGATGATGTAAGAAAATTTGCAATAGATTTGATAATAGATATAAATCACTGTGATTATCTTGATGATCTAATTACTCTTTTAAATGAAGACAAAAATGCTAATGTTAGAGCATCAGCAGCAAAGGCACTTGGTACCTTTAAGTATCAAAAAGCAGTTCCCTATTTGATAAAAGCCCTTCAAGATGATGAATGGGTTGCTTTTTCATCCTTAGAAGCATTAGCACTAATTAAGGATGAAAAAAGTATAACATCTATCTCGTCATTACTTAGTTGTAGTTCAGATATTCTTAGGTTTAGTGCAATTGAGACCCTTGGAAAGATTGGTACTTCGTTGGCAGAGAAATATTTGCTTGAGTACTATTCTAAGGCTGAAGAATATGAAAAAACAGCCATAATAAAAAGTCTTCTGCATATGGGCAAAACACCTAACATAACTGGTGCGAAGGATATTTTAATAGATATTTACAAAGAAGGTGAATGGGATGAACGTTTAATGGCATTGAAAGGGCTTGTTGAACTCAAAGAAGTATCCTCTATACCTTTGATACTTGATATTGCTGGCTCCTTAGATCCTTCCGTCCCTGATGAAATGGATATTCTTTATTCAATTAAAGAGATATTGAAGGGTTTTGATTGTGCTGAGCCTTTAATAGATGCTTTAAAAGACTCTACTCTTAGGTATAAAGCTAAAACCTTAGCCATAGAGATAATAGGAGACCAGAATTGTAAAGAAGCTATTCCTTCCCTTTTAAAACTATTTGAAGATGAACTCAGAGATGTAAAGAGAGCTACAGTTAAAGCCTTAGAGAAGTTAGACCCTCAAGGGATTGAGGAGTTTTTCCTTAAGGCTTCTGAATCAGATGATGGACATATAAGAAAAAATGCTATCTCAGCAATAGGTAGGATTGGTGATAAGGCTGTGGTTGAGAAGTTATTTAAGTTATGGGATACAGAGGTATATCCTGATGTAAAAGAGGAGATCATAAAAGCAATTTTAACAATAAATCCTAAGCAAACATATGAAAGTCTGGAGAGATTTGATGTAAAAGGTAAAGAACTAATAGCAAGGTATACGATGGATATTAATTTGCTTAAAGCTTTATCTAAGGATGAGGATATAAATGTAAGACTATCTGCTATTAATAGTCTTGGCCTATTAAATCTATTAGAAGCACAAGAGATTCTTATTGCTTATTTAAAAGATAAAGATACAGAAATAAGGAAAGCTGCTTTGATGGCTCTTGGAAATATAAGGTGTTGCCCGGTTGAAGTCATACCTTTACTTAATGATGAAGATATGTGGGTAAGGATTTACGCTATAAAGGCTTTGGCAAACAGTAGTGATCCTGAAGTAATTGATTATTTAAAACCAATGCTTACTACAAAAGAAATACCTGTATTGTTATCAGCAATAGATGCATTATATAAGATTGCGACTGATAATGCTATAGATATTTCTTATATACTTCGCCCTTTATTAAATCATGGTATTCCTGCAATTAGAAAAAAAGTTCAGGAGTTAGAAGGTATTTTATGAAAACCTTACAGGACAGTACATTTAAGCAGTTGAGGGATTTTATTTATGAGAAATGTGGTATTTATATATCTGATTCAAAAAAATACCTCATAGAGAATAGATTAGTAAAGAGACTGCAAGAGAAAAAGTTAAATAGTTATGAAGATTATCTTTATTTGTTACTTTATGGTAACTCTACTGATGAGCTTTCAAAGCTTTATGATGCAGTCACAACTAATGAAACCTTCTTTTTTAGAGAGTCTCAACAACTGGATGTTTTTGTAGATCATATTGTACCTGAGTTGATGAAAAAACATAGCACAAAAGATATAGCGATATGGTCTGCAGCATGTTCAACAGGTGAAGAACCTTATACGATAGCTATGATGTTATTAGAAAAAGGCTACTCACTAAAAAAAGAAATAATAGCATCGGACATTAGTGATAGCACTTTAGAATCAGCAAAAAAGGCAGTTTACAATTCTTATTCTATTAGAAATGTTCCTATGCAGTACTTAAAGAAATATTTTAAACCTAACGGGCAGAGTTACGAGCTATCTCCTGTAATTAAGGGTATGGTGAAGTTCATGAATATAAATCTAATTGATGAAAGAAAGGTTAAACTGATTACTTCAAGAGATGTAGTATTCTGTAGAAATGTTTTGATTTATTTTGATGACAGAGCAAAGAAAAAAGCTGTCTCTCTTCTTTATGATTGTTTAAAACCAGGTGGGTATCTAATTATAGGTTTGTCAGAAAGCTTACATAATATTACAAGAGCTTTCAAACCTGTTGTAATTAATAAAGTAGTCGTCTATCAGAGGGTATAGATATGAAAATTATGGTCGTAGATGATTGTAAAACAACCAGAAAACTATTGAGTATGTATTTAAAATCAAGAGGATTTGAGGTGGTGACTGCAGAAAATGGACTTGATGCTATAGAGAAGTTGGCATCTCATGATGTCAATTTAATCATGTCAGATCTCAACATGCCTTTTATGGATGGGATTGAACTGGTAAAGAATCTAAAAAATAATCCCACAACCTCTCATATTCCTATACTTATGGTTACAACAGAGGCAGACCCTGAGGAAAAACAAAAAGCTATGGAAGCTGGTGCCAGTGCTTATTTAGTAAAGCCTGTTACAGCAGAAGTTGTAGCATCAAATATAAAAGAAATTTTGAAAAATATCTTCAAAAAAGGAGGAGCAGATGCCTGATTATAAAATGAAGATATTAGTAGTAGATGATTTTGCTACTATGAGGAGAATAGTCAAAAATATTCTCAAACAAATAGGTTTTGAAAATATAGAAGAGGCAGAAGATGGAGAACAGGCTTTCAATAAATTAAAAAGTGGTGGCTTTAAGTTTGTGGTCTCTGACTGGAACATGCCTAACCTTGATGGTCTTGGTTTACTTAAGAAGGTTCGGAGTGATCCTGAGTTAAAAAATATACCAGTTCTTATGGTTACTGCAGAAGCAGAAAAAGAGAAAGTTATAGAAGCTATCAAGGCTGGAGTTAGTAATTATATAGTAAAACCATTTACTGCAGAGACTCTCAAAGAAAAGATGGATAAAATTTTAAGTAAAATGGAGAACTAATCCCAGGAGGAGCCGTGCCTGATGAGTTTGATGAAATAATAGCTGATTTCTTAACAGAAGCTCAAGAATCCTTAGATGCTATAGACCCCCTTTTTGTTGAGTTGGAAGCAAAAGGTTATGACCAGAATATAATTAATGAGATTTTCAGAAGTATGCACACTCTTAAGGGGGCTGCAGGGTTTTTAGGTTTTCAGCAAATAGTAGATGTTGCTCACAGGTCTGAAAGCATTCTAAAAAAGTTAAGAGATGGGGAGATAACTTTGTCCACACCTCTTATGGATGTTGTCTTAAAGAGTGTGGATATGATAAGGGTGCTGCTACAACATATAAGGCTTAAGGATGGGGTGGTTGAGGATCTAACGCCTATTCTAACAGAACTTGACACAGCTCTCCAGAATGCTCAAGAAGGGGTAACACAGACTGACTTTACCTTTACCGAGACTAATAGAAAAAGTAAGGAAGAGACAATCTTTCTTACTGAAGGTACTCAAGAAGAAAAAGAAGTGAAAGAATCTAAAGCACCATTAAGTGAGATATTAATTTCAGAGCAACCTGCTTTTACTGATAAAACTACTACATCTGTTACCCAAAAAGAGTCAATTCAGACCTTAAGGGTAGATACGGATAAGATTGACAAGGTTATGAACTTAACAGGTGAAGTAGTTTTAGTAAGGAATAGGCTTTTAAATATAGTTCATTATCTTAGTTCTGCTTACCCTGATGATTCTTATATAAATAATTTATATGAAACAGTCTCGTTCCTCGATCTTGTCACATCTGATATGCAGCTGTCTGTGATGAGAATGAGGATGCAGCCTATTAAAAAAGTATTTAGCAAGTTCCCTCGCTTAGTTAGAGATATAGCTAACTCTCTTAATAAAGATGTAGATTTAAAAATCTCTGGTGAAGATACAGAAGTAGATAAAACGGTAATTGAGCAGATCGGAGATCCCCTTGTCCATATTATAAGAAATGCAATAGATCATGGGATAGAACCAAAGGAAGAGAGGTTAAGGAAAAATAAGCCTGAAAGGGGGACTATAAGTATTGAGGCATATCAGAAGGGTAACCAGATAGTAATTGTGGTCTCTGATGACGGACGGGGTATCGATTTAGTGAAGGTAAAAAACAAAGCTTTACAAAAAGGACTTATAACGG
>JAOAHE010000031.1 GCA_026415415.1 Thermodesulfovibrionales bacterium | reverse complement strand
GATGTGTATAAGAGACAGCCCGGGAGTTGCTCATTTCCACACTGTCAGAATTAATCAACCAAGTGGATGGTTTTATACAACAGAAGCTTTAAGGACTATCTGTGATATATGGGATAAATACGGAAGCGGTCTTACTAACATGCATGGTTCAACTGGTGATTTAATCCTTTTAGGAACAAGAACTGAGTCGTTAGAGGATATATTTGCGGAGTTTTCTTCAAGGGGATGGGATCTTGGTGGTTCTGGTTCAGCTATGAGAACACCGAGCTGCTGCGTAGGCCCTGCAAGATGTGAGTGGTCTAATTTTGATACTCTTGAACTTTGTTACCAACTAACACAAGAGTTCCAAGATGAGTTACACAGACCAGCTTGGCCTTATAAGTTTAAGATTAAAATCGCAGGTTGTGCCTGTGACTGTGTAGCAGCGATTGCAAGAGCAGATTGTTCCATCATTGGTACCTGGAAAGGTGATATAAAGATAGATCAAGATGAAGTTAGAAATTATGTAAAGAAAGGATTTGATGTTCAAAAGTGGGTAGTTGATATGTGCCCAACTGAGTGCATGAGTTTTGAAAATGGCGAGCTTACAATTGATAATTCTAATTGTAATAGATGCATGCACTGTATATCAAAGATGACAAAAGCTCTAAAGCCTGGAGATGAAAAAGGTGCTACCATCTGTATTGGTAGTAAAGCTCCAATCGTAGTTGGTTCTCTATTATCATGGGTTATCGTTCCTTTTGTAAAAGTTGAAAAACCCTATGACGAAATTAAAGATTTAGTTCGCAAGATGACAGAGTGGTGGGATGAAAATGGTAAACCAAGAGAGAGGATTGGTGAGGTTATTGAGAGAGTTGGAATGAGGTCATTCCTTGATTATATCGGGGTTCCTCCATTACCTCAACAGGTAAAAGAGCCAAGAAAAGACCCATTCTGGTTCTTTGAAGAAAAGGATATTGAAAGAATTAAGGCAAAAGAAGCCGAAGAGAAAAAGACAGGAAAATATCAATTTTAAGTTTAAATAAAGGAGGATATAATGTCAGCACCACAGAGAAGAACCGATATAGGGCCGCCTCATTATGAGCAATTTTTACCACCTGTAATAAAGAAAAATTATGGGGATTGGAAGTATCATGAGCAATT
Organism: Thermodesulfovibrionales bacterium; assembly: GCA_026415415.1. GTDB lineage: Bacteria > Nitrospirota > Thermodesulfovibrionia > Thermodesulfovibrionales > Dissulfurispiraceae > DYHD01. The sequence goes on along the minus strand of JAOAHE010000031.1, from coordinate 23,481 downwards.
GGGCGCTGGTGTAATGGTACATGTAGCAAACAGTGGAGATAAAATCTATACAGTTAGAGTTGGAAGTCCAAGAATATTAGCAACAAACTCAATCCGTGAAATTTGTGAAATAGCTGATAAGTATTGTGATGGCTATGTAAGATTCACATCAAGGAATAATATAGAGTTTTTGGTTACTGATGAAAATAAACTTGGTCCACTGAAAAATGAGTTAAGAACTAAAGGCTATGCTATTGGTGGTATAGGTTATAGAGTTAGTAACCCTGTTCATACTCAAGGGTGGGTACATTGCCACAGTGCTGCAACAGATGCATCTGGACTGGTTAAGTCAATTATGGATGAGCTTTATGATTATTTTGTTGAAAAAGAGCTACCTAATAAAGTTAGGGTCGCTGTTGCTTGTTGTGTTAATATGTGTGGTGCAGTTCACTGCTCTGATATAGCTATAGTTGCAGTGCATACAAAGATACCTCAGGTTGATTCTGAGGCATTTAAGAATATGTGTGAGCTGCCGACAACAATAGCGTCTTGCCCAACAGGTGCTATTAGCCCTGATCCTGCTACAAAGAGTATTAAGATTAAGCAGGAAAAGTGCATGTATTGTGGTAACTGCTTTACCGTATGTCCTGCTATACCAATAAAAGACCCAGAAAGAGACGGTGTAGCTATTGTTGTTGGTGGAAAGGTTGGTAGTTTAAGGTCAAACCCAAAATTCTCAAAACTTGTTATTCCTTATATCTCTAATGAACCACCCAGATGGCCAAAAGCTATAGCGGCAGTAAAGTTAATCTTAGAAACCTATGCAAAGGATGCAAGGAAATTTGAAAGAGTTGGTGAGTGGATAGAGAGGATAGGATGGGAAAGATTCTTTGCTATAACAGGAATTGAGTTCACATACCAGCACATTGATGACTTCACCTTTGCAAGAGATACTTTCAGAACAGCTGCCACGTTTAAATGGTAAAATCAAATAAAAGGGATGGTTCTCTTAAAAAGGGTAACTATCCCTTTTATCTTTTAAATAATCTCAAAATATGAGGTGATATGATGGACGCTGAAGCAATAAAAAACAAGATCTTTGAAATTTTAGAAAAAGCAAAAGGAAAGAAAAAATTAAAAGAAAAAGATATTATCAAGATGGCATCAGAAGAACTCAAAGCCGAAAAGGAAGATGTAAAAAAGGTTTTAAGAGATTTGATTGAGGAAGGAAAGCTTTGTTATTCTTACTCAGGTGGAGCAAGTTCTGTAGAGATTCCAAGTGAAGAGTACCTAAAAGAAAAGGGAGTATTATAGAATTTCGAAAAGACTACAATGGGATTATGCTATAAAAGGGTCAGGTATTTTATTACTGACCCTTTTTATATTCTGATATCTGATTAATTTACCTTAGTTTTTTAAACAAGAGGAAAATCCCCCTTCCCTTAAATAGAAAGGAGGGGGGATAATTTTAAGAAGAAGTAGAGAGATTTAGTACAAATTGTTATGTATCAAGCCGTTTGGTTGTGATGATGATTTAGCCTAACAGTTCTACCCTTTAAAATTACTTAAAAACTTTAGTTATTTTAAAAATTACAAAACTATTTTATTTAATTTTGTAAACTCTGTTGTCATCACTTTCAAAAGCAGTAATTTCTTTGATTTTAAATATTCTATTATGGTAATAGTCACCAGTCCATAAGATACCATCAACCCATACAAGAGCTGAAGGTCTTATAATTTGTTTTGGTAGTTTTATCTCATGAGTTACTTTACCAGTTGAGATATTAAGTTTTAATAGCCTTCTTGAATAGCAATCTTCTGATGTTGGTTTGCATGTATTCATACCAATGATCCATAAATTCTCACAATCCCATGCTAATCCTGTTGGGATGTCTACTGGTGAATTGAATTTCTCTAAAACTGAACCATCTTCTGATGATATTTTATAAATCTTTGCGTCTTTAGAGTCTGCTACCCAAAGGTTTTTACCATCAAAGGTGAGCCCGTTAGGATTTTCTGCAGGGGAGGGAATCCGCTTAATGAATTCATAATTACCTGTTAATTTTATTATTTCTTTGTTAAGGGCATCTGCGATCCACAGAAAACCTTTGCCACAGCACTCACCTTCCCAAGCGAGATCACATATCTGTATTGGTCTACCTACTATTTTGTTTAATGAAACAAGATTACGTGGAAATTTATAAAATCCATCGCTATTGTAAAGTGAGTTAGGACTAAAAAACCAGCCTGTTTGAGTATCGGAATGTTCAATTACTATGTTATTGTCTCCTATTATGAAATTTTTTCCATTCCATGCAATCCCATTGGGGCCCCAATTTTCAATTATTGCTGGTTCTGGTTCAAACATAAAAGTTTTAAATTGCTGTTGAGCACATCCCATTAATAAACTAAGAACTGTTAACACAATGGATAACGCTAAGAAGTATTTTTTCATTGTTATTGACCCCATAGTTAACTCCTTCAATATAAATTGAATTTTTACAAAAATTATAATCCATAAGATGCTCAAAAGCAAGACAATTTCTTTAAAAACTTTAACGTCATTTTATTTTTCCTTGATATTTCTTAGTAATGATTTTAATCTTTTGTAATCAGAAGTTGACATCTCTTTATCTTTATAGATGAAGCTTTCAAGATTTTTTATGAAGATTAGGGCATCATCTCTGATATGGCTGTTTGTTATTTTTTGAGCAAATTCTTCCAACCCTTCGTTTTTATTTTTTGTGTATCCTAATTTTTTAAGTTTGTATAAAAATTCATTTAATATTCTCTCAGAAGGGGTTTTTCTTTTTATTTTTTTTCTCAACAGGATTATCGTCGTTAAAGTTAGTATAGTTAACAAAAAAAACAAAATATATTGAGAAAATTCCCTTATATTTACTAAGTCTACATAAGATTTCTTAAGAGTATGTCTTATGTTATTGACAATTTGCATTTGCTTAGAGAAATCGTAATTTATTACCATTGCATTCCAATAATAATTTATCGTATCGAAGAAAATTCTTAATTTATAAAGAACAGAAAAGATATCATTAGAGCTATCAATTATTGGTGGTGTAGGGTCAAACCTAACCCAGCCAACGTTGTCAAGATATGCTTCTACCCATACATGGGCGTCCTTTTGGGTTATTACGTAATATTTACCAATATTATTGTATCTTCCACCTTTGTATCCTCCTATAATTCTGGAAGGTATACCTTTGATCCTGAGCATTACTGCCATAGCAGAGGCAAAATATTCACAATTTCCATATTTATAGGTAAATAAAAAATCCTCCAAAGGTGAAGATGATATAGGGAGATTTTTTAATGAATACTTGTAGTTTTTCAAAAAGTTCATTATAGCTAATGCTGATTGTTCATCATTTTTATTTGTTGTAAGTTCTGTGACTTTTTCAATAAGTCTTTTGTCTTTAATTTCTGGTAACTGTAAATATTTACTTTTATCGAGATTTTCTTCATTGTATTTATCTACAATTATTGAAATGGCTTCATACTTAATCCTGCGATTTATAGTCTCATCAAGCTGTGCAGTGAGATCAGCTAAGATAGTAATTTTACCTAAGGACTTAAAGAAGGGGATGTCTAAGAAGAATAGGTATTTGTTATAGTATGGTTCAAGATAGATAGTGTAGTTTATTACCTCCCCTTGGATTTTTGAAAGTTGTTGAGGTAGGTTCTCTGAATTTATATTGCTCCATTTTGTGCCATCAAAATTAGTTAAAACTATACCACGCCAATATAGTCTTGTTGGTTCTATTTGTTTGATATTAACCCTCATAATAACAGAGTCATCAGTCTGTATGTTACTAACTTTGCCAAGTTGAATACTATCTGAGAAACCAGTCAAAGCGGTCTCTCTACTTAGAAAGCTTAATAAGGGAAAACTACTTCGGGGAAGTATTAAAAATAAAAGAAGGGTTAAAGGAATAGTGATTAGAGATACTATCAGCGATTTAATAACGAGACTTTTAATTAAAGAAATTTTTAGTATTAGTTTTCTGTCTTCGGAAAAAAAAGTAAGGGTTAGAAATGTTAAAGAGAGAAGAAGGATTAACATCATTAGATAAAAGGCAAACTCTATACTTAATGAAAACAAAGCTGAACCTGTAAAGATTAAAACTGACAAAAGACAGATTTGCATATAATCCTTAGCTGATTTTTTATCAAGAAATTTTATAGCGAGTAATACTAGAAGTGATTCCACCAAGGGTTTTACGGGATCATTTAAGTTGATATTGGTCAAGGCAAAAGCTATTAATAAGAGAGAAAATAGATTTATTAGCCAAGTTTTAGTTATACTAATTTGTTTAGCATCTAATACTATAGAGATAATAAAAAGGCTAATAAAAGTGAGAAGGAATATTAAATCAACAAATCTATAAATGCTTACAAACCCTATCAGTCCCACTAAATAAGATAGAATTTTTATAAAACTTTCTATTTTTATCTCAGAATTTAATCTCGTTTTCATATAAAGCTAAGATTTTTAACATCTCAAGTCTATGTTGACGAGATACTCCAGGGTGGTAGATTTTATTGTTTATCTTTAATCCCACTGGGATGCCTTTTTTAATGTAACTGTTTATTAAAAAAGTTATACAAGAAATTTTTTCTTCAAGGTCTGTGTATGGAAGGGAGTCAAAATCAATGATTATTGGCTTATATGTTAAAAGAGAAAGTTCTTTTGTTTTTAAACTGCCTGTTTTTGCCGAGGCTTTCCAGTGAATGTATTTAAGCGGGTCTCCTTCTAAATAGTCTCTTATAAAAAGTAGTTCCGAATCAAAACCTTTTTTGTTTATGTTTTGTTCTCCTGTTTTCTTAGTTAATATTAATTGTAGATTTTGGTAGTTGCACTTTTTACCTTCTGCAAATACTATAAATTTTATTTCTTTTTTAATATCTAAACTTTTTTCAAAAAAATTGAAAGGAAATCTTGAACATAAAGAAATCTTTTTAATTGAGAACAAACCTCGTTTTGGAAATGTATAAAATAAATAACTTATCTCATAATTTTTCTTCTGTATAAATGGAAAAAGAAAATCCTTTGATAAAAATTTAATTTTCATTAAGAAAATGGGTGCAAATTTTTTATTGTTGATAAGTTTAATCTTGATATAAGTTTCTTTATTAGCATAAATTTCATCGGGAATTTCTAATTCTAAATCAATCTTTGAAAAGTTATATCTGCTTAAAAAACCGGAAAGTAACATAAAACTTAAAAAAGCGGAGGCTATAAGATAGATAAGATTATTACCAGTATTTACAGCAGAAAAACCTATCAGGAGGGTTATTGTGATATAAATCCAACCAGTCTTTGATATTTTTGTTAAACGGGGACGGATATTTTTTCTATTAAAGATAGCACAATCTCCTTTTTAGTTAAAGTGTCAAGTTCTTCCTTAAAGATTATTCTATGTGGAATAGTATACTCGGCTAATTCTTTAATGTCTTCTGGAATTACAAAGTCTCTACCACTAAAATAGGCTTTTGCTTTTGCCGTTGAGCTAATTGCCAATATTCCTCTTGTGGATATACCTCCAATACAAAATTTGTTATTTCTGGTAGCTTCTACGATGTCAAGAATGTAATTTAAGACTTTTTCAGATAAATAGACTTTATCTTGTATTTCTTGTTGAATAACCAAGATATCATCCTTGTTGAGAATTGGCTCTAAGTGGTATAATTCTTCTCTTTTGCTTCCTGATTTTAAGATTTGCATCTCATCTAATCTTGAGCCATAACCTATACTAATTTTCATAGTAAACCTATCAAGTTGAGATTCAGGTAAGGGGAAGGTACCAAACTGTTCTATAGGGTTTTGGGTTGCTATTACAAAAAAAGGCTTGTTCATTTTGTAAGTCTTACCTTCTATTGTTACTTGTTTTTCCCCCATTACTTCTAATAGAGCGCTTTGAGTTTTAGGTGTAGCTCTATTAATCTCATCAACAAGAACAATGTTATTAAATATAGGACCTTTGTGAAACTCAAAGGTCCCTAAGGCTTTATTATAAATAGAAAGCCCTGTAATGTCTGAGGGCAATAGATCACTGGTGCATTGGATTCTACCTAATTGAAGTCCAAAAGATTTAGCAATTGCTATAGCTAAGGTTGTTTTTCCCAAACCTGGAAGGTCTTCTATTAAAAGATGTCCTTTAGAGAAGAAAGTTATTAAAGATAGTCTTAAAGCCTTTGTTTTTCCATGTAAATAATTTGATAGATAATTTATGATTGTATCTATAGCTTGATTTTTTGATAACATTTGAGTTGTCTTTATGGTTACATTTAAGTTATGGAGCTTCTAAAAGATTTATATTTTAGTTAGATATCTTTCTATCGTTATGTACCGAACTGAATATTGCAAAGAACCTTTCAAGTTCAGAGGATGATTTAAATTTTATCTCAATCGCTCCCTTCCCACCTTTGTAACGAATCTTAACCTTAGTACCTAAAAGACTCTCAAATTTTTTCTCAATATCTGAAAGATTTGCTATTTTAGATGTGTTTTCTTCTGTGTTGGAGCTTTTGGATAATTTTTTACACAAAGTTTCTGTTGCTCTCACACTAAGATTGTATTTGAGAATTTTTTCTGCAGCCTGTATCTGTTTTTCTTTTTCTGTCAGCGAAAGAAGCACTTTTGCATGACCTAAGGAGATAAGATTATGGTTTATTAAGTTTTTAATTTCCTCTGGTAACTTAAGGATTCTTAAGTAATTAGCTATAGTCGATCTATCTTTACCAACTTTTTGAGATAATTCCTCCTGTGTTAGGTTGAACTCAGTATGTAATCTTTGTAATGCTTCAGCAGTTTCTATGGGATTTAGTTCTTCCCGTTGGATATTCTCAATTAGAGCGATTTCCAATGCTGTCTGGGAGGAGACTTCTTTAATTAAAGCAGGGATAGTGTTAAGGCCTGCTAATTTTGCTGCCTTCCATCTTCTTTCACCTGCAACTATCTTGTAAGTACCATCTTGTTGCTTAGAGACAATTATAGGTTGTAAAATCCCTTTTTCTTTTATTGAGATGGAGAGTTCTTTCAGTGAGTCATCCTTGAACATTTTTCTGGGTTGGGAATCAGAAGGTATTATTTTGCCAATTTCTATATCGCTAATTTCATTTCCTTTTTCTGGCAGTAGAGCTTGTAGCCCTTTGCCTAAGGCTGTTTTCATGCAGAACCTCCAATGCTAAGGATAGATAACTTTGGGCTCCTTTTGATTTAATGTCATATAAAATAGCCGGTTTCCCGTGACTTGGTGCTTCTCCGAGAGTGACATTTCTTGGGATTTGGGTTTGATAAACCTTTTCTTTGAAGTAACTTCTCACCTCTTTTGCGACTTGATGGGAAAGGGATGTTCTTGGGTCAAACATTGTAAGTAATATACCTTCTATTTCTAAATGAGGGTTAAGAGTTTGTTTTACCAATTTAAGTGTTTTTGTCAGAAGGCTAAGACCTTCTAAGGAGTAGTATTCACATTGTACCGGTATTATTATAGATTCTGAAGCAACAAGACTGTTAAGGGTAAGAAGTCCTAAGGATGGAGGGCAATCTATAAAAATATAGTTATATTTCTCTTTTGCCTCTGAAAGTATATTAGAAAGGTAGAATTCTCGTTTTTCCTTGTTAACTAATTCTAACTCCACAGCTAATAAATCTATAGTAGAAGGTATTAGAAAGAGGTTCTCTAATTGAGTTTTTATTATAGTGTCTTCTATAGGACATTTTCCCACATAAGCATCATAAAGGCTTGTGTTTAAATTACTTCTATTTATACCTAAACCGCTTGTTAAGTTGCCTTGGGGGTCTGAGTCAATAACAAGGACGTTCTTTTTTTCTAAGGCTATAGAAGCAGCTAAATTTATAGTAGTAGTTGTTTTTCCAACACCACCTTTTTGATTAGCGATTGTGATAATTTTGCCCATTAGTGTTTTAATTTTATCATGTTTTTAAAAATCATGACTACTGTCTCAAAACAATATTAAGAGAAATAATGATTAATTGAATATTGAATAAGATACATTTGGTAAGCTTTTTTAATTATTCATTTTAAAGAATTGAATAGATACAAAGGTTATTTTGAGAAGTTTTTAAAATAAATTAGGCTCAAAATGATTAAAACTATTTTATTGAGTTTTGGTTTAAATAAACATTCTTTTAATGTCAAAATTCTGGCAAAAAAGAGGTATAGAATAATTACTTAAAAAAATTTGACAGTCTCTAAATTCTATATCCAAAGAAATTAATTTATTGAAGGACTTTATAAGAGATGGTATGAAATTTGATATATACCAATTTTATATGGAAGGCATCGGACAGGTATCAAATATTGAGAGATATATGAAAGAGCATATAAAAGAAGCTGATCATAAAACCTCTTATTTTGCTAAGGTTCTTGAAGAAGAACTGCCGGGAAATCAGTTTTTTGAAAAAGCTTTTCAGTTTATTATAAGAAATAAGAGGGGGTATATAGGTGGCTCTAATCCTATGAAATTTGGCATTATGCAAAGCACTCTTAAAGACTATGATCCTCAGGGAAAGATAGCAAGGAATGTATCAGAACTTGATGAGAATAAAGCAAGGCTTTTATATAGAAAAATTTGGCAAAGAGCAGGCTGTGCCAAATTGCCTTATCCTTTGAATATCCTTCATTTTGATACTTATGTCCAGAGGCCAAGCATAGCAAATGAGGCTTTAAAACAATCAGATGGTGATTCATCTGTTTATATAGATGTAAGAAAAAAACTTTTGAGTAACCTAAAAACCTATAGTGTTTATGGTAGGGCATGGAATAAAAATATAGAAGAACTAAAAATGTATATAAACTTCCAGAATTTATCTAAACCACCAGCTCCTTTGCCAGAGGTAACCTCCAATGAAAAACAGATTGATTATTTTGAAATAGCATCTGCTTTTGTTCTTAATCAAGAAGGAGGGAAGTATATACCTAACGACAATGGCAAAGGACCATCTAAATATGGGATTTTGCAATCGACTTTAAAAATTTATGACCCTCAAGGAGATATTGCCTCTCATGTTTCAGAACTTGATATTAATAAAGCAAAAAGGATTTACCGGATGATATGGGATGATGCTGGTTGTGAGAAATTGACTTTTCCTTTAAATATTATTCATTTTGATAGTTTTATTCATAATCCACGTAATGCAAAAAAAACCTTGTTGCTATCAGAAGGAAATCCTAATATCTATTTAGAAAATAGAAGCAGGTTCCTTAAGAGTTTAAAAAGTTATCGTTATTATGGCAAAGTTTGGGAGAATAGGCTTACAAGCTTATCAAAATTTTTAAATAATGATATACATAGTTTTAAAAGAAAGTTGTAAAAAATAATCTATACCTTTTAAAACTATATTCTAAAGGCATTTAAAAAACAGATTCATTACAAATTTGTATCTTTGTATGGCAAACTTTTTTAGTTGTGGGGTATATTACAGAATATAGAATAATAGAGAAGCTTTAATAGAGATAGATAGAAAACAAGTTACTTAATGTAATTTTTTATCTGTGCTTAACAGAACGCGCCTTTTCATTAGAATAGAGAAATTTGCTGGTTAAATTATTAATTAAAAATAATTTAGAGCAAATTTTTAGCCATCAACAATGATGAAACCACTTTAAAAGATATTCTCTTTTGCTGAAAGCAGAATTGTAACAAAATATAAAGAAGAGATGATTACTAAAGAAATAGACCATATCTTGAATCTTGTGGTAAGGACGGCATCTCCAACTCATTACAAAATAAAAAAAATTTCATATCTGATCTGAAAAAAGTCAGTTTTTACTCATGCCTTAACAATATCAGGGAGCTCTTTATAACCTCAAAAGGCATTAAATAAAAGCTTAAACCCTGTGCTTTTTAACTTAAGACAAAAGATATACCTTCTTAGCAAAAATATTGTAAGGCAGAAAATCGACAAGGCTTTTTGAGTCTACATTGCTTTAATAAGAAATTCTTCTATACCTTTTGCCTTGAGAGGTTTATACTTTTCATCTTTAATATGAGGATCATTGACTATCTCTGAGATTTTTAAATCTTTTTATCAGAGATATTAAAGGATCTTGCTTGAAGCTCAAAGGTGCAAAGATAAGATGTATGGTTAAATTAACCTCTGCCATGATATCAAAAAAAATTTTCTTTACTAAGATGATCTACATTCTTTTAATTAATGAACTTAAATTGGGATTCTGGATTTATGAATCTTTTAATAAGATATACTAAACAATTCTATCTATGAAAAGCTTTATCCTTTGTTAATCTTATTCATATATTCATTTTCTTGATTACAGGATTTGAGGAAATACTTTAGAAGAAAGCAGCTAACAATGAGACTAAGCTTTTTAGATCATTGCATATAATATATTTATATGATATCTTATTTTCTCTTTTTAAATATCAAATGTTTTTCAAATTATCTTAATTTTTAGATTAATATGCGTTTGTATTAGACTTAATATATTAGGGATAATTTAATCACTGATCTTTTTTAATCTTTTTAATAACTGAAAGACTAAGTTTATAATAGAGCATTAGCATCTCATTGTTATTGTCTTCATCATAGTTTCTCAGAAAGAAGGATCTTAAAGAAGCGAGATAAAAGGTTATTTTGTAGCAAAATCCCTGCTTATTTTGGTATTAAGAAATCTTTATTTTTGTGAATGTTAATAAACTATTATGAAGCTTATTTTTAAGGATAATTAAAATATCTCATTTAGCTGTCTCTTTCAATTTAAAGACTTATTTATTTAATAAGTATCAAAAATTTTGAAGTTAAATTTTTAATATTTATTGCTTTCCTTTTTGTATTCCTTATAGTAGTAGGTTTAAAATATTTTTCTATCTTTAAGCATACAATTTTTAAATACTAAACTTGACAATCCCGATAACTACTTTTGATTTTCGTTAAGAATAAAGTTTAAATTAAAAGGATTCAAAGGAAGTATCTTTTTCGTCAGTTATAAGATAAAATAATGCCTATGAATACCCTTTTGATCATAACGCTCTCTTTCTTGATTTTTCTTGTTGCCTTCAAAGTTTATGGAAAATACATTTCTAAGGTCTTTAGTGAAAATGACAAAAATCTGACCCCTGCAAAAGCAATAAATGATGGAGTGGACTATGTTCCGTCTAAGGGTGTGGTTGTTTTTTCCCATCACTTTTCATCAATAGCTGGTGCAGGTCCTATAGTTGGTCCCGTGGTAGCCCTTCTTTATGGGTTTTATCCCACATGGCTGTGGATCCTCTTTGGCGCCATATTTATTGGTGCAGTTCATGACAGTGCCTCAATTTTTGTAAGCCTAAGGGAGAAGGGCAAATCCATTGTTGAAATAGCAAAAAAAACAATGGGTGGTGCAGGATTTATACTCTTTATTACTTTTGTTTTTTTTATGCTTTTGCTTGTATGTGCTGCATTCCTTGACCTTACCTGCGTGGCTTTAACCTCTATGGTTAAGCTTAAACTTTTCAATCTCCCAGAATCTCAAAGGCTTTTCAGTACTGTAATAGATGCAAAAACGAGTGAGCCTATGGCGGTGGTTGGTGGTATTGCTTCAACCTCTGTAATCATAATTACAGCCTTTGCTCCACTTATGGGCTTTCTTCTATATAGAAAAAACATGAAGGTTTTATATGCTGTAGCACTTTCTCTTTTAATAATTATCCTTTCAGTAATTATTGGCTTTGCCTTGCCTGTTAGACTTTCCCGTGAGACTTGGATGCTCCTTATCTCAATATATTGTTTTATTGCCTCTGCAATTCCTGTATGGGTGGTTTTACAGCCAAGAGATTTTATTAATTCCTTTTTCCTTTATGGAGGCATAGTGGTACTTATTCTGTCAGCTATCATCGGTGGTATTAAAGGTTTAGAGATAAATATACCTCCATTAAACATAGAAGAAGGAACAGCGAGGCTTGGTCCTATTTGGCCTATCTTATTCATCACAGTTGCTTGTGGTGCGATAAGCGGGTTTCATACCCTTATTGGAACAGGAACGACGGTGAAGCAACTGTCAAAGGAGTCTGATGCAAGAACAATAGGGTATGGTGCAATGCTTATTGAAAGCTTTTTATCTATTGGTGTTATAGTTGCTGTTGGTGCTGGACTTAACTATTCAGCTTATAAAGACATAGTATTTCCACAGTTAGGCAAATCAAATCCCGTTCTTGCTTTTTCGTTAAGCGCTGGACTTTTCATGGAGAACGCCTTGGGGATACCTTCCTATGTGGGGATAATCTTGGGAATATTGATGATAGAAGGTTTTGTCATTACAACCCTTGACACAGCAGTAAGACTTGGAAGGCTTATTTTGCAGGAATTCTGGAGGACTCTCTTTGTCAGACCACCAAGAATTCTTTTTTCTCCCTTTTTCAACTCTACAATAATAATTATGTTAACATTTTTACTTGCATACAAGAATGGGTTCGCAGTTGTCTGGCCTGTCTTTGGTGCAGCAAATCAGCTAATGGCTGCATTAGCATTAATTACAATATCATTATGGCTTTCAATGATGCACAAGCAGCGGCTTTTTACTTTACTGCCAGCCCTTTTTATGCTTGCTACAACAATTTATTCTCTTGGATTTCTTTTAATAGAAAAGTTTATTCCCTCAGGTAATTATCCTCTTATTGGCATGACAATAATTTTATTTCTTCTTGCTTGGTGTGTTTTTCTTATTTCAGCAAAGAAATTTTTTGAGTATATAAAGGGACAAAAAGAGATTGTTGAGGCATAATTGTATCTTTAGCATTTAATTCGTAGACCTTCTACTTTCTTGGATGCAGTTTAATTTTTGACAGTATTTTTTGATCTTCATAGTTAATTAAAGCTTATTTTATGCTATAATTTATAGCTTTTATTTTATATGTTATTTATCTGTAGAGTTTATGTAAACTTAAAATTTTAAAATTTTAATGGAGAGTAAAAGGATGAAAGTTGAGGTTGCAAAGAAGAAAGCTTTGTTACTTGGAGACGATGCTATAGGAAGGGGAGCTTTGGAAGCAGGGATTTCTTTTGCTACAAGTTACCCTGGCACTCCAGCTACGCAAATACTTGAATATTTAGCAAGAAATTTTGATGGCAAAGTAGAATGGGCTATAAATGAAAAAGTTGCCCTTGAAACGGCCATAGGCGTCTCCTATACAGGCAGAAGAGCTCTTTGCTCTATGAAGCATGTTGGTTTAAATGTCGCATCAGATCCTTTGATGACAGCAGCCTATTTAGGTGTTCAAGGTGGTCTGGTAATATTAGTTGCAGATGATCCCGGAGCATTTTCTTCTCAGAATGAGCAGGATACAAGATATTATGCGAAATTTGCTATGGTGCCTTGTCTTGAGCCATCAGATGGCCAAGAAGCTAAGGATATGATGATAACTGCCTTTGATCTTTCTGAGGAGGCAGAACTACCAGTAATAGTGCGGGTAGTTACAAGAATATGTCATTGCAGTTCAGTAGTAGAGCTTGGGGATATTAGACCTCAGAATCCTATTAATATTAAAAAGAACCCCTCAAGAATGATTGCTGTACCAAGCAATGTAATAAAGTGTCATAAGATTCTGAATGAAAAACAGCCCTTATTGAGACAATGGACTGAGAGATCAGGGTTTAATAAGATTTATAAAGATGGGCAAAAAAAAGGAATAGTTGCATGTGGACTTGGGTATGCATATGCAAAAGAATATGGGGATGAGTTTGCTATCCTGAAGATCTCAGCATATCCTTTTGATGAAAAAATAATAAGTGAGTTTGTAGCCGATCTTGAAGAAGTTTGGGTTTTAGAAGAGGGATATCCTTTTGTTGAAGAGATAGTAAGGAGATACTTTAAGGATGTAAAGGGTAAGATGACAGGTGAGATACCCGCAGAGGGTGAGTTAGGACCTGACGTAATGGCTGGCTTTGTAAAGGGTTGGGATAAGCCTTCTGAGCCACCATCGTATATTAGTGCTTTACCACCAAGACCTCCTGTTATGTGTCAGGGTTGTTCTCATAGAGATTTCTATAAATCTTTACTTGCAGCAAAGCCTTCCTTTACTGCTGGAGATATAGGTTGTTATACTTTGGGTGCAAGTCCCCCTCTTTTTGCCTTGGATACCTGCCTTTGTATGGGTGCTGGTATCAGTCAAGCAGCTGGAATGTCTCAACAAGGAGTAAAAAGGGTTGTAGCTGTTATAGGTGATTCTACATTTCTGCACTCAGGAATTACAGCTTTGATAAGCGCAGTATATAATAAGGCAAATATACTTGTTGCAATCCTTGATAATTCATCTGTTGCAATGACAGGGCATCAACCAACCCCTCTAACAGGAATAACAGCAAAGGGACAACAGGGAGGAAAAGTAAGTCTTGAGGAGATTTGTAAAGCCTGTGGAGTAGATTCTGTAACTGTTGTAGATCCTCTTGATCATGAAAAAACTGAGGCCATTTTAAAAGAAAAGTTGGATTCAGATGGTGTAAATGTTGTAATAGCTCGGAGAGCCTGTATTCATGTAGCAAAAAAGAGAAAGGGTTAATTAAGATTGAAGGTAGACTGTAGTAAGAGGTTTTTTACATAATTAAGTTCTTCATCTTTTGTTATTAATTTTTTCTTAAGCTTTTCGTCAAGGATCTTGTTTAAGATATCAGAAAACTGAGGACCAGGCTTTAAACCTAACTCAATTAGGTCTTTTCCTTTTATTAGGGGTTTAATATGTCTTAGTTCTAACAGATACTGGGAGATAGCTTTCTTTTTGCCGCTATCTTTACAAGAAGCCATAGAAAAAAGAATAGCTTCTATTGATTTACCTTTTAAAAGGTGGTAGTTATCAACGGGGTTGTTAGGTTCAAGGTTTCGTATTATTTCTTGGCTACTATATCTATCTTCAAATATTTTTGTCTCTACCTGTTTTGAGACCATAAGTCTTTGAAGAGCCTCTTTTATTTCTTCATGCTTGAGATTATTTAATAGAGCGATTAAATATATAAGACCTTTGTCATATTTTTCCTTTAAAAATAGTAGCTCAAACCATATTATTGTTTCATGCACGGAGATAAGTAAGTTTTCTATAGTAGGGGTATAAGAAAGTTTTTTATGAATTACGCTTAATAAGTTGTAATCGTTTAATCTTTTTAAAGCCTTAAGGGGGTTAGTTTCTTTGAAAATGAGCATTAATTCATCATATATCCGTGACCCTGATAGTTTTTCAAAGATGTTCATTTTTATTGCAAGTTTTATGAGGTTTTCTGTGTGTTTGGTCAGTTTGTAACCAAATCTTTCGGAAAACCTAATAGCTCTAAAAGCTCTTGTTGGGTCCTCAACAAAGCTTAAATTATGTAGCACCCTGATCTGTTTGTCTTTTATATCTCTTTGCCCGCCAAAGAAATCTATTAATAAACCAAAGTGTTTTTTATTAAGTTTGACAGCCATAGTGTTTATAGTAAAGTCCCTTCTATAAAGGTCTTTTTTAATTGAAGATACTTCAACCTTTGGAAGTGTTGCAGGAGACTCGTAATACTCTGTCCTTGCTGTGGCTATATCAATTCTTAAGGGTTCTCCTTTTTTACCTGCATTGTTTACTATTATACTTGCGGTGCCAAAACGGTTGTGAGTCAATATTTTAGCTTTGATCTGATTTGCTAATTTTTTTGCAAACTCTATCCCGCTACCTTCAACAACTATATCTATATCAAAATTTTCTTCTCTTCTGATTAAGTCTCTTACACAGCCTCCAACCAAGTAAGCATTCATCCCTATCTCATCTGCTGTTTCACCTGCTTTTAATAAAATATTATATAAGGGCTCTGTTAAGTGATCTTTCAACATAGCAGATACATTTCTTTCAAATCTGTTGAAATCTTTATGAGTTGTAGATTCTTGTGTAATTACTCTGCTTTTCCTAAGAACATCTTCATAAAGAGCCCGCATTATATCTGTGCGAGTTATAGCACCTTCTATTCTTTCGCCGTCAAGAACTGGTATGAATCTTTGATTTTGCTCAATCATTATTGCCTCTACCTCTTTAATAGGAGTTGAAGTAACAACTGTCATAGCATCAGTGGTAGCAAAATCAATACATTTGCTTTTATGAAAACCGTGAAATAGGGCTTTTTCAACAACTTCTCTTGTGATGATACCAAGATATTTATTATTTTTCACGATCGGCAGGACATTTACCCCATATTTGGTCATCATGTCTTCGGCGTCCTTAATTGTTCGCATCCAGTCAAGGACAATTACAGGAGATGTCATAACATCAGAGGCAAGTTTAACTGGTTTTATATGTTTTTTTAATGATGCTTCAAGTTTTTCTTCTACTAACTCGAAGGGTATATCTTTTATAGTTGCTGATGCAGCAGAGGGATGCCCACCTCCTCCCATTTCTGAAAGGATTTGTGCTACATCTACTTCTGGAGTCTTACTACGAGCTACAACCAAAATTTTGTCAGCCATGCCTATTAGCATAAATAGAGCATCTATATCCTCCATATCCATTATTGTGTGGGCTAAATGAGCTACATCTCCAAAACCTTCCATCTTACCTTTTGCTATTTTAATCTTTTTATCCTGCAGTATTATCTCTTTTAAAGAGCCAACTAACTCATTTAAAAGGGTAATTTCTTCTTTGCTCATCTCAACTTTAAGAAATTCAGATACTATGTTTAAGTTTGCTCCTCTTTTCAATAAATAAGCTACAGCAATTAGATCTTTTGGTGTGGTAGATGGAAACAGCAAAGAACCTGTCTCTTGATATATACCAAGGCATAGAAGAGTTGCTTCCATAGGAGTGAGCATTAATTTTTTTCTTTGAATTATACTTGTGACTATAGTTGACACAGCCCCGACATTTTCTATTATCTGAAGTTCGCCTTTGATATCTTCCTTAGTAGGAGGGTGGTGGTCATAGATATGAATTTTTATATTTGGTTGTCCTATCAAAGCTTTCAGTGGACCTATTCTGTCTGGATGTTTAGTATCCACTATAATAAGTTTTTTTACATGTTCAGGAGAAATATCTTTAAGTTTCTTGATCTCTTCGGGAAAAAATAGCTCTATAAACTCTTTAACCTTTTTTTCCATAGCTCCAGGCAGAACTATATTAGCTTCAGGGTAAAGTTTTTTAATGACAATTGCAGAGGCAACTGCATCAAAATCGGCATTTAGATGAGTAGTAATAATCTCCATTGTTATTGTTTTATTATTGAAACATTATCTGGTGGGGTAAAATCAAAAAAGCTATCTTTTATTCCACTGTTTAATTTAATGTCTTTTAGTTCTATTGAGGTATAGTTTGAGAGATCATCAGCTATTTTTATTGCTTTTATAGGAAACTCATCATCAAAAGATAGTATCTCTATCTGAGAGATATTTCCTATAGATTTTTTAGGTTTAAGAATTAACCTTCCATCTTTGGTAGAAATAAAGAAATCTCTTCTTATATCACCAAAACCCCTAAGTAATGCAATAGGGAATTGTCCATAGCTTAAAGAGTCAAGCTTTGAGATATAAACTTGCCTCTCAATTTTTTGATATATTATTAGTTTATCTTCAGTAAAGTAAACACTTTGAGGGCTTTTTGTTTGATAGTCCCATCTAAGTTTGGGGGGTTTTATATAAAATTTACCTTTATATGTATCTATTTTTTTAAGGTCTTTTATAAAGCTTTTTTGGATAAAGTTACCCTGTAAGTCTTTTAAGTTTTCATATGCTCTTTGAATCCTTGCAATTTCTTCATCAACATCAATAGCATTTATTGGAACTGATAAAAGAACAATTACTAAGAAAGATAATAAAACTGTTGTGATTATTATTTTCATTATTTTTCCTTTGGTTTTTATTTACCAATAAAATCTCTTGGTTTACCTGCCCCTTTTGGAGGACCTACTAACCCATCTTCTTCAAGAAGTTCCATAATTCTTGCAGCTCTATTGTACCCTATTTTAAACCTTCGTTGAATACCGGAAATAGATACCTCTCCTGCTGATTTGGCAAATTCTATAACTTTTTCGTAGATCTCGTCCCTTTCATCTGTAAGTTCTTCATCAGTTGTTTTCTCAGTGTGTATAGTTAGGTTTTGAAAAAATGTATAATTAGGTTTCCTCTGGTCTCTAATAAACTGGGTAATTTCTGCTACTTCCTTCTCACTCACATATGCCCCATGAACTCTAACTATTTTAGCACCTGGTATCATAAAAAGCATATCCCCCATACCGAGTAATTGCTCAGCCCCGTGGGTATCAAGGATGGTTCTGGAGTCTACTTTTGTAGTGAGCTGGAAGGATATCCGGGCAGGAAAGTTAGCTTTTATCAAGCCTGTTATTACATCTACGGAGGGTCTTTGGGTAGCCAATATTAAATGTATCCCTGAGGCACGAGCCATCTGAGCAAGTCTGGTTATAGCGCTCTCTACATCAGCAGGCGCTGTAAACATAAGGTCAGCGAGTTCATCTATGAAAATAATTATATAAGGAATTTTTTCAGCTTCTTCAACATTGTTATTAAAGTTTTCAATATTTTTTGCTCCTCTATCGGCAAGCAGCTTATATCTTCTTTCCATCTCAAAAACCATCTTTTGCAATGCAGATGAGGCTTCCTTAGGGTTTATGATTACTGGAGTGATTAGATGTGGAATATCTGAGTATGCTGATAACTCTAATAATTTAGGATCTATCATTAGCATCTTTACTTCTGAAGGGTCAGCTTTATATAGAATACTTAAAATAAGGGAGTTTATGAAAATGCTCTTTCCAGAGCCTGTTGCCCCTGCAACTAAAAGGTGAGGCATTTTAGTAAGATCAGTTACTACTGGATTTCCAAATATATCTTTACCTAAAGCCAAAGGAAGAATATGAGTGCTTTTTTGAAATGTCTCTGAGGCTATAATCTCTCTCAGATAAACGGTCGTCCTTTTTTTATTAGGGACCTCAATGCCTATTGCTGCTTTGCCAGCTATAGGATACACTCTAATACTGGGTGCTCTCAGGGCTAAGGCAAGATCATCAGAGAGAGAGATAATCCTGTTTATTTTTATACCCGCTGCTGGTTCAAACTCATACATTGTAACTACAGGTCCTGGATTAGCTTGTTTAATTTTTCCTTTTACTCCAAAGTCCAAAAGTTTTTTTTCTAATCCTGCGATGTTACTGCTGATTTCCTCTTTGGTTAATATAACAGTGGTATTAGCTGAGTGCAAAAGGTCTAAGGGTGGTAAAGCATAGTCTCCTTTAGTTTGAGGAGTTTTACGGCTAAGAATCTCTGTTTTTTTTATATAAGTTTTGTAACTTTCTGAGGAAGGCTGATTAATTTCTTGTATCTCTTGCATTTGGGGGTCAGTAATTCTCTTATTCTGTTCTTCAGTATGAATTTTGCGATTAAAAACTAAAGAGAATAATGAAACAGGATTTAATAATATTATTGATACAGTAATGATGGTCAGACTTAGCAGATATGCACCTGCAGTAGACAAAAGACTTATAGCACTTTTTGCTAATAAGGTACCAATTATACCACCTTTAAATTCATGGAAAACTTTAAATGAAGGGAGATTAGACAATATAAGTTGTATAAATGTACTTAATCCTGGCAGTAGTAATGAAACCCCAATTAAATGAACTAATTTTTTCTTTTTGTTTAAGATTCTTCTTATGCCATATAAAATAATAATAAAAGGTATTAGAAAACCAGACAACCCAAATACGTTTAAGATAAAATCAGAGGTATAAGCACCTATAATCCCGCCGTAATTATTAACTGGTGATTTTGAAAAAGCAGTAAAAGACCTATCCCAGTAGTCATAAGAAGCCATTGAGATTAAAACAAAAATTCCTAAAAAGAAAGATACACTTCCTATAACTTCTTGGAAGAGTTTACTTTTGAATATACTTGTTTTGTCTTTTTCTTTTTTTGTAAGGTTAGAATTATAATTTATTGATTGATCCATACTGTTAATATTATAACAGCAAGTGCAAACCTATAAAAAACAAATATATTAAGAGGATATTTTTTAAGGAAATTAAGGAGAAACTTAATAGCTAAGTATCCTGACAGCATTGCTGATAGGAAACCAGCAAAGATTAAATCAAGGGAGTAGTTATCTGGTTTACTTACTACAGATGCCCCCTCTAATAGAAAGGCGCCTAAAATTACTGGAGTTGATAATAAAAAAGAGAATTTAGCGGCATCATGTCTGCTTAAGTTTCTAAAAAGTCCAGCAGTAATAGTGATTGCAGACCTTGAAACACCCGGCAATAAAGCAAGCGCTTGGGCACTACCTATAATTAAAGAGTCGGTGATTGTTATATTTTTTTTAGGTTTATATGTTTTCTTTTTAATGAAACTCTCCGCGATTAACATTAATATGCCAAAAACTATAAGATTAAATACAATTATTATAGGATTTCTTAAAACTGTTTCTACAAAGTCTTTAAAAAGTATCCCTGCTAAGCCAGCAGGGATAGTTGCTAAAAAGATTAACAAAAAGAATCTCTTGTCTTTTAAGTAAAAATTTATCCAGTCTTTGTAAAAAAACAGTAACAATGACAAAAGACTACCACCATGTAAAGCTACATCAAAAGTAAGAGTGTTGATTTCTCCATGCCATTGGAAAAACCATGGTAGCAGTATTAGATGTGCTGTGCTACTTATAGGTAAAAACTCTGTAAGCCCTTGTATAATTCCAAGGATTATGGCTTTGTATATATCGGGATTCAATTTATCTTTTTCTTAAGTAATTTTTACACTTCCATGATAAGAGGTATTATCATTGGTCTTCTATCCATTGTGTCTTTGAGGTATTTTTTCAAAGCAGATCGAAGTTTACTCTGTACTACTGTTATATCACTAAGTAATGAACCTTCAATACTGTTAAGGGTTTTAATGAGCAAAGTTCTAGCTTCATTAATAAGGTCATGTGAAGCATCTTCAAAGATAAAGCCTCTTGATATAATCTCAGGTCCAGAAATTACTTTTTTAGATAACCTTTCAATACCTACTAAGATTATTACCACACCATCATGGGCAAGCCTTTTTCTGTCTCTTAGAACTATATCTTTTACACCACCAATTCCTTTGCCATCAATAAAAACTCTGCCTGCTTGAATTTTGCCATTTTTTGTTATGCCTTCAGAGTTGACTTCAAGTATCTCGCCATTCTCTAATATAAAAATATTTTTTTCAGGTATACCAGATTTTTTTGCGAGATTTGCATGATATTTAAGAAAACGGTATTCACCATGTATAGGCATAAAAAATTTAGGTTTCACTAAATTAATCATTAACTTTAACTCTTCCTTTGATGCATGTCCTGATACATGTATATCGGAGACCTTTTCATACTTAACATCAGCACCTCGCCTCATTAAATGATTGATAATTCTCCCTATTGACCTTTCGTTACCTGGTATTATTTTAGCTGATAGTATGACTGTATCGCCCTCTTTGATTTTTATATGTGGGTGTTCGTTCATAGCAATTCTTGAAAGTACACTCATGGGTTCGCCCTGACTGCCTGTGACTAATATAACTATCTCGTTGTCTTTTACTTTTTTTAGATCTTCTAATCTGATCCAGGTATTTTTAGGCATCTTTAAATATCCTAAATCTAAGGCTATTTGAGCGTTACTTACGATACCCCTTCCACACATGATTATTTTTCTTCCATGCTGAACGGCCACATCAATTACTTGTTGAATCCTATGGATATTTGATGCAAAAGTAGCTATTATGATTCTACCAGGTGTTTTGGAGAAAATATCTTCAAAGGCTCTTCGCACCTCTTTTTCAGAGAAGGTAAAACCACCTCTTTCTGCATTTGTACTGTCAGAAAGTAGAAGTAATGTACCTCTTTCTCCATACTCTGTAAACTTATGCAAGTCCATTAGCTCACCATCTACAGGGGTTGGGTCAAGTTTAAAATCTCCTGTATGGACAATAAGACCATAAGGGGTTGTAATACCTAAACCAACTCCATCAACTATACTATGAGTAACTCTTAAAAACTCAATTTTAAATGCCCCTACTTGGACGCTTTCACGGGGTCTTACAGTAATTAGAGGTATATCATTAATATCATGTTCTTTGAGTTTCTCTCTAATCAGAGCAAGAGTAAGAGGTGTAGCGTAGGTAGGAACTTTAATTTCTTTCAATAAAAATGGTAAAGCCCCTGTATGATCTTCATGCCCATGAGTAATAAAGATGCCTTTGACTTTGTCTTTGTTGTCTAAGATATAGCTGAAATCAGGTATTACATAGTCAATTCCAAGCATATCCTCTTCAGGAAACATCAAACCAACATCAACAATGATTAGATCGTTAGCATACTGAAAGATGGTCATATTTAGACCTATTTCTTCTAAGCCACCAAGGGGTATTATATAGAGTGGTTCATTCTGAACAGTATACATTTTACAAATTATTATAATGGATCTTTGTTTTTTGAAGATTTCTCTACGATCTTTTGGTAAAGTTTGTCTTCATATAAAGGGAGGTTTTCAAAACTTAAAGGTCTATTTCTCATCATATTAAATTTCATTATCTTAAAGTTTAATTCTCTGATCCTTTTTAATCTCTCTTTATCATCATCAATAGTGTTGATCATATCTTTAAGGTTGATTATTTCTTTTTTAAGTTCGAGCTCTGGGGGCAAAAAGCCTGAGTTTTTTAAAACCTTATAAGCCATTCTCAAGTCCTCAGGGATGAAAGAGTTATCATCAAGATTAAGTGGCTTTCCTGCACCGCTTAAATTCTCAAACTCACCTTGTTCAATAGCTTCATCAATTTTTTTTTCAGCTATTAAATTAAAAATATCCATAGTTGTATAAAGAATAACCTAAAACATATTTACATGGCAACTCTTTTTTAAATTATCCTATTGATTTAGACAAAGAAAATATTAAAAATAGTTTTAATGGATATTTAGTTTATAAGAGCTAAAAGGATTTTTCATGATTTTTAGCCTTATCATTACTTAAATAGCTTAAAACAGATTTGAAATATGAAAGAAAAAAGCTTTTTATTTTAAGTAGATTTTAAATTATAAAAGTTATCACTAACCATAAAGGCTTTAAGAAATATGAAAAGATTTTTTTCCATACCTTTTTATCTTTAGGTGTTAAGGATCTATAGAGTAAGGAAAAAAACTTCTGTATTTTTAAGTTCGTATGGCTTACTTTTTTTTTAAACCAAAAAGTTTTAAAATCCTAAGAAACGCTTTGATTTTACTGGTAAATAACTCTGATTTTTTAGATTCATTAGAAGTCTTAAAAAATCTCTTTAGGTCTTTGATATTTCCTTAGAAGCACTTGTAACTTTTAACTGAGTTTTTCTCTTGCTATCTTGAGCAAGATCGCTATGCATGCTTACAAATCTCTCTAATGCATCAGTTTTGTTTCTGCATTAAATAGTGATATGTTAATTTAGGTTAGGCTTGAAAAAGATAAGATACATATGCGACATTAGGGATTAATGGATCATTTTGCAAAAGCATACCCAATATTAAGTAGAA
>JAOAHE010000030.1 GCA_026415415.1 Thermodesulfovibrionales bacterium | reverse complement strand
GAATCAAATGGGGGGATGGTTATCTCTCAACCTATGACTTCTGTAAAACCTTCTGTAGTAAAAGCCCCTGCACCAGCTGTTACGGAAAGCACACAGCCAAAAGTAGAAACGCCTAAGGTAGTAGAAAAATCAGAATCTATTGATGGCAAAGCAACTCTTACTGCACCAATGCCTGGAATGATAATAGAAGTAAAGCGATCAGTTGGAGATACCATAAACGCTGGAGAAGAACTGGTAATCTTAGAAGCTATGAAGATGCAAAACTCTTTAACTTCTCCTGCCTCTGGAATAATTAAAGCTGTCAAAGTTAAGTCAGGTGATTCAGTTAAACAAGGTGATATTCTTGTTGTTATAGGCTAATAAAAAAGAGAAAGGAGTTTTTTAAATTACCCAAGCCGTGTTTTGTGGCTTGGGTAAAAATTTTACTATGACAATACTTGATGAAGCTTTTAAGGGTTCCAATCGAGCTATAGGGAGACTAATATCAATAGTTGAAAATGAGTCAGAAGGCTTTTTAGAAATTCTTAAAAAAATCTATCCTTTAACAGGTAAAGCAAAAATAATAGGTATAACGGGGCCACCTGGGGTGGGTAAAAGCACTTTAGTAGCTCAGATAGCAAAAATCTATCTTCGTAAAAATAAGTCTGTAGGTATTTTAGCTGTTGATCCATCCAGCCCTATTTCAGGTGGATCACTTCTTGGTGATAGGATTAGAATGACTCATCTCCCCTTAGATAAAAATATCTTTATTAGAAGCTTAAGTTCCAGAGGGACACTTGGAGGTATATCTCAAGCTACTTTGAATGTAGCAAGACTTTTAGATGCTTTAGGCTATAATATTATTATAATTGAGACAGTTGGTGTCGGGCAGGATGAAGTTGAGATCATTAATGTTGCCTCAACTGCTATATTAGTTTTATCTTCTGGTTTTGGCGATGAGATTCAGGCTCTTAAAGCTGGAGTAATGGAGGTGGCAGATATTTTTGTTGTAAATAAAGCAGATCATCCAGATACTTCAAAATATGTCAGCACTATAGAGAAAATGATCCACCAGTTCTCTAATAGAAAAGCGTGGACACCGCCCATCGTTAAGACTATTGCTTTAAGCAGTGAGGGTTGCGAAGAGTTAATTGAAAAGATTGAAGAACATACCAATTTTTGTAAAAATAATAAAGCAATGCTTGAGGAATTTAAGCAGAAGTATCTGCTTGAGATAAGAAAGTTAGTTGAAAGAAAACTTACCCAAGAGCTTGATTATTTTTTTAAAGAAAAATTTAATCTTGAGGATTTTTATGAAAAACAATCCACTAAAAATAGTGACCCTTATTCAATTGCAGAGCAGACTATCTTAGCTTTTAAAAGTTTTCTTAAAACTTAAATAACCTTAAGAGGTTATATGAAATAATATAGCCTCCACAAGGAGGTGACTGAAGACCTGCAATAAAATCGCATCCTTCATTTTTAAAATCACATTTCATACATAATAGTTCGTAGAGCTCTTTATCTTTTTTGTAGTTAACTTTTTTGTCTAAAAAATAATCAGATAAATCTCTAAGTTCACCTTCTGTGAGGTTATCCCTAAGCAAAGTATATCCTGAACATTGGATCTCGTCCTTAGTATCTTTGTAAAATTTGCAAAATCTTTTGCATATTAGGTAAGTATAATGTTCTTCTTTCATTTGTTTTATTAAAAATTATATGAATTTAAATTATAAATCAAACCTTTAAGCTAAGGTTACCTCTTGAAGCCAATTTAGATAGTCTTCAGAGCCCATTATTATAGGAAGTGCTATAATTTCCGGAACTGAGTATGTATGGATCTCCTTTACACGTTTCTTTAATATATCAAAAAGCCCTTTTCTTGTTTTAAGTATTAAAAGACATTCAGGGTCATCTTCAATTTTACCTTGCCAATGATATATAGAACGAATATCTTTAATTATGTTTACGCAGCCAGCAAGTTTTTCACTGACCAAAGTTTTTGCTATAGCTACAGCTTCTTTTTCATTAGGAACAGTTATATATACAACTATTGCTTCCATCTTAAACTCCTTCAATATTATATTAAACCTTAACTGAAAAAATAGTTAAAGATCTTGCCAAATCTTCTATTATCTCTTGCAGCAAAGTTTCTGCTTTTAAGTAAAGATACAATATTGTCTTCGCTAACGGGTTCATAAAATATTGTATAACAACTGCCGACTTCTTTAGGAGTGTGAGAGTCAGAACCGCCTGTATAAGGTATATTAAGTCTTGAAGCGGTTTGGATAGCTTTGTTATTCATGATAGGCATACTACAGCCATTGTAGCCTTCTAAAGCGATTAGTCCTGAGATTTTAAAGATAGAATCTCCTATACTATTGACACCTCTGTAAGGATGAGCTGGTATTAAAACCCCACCTGAAGAGTTAACTTTAGTCGCCATCTCAGACATACTTATTTCTTTTTCAGCAAGTTTATCTGTATTAACACCAAAGATCAAACAATGACCATCGGTAGTTGAGAATTCCACACCTCTAATGATACTTATTGTTTTTTTATATTTTTCAATTAACGGTAAGATCTCTTCAGATGCTTCATAATAGTAATGTTCGGTAAAGGCAATGCCATCAAGTCCTAATTCAATAGCCCTTTCAATAATATCTTCAGGGTCTGAGTCGTTATCTCCACTGTATCGTGAGTGAATGTGAAGGTCAACTTTAAATATATTTCTCATGAATAAACTCTTTATTATATCATTATTTTTTAAGAATGTTTACATCTGATCTTAAGGCTTAAGATCTACTTTTGAAAATATATATTAAATGCTTTATAAATTAATAGAAAATTTTTTACAACTTCTTCTATTAAGTAGAAATAGATAGGTATGTGAGGTTTGCTTTATGATATTTAAACTTGCCGTTATCTTCTCTTGCTTTCACCAACTAAGTAAGACCTTTTGCCTAAATATTCTTCATATAAACTACTGTTCTTCAGTTTTTCTATATTCTAATTTTGGGGTAGGGTAGTGTAGGTGTAAGAATTCAAGATATGTTATAATTAAAAATATGCTTGAGACAACTTTTTTGGATCAATCTAAGCCTACCTTGAAAAAAGAAGACTTCCCCAAGGTGCCAATTGTAGTAAATGGCTTATCTTCCCGTTTTTTGATAGAGAATTTAGTTGTTCCTTTAGAGTTTAAGAATAACTTGCTTAAGGTTGCTACGCCTTTTGAAAATAAAGAAGTTTTAGAAGCATTAAAAGTTGCTCTCTTATCAGATGTAGAAGTTGTCTATGCGGATAAAACTGAGATAGAGGATTATTTGTCAAAGTTCTACGGACAAGAGTCACAAAATATAAATAGGATTATTGAAGACATAAGCGGCTCTGATATCGAGTTTTTAAAAGATGAAGATGAAGATATAAGCCATTTAAAAGATCTTGCTTCTGAAGCACCTATTATAAAGCTTGTAAATATGCTAATCACAAGGGCAGTTGAAAACAGAGCGAGTGATATTCATATTGAGCCTTATGAGAATGAGTTAAGGATTAGATATAGAATTGATGGTATTCTTCATGATATAGAAATAATCCCTAAGAAATTGCAGCCTGCAATAGTATCAAGGGTAAAAATAATGGCTAAGCTTAATATAGCTGAACGTAGACTTCCTCAGGACGGTCGTATTAAGCTTAAGATCGGATCAAATGAGATCGACCTCAGGGTATCTACTATACCTGTTCTATATGGTGAAAGTGTCGTTATGAGAATTTTACGGAAAGAAGGGATTGTAATAGATTTAGAAAAACTTGGCTTTCCTCTTGATACCTTGGATCGTTTCAAAGATTTAATAAAAAAATCAAATGGAATAATCCTTGTTACTGGTCCTACAGGTAGTGGAAAAACTACTACTTTGTATGGGGCTCTTGATAAGATAAATTCACCAGATAAAAAGATTATAACTGTAGAAGACCCTGTTGAGTATCAGTTAAGAGGTGTTAATCAAATTCATGTTAAACCGCAAATAGGGCTTAACTTTGCAAATACTCTTAGGCATATAGTGCGTCAAGACCCTGATATCATAATGATTGGTGAAATTAGAGATTTAGAAACTGCTGAAATAGCCATACAATCAGCTCTCACAGGACATTTAGTATTTTCAACTCTTCATACCAATGATGCCCCAAGTGCAATAACTCGTCTATTAGATATGGGGGTAGAGAACTTTCTTTTGTCCTCAACTATAAGAGGTATATTAGCTCAAAGGCTTGTAAGGGTTATCTGTAAATTCTGCAAAAGTCCTCTAATCGCTGCAGAAGAGTCTAACTTAAACTTTTCTATTTTTGGAAACTTACAGGAGATCGAGTTATTCACCGGTAAAGGTTGTGAATACTGTGCTAATACAGGTTATTATGGTAGAACAGGTATATTTGAGCTTTTAGTGGTTGATGATGATATTCGTAGATTGATACTAAAAAATGCTGACTCAAATGAGATAAGGGAGTTAGCAAGAAAGAAAGGAATGAGAACTCTTTTAGAAGATGGTATAGAAAAAATTAAGGCGGGCGTAACGACTTTAAGTGAGGTGCTGAGGGTGACACAAGAGTAAGGTTAAGAAGACTTACCGCCGCAAATAGGGCAATTTGGATCTTTAAAGGTTTTAAAGGTTTTAAATTCAGTCTTTTTCCCATCCCATATTAGTAGCTTTCCTTTTAGATTAGAGCCGATTGATGTCAAGAACTTAATAGCTTCCATAGCCTGCAAACAACCTATAACTCCTGGAGTTGCACCAACTACAGGAAATACTTCAGAAGGTGGTGGCTCTGGGAAAATACAGCTTAAACAGGCAGTTTCAGGTGATTTTATAAAGCTCAATCTTCCTTCCATTCCCCATATGCTACCGTAGATCAAAGGAATATTTTTGCGAATCGCTGTCTCATTGAGAAGGTATCTTGTGGGGAAGTTATCCATACAATCAATTATAATATGGGAATCATCAACTAAGATGTCTACATTATCCTTTGAGATTTTCTCTGTTATGGGATGAACTTGGATTTGAGGATTTAGCTCTTCAAGTGTTTGTTTTGCAGAGATAGCTTTATTGATTCCTATTCTTGTCTGATTATGTAATATTTGTCTATTAAGATTGGACCAATCTGGTGAATCAAAATCACATATTCTAATGCTTCCTACACCTGCCACAGCTAAGTAAATTGCAACAGGTGAGCCCAGCCCTCCAGCTCCTGCTATGAAAACCTTGGAATTTTTTAATTTGATTTGTGTTTCCTCACCCCATCCGTCCATTATAATCTGTCTGTTATATCTTTTAAGCTCAAACTCAGATAACACTTGTATATCCCCTCTCAAAAGTTTATTTTTGGTCTTGTAATAGAAAGTCTTATTTGACATTTAAGGCATCTTTTTGCTTCTTTTATAGCACTTTCTTCGCTTAAACCTTTTTCAACTATTTGGAAACCTTCTAATCTCTTATCTAAATCAGTTGTAGGCATGGGTTCTCTTTTAACATAACCAAATCCTTCTTCTCTTCCCATCCATGGATTGTCTTCCTCTGGTGGGATTAACTCAAAAGTGATATCCCCATTGCCACCAAGATATTTATCAATTGCAGATGCTGCTAATCTTCCAGCTTTTATAGCACTAATTACATTTAGAGGACCACTTACGGCATCGCCACCAGCAAAAACACCAGGGATATTAGTCTGTAAGTTTTTGTCTACTTCTATTAGGTTTTTGTTAGATATTTTTATTGCACTTAGAGGATCAAGGCTCTGACCAATTGCAACTATTAACCTGTCAGCTGAAATACTAAACTCACTTCCGGGAACTATTTTTGGTTGTCTTCTACCTTTTTCATCAGGATCGCCTAATTGCATTCTTATACATTCAATTATTAATTTTTCCTCTGAAGTGCGAATCTTAATAGGTGAGACTAGGTACTGAATTTCAACTCCTTCATGCAAAGCCTCTCTTATCTCTTCTTCATGTGCAGGCATCTCATTGCGAGTTCTTCTATATAATATAGCTACTTTTTTTGCTCCTAAACGGAGAAGACTTCTTGAGACGTCTATGGCGACATTACCACCGCCAATTACTATAAATTGCAGTCCTTTACATTGTATTGCCTTTTGTTTACTAATTGTCCTAAGAAGCCCTAAGCCATCTATAACTCTATGATCTTCTTCACCCTCTATACCCAGTTTTACTGGTTTATTTGTCCCAAGAGCTAAGAAGATTGCATCAAATTTTTGTTCTTTTAATTCATCAATTGTGTTAATCTTTGTGTTTATTTTTACATTTATCCCTATGCTAAGTATCTCTTGAATCTCTTTATCTAAAATATCATGTGGTAAACGGTACTGTGGTATTAATCTCATTGACCCGCCAAGTGTGTCGTCTTGCTCAAAGATAGTTACAGAATGCCCTTTTAACCTTAAAAACCATGCTGCTGTTAACCCTGCTGGTCCAGAGCCTACTACAGCTATTTTTTTTCCTGTATCATTTTTTATCTGTAATCTATCTTTCCATGTTTTATCATCTCTTTCTGCTACAAATCTCTTCAGTGCATTAATCGCAATAGGTTCACTTACTTCATTTCTTAGACAGACTCTTTCGCATGGATGTGTGCATACTAAGCCTAACACATGAGGTAAAGGGACGGTTTGTCTTATAACATTTATAGAGTCTTGATATCTTCTTTCTGAGATTAACCTTAGATAACGGGGTATGTCAATTGAAGCAGGACAGGTATTTTTACAAGGAAGAAGTTTAAGTTCTCTGTCTTCTTCTGAATATCTCTCTTTGTCCGCTAAGGCGCCAGAGGGACATACCTCTACACAAGCACGGCAAAACCGGCAGTCAACATCTCTAAGAGGCAAGTTGTAAGCAGTGGTTACTGTAGTATCAATGCCTCTATTTATATAACCTAATATCCCTGCACCTCTTATATCATGACAGATTCTTACACATCTCTCACATAAGATGCAAAGATTAGGGTTGATAGTAAAAAGAGGTTCGTTTTCTCTTATTGGTAAGTTTCTTGGTGTTTTTTTAAAGTCTTTCAAAGGTTTAATAGTGCCAATGTGGTCAATAACCTTTCTTAAGAGGGTATTTTGAGGATAGGTATCAGGATAGTTACTGAGCAATAACCAGATTAAGTGTTTTCGCATTTTTGTAATTTCCGCAGTTTCTGTTTTAATCTTCATTCCCTCGCTAACTTTAGTAGCACAGGAAGGAGGGTATCCCCTTATCCCTTCAATTTCAACAATGCATAACCTACATGCACCAGTAGGTGTAAGGTCTGGATGGTAGCATAGATGAGGTATATATATACCAGATTGAAGAGCAGCTTCTAAGACTGTTAGGTTTGAATTAACTTTAAAGGTTTTACCATTAATTATAATATTTATCATCTTACTGCCTAATTTATTGCCATATAATCACATATTTCTATGCAGGCTCTGCATTTAATGCATAAGTCCTTTGAAATCTTAGAAAATTGACCTTTTTCCCATTGAATAGCTTTTACAGGGCATACTTTTTTACATTTCCCGCATTTAACACATTTATCTTCAATAACTTCAAATTTTAAAAGATTTGTGCAAACCCCTGCTGGACAATGCTTTGCTTCAATATGAGCTATGTATTCATTCTTAAAATATCTTAAAGTAGATAAAACAGGGTTAGGGGCAGTGTTACCAAGACCACATAAGGAGGTGTTTTTAATAGTATTTCCCATCTCAGTTAAGAAAGTAAGATGTTCAGCCCTTCCTCTGCCTTCAGTTATTTCTGTAAGGACTTCTAACATTCTTTTGAGTCCTACTCTGCAAGGTAAACATTTGCCGCAGGACTCAGAGACGGTAAAGTTCAAGAAAAATTTAGCTATATCAACCATACAAGTTTTTTCATCCATCACAATCATCCCACCTGAGCCCACAATAGCACCTGTTTTAATTATTTCCTCATAATCAATTTGAGTATAGAATAGATCAACAGGTAAACAGCCTCCTGATGGACCGCCCATTTGGACAGCTTTTATAGGTATCCTTTTTCTTAAAGGACCTCCTCCTGCTTCGTATAGTATTTCTTTTATTGTAGTGCCCATAGGTATCTCAACAAGACCTGTATTTTTAACCTTTCCTGCTAAAGCAAAGACCTTTGTGCCTTTACTTCTCTCTGTGCCAATAGCGGAAAACCAATTTGAGCCATTTTTTATAATATGTCTTATAGAACCAAAAGTCTCAACATTATTTATAAGAGTAGGCCTTCCCCATAAGCCTTTTTGGGCAGGGTAGGGTGGTCGCATTTTTGGCATCCCTCTTTTCCCCTCTATAGAGGAAATTAAAGCTGTCTCTTCACCACAAACGAAAGCACCAGCACCTTTAACTATATATATATCAAAGGAAAAACCAGAACCAAGTATGTTTTTCCCTAAAAAACCTCTCTCTTTTGCATCAATCAGAGCCTTAGAAACTATCTTTATTGCCTGTGGATACTCTGCTCTACAATAAATGTATCCTTCTTTAGAGTTTATTGCATAGCCAGCTATAATCATGCCTTCAATAACTGCGTGAGGATCACCTTCTAAGATGCTTCTGTCCATAAAAGCCCCGGGGTCACCCTCATCAGCATTGCATATTACATACTTTTCTTCTGAGTCTGCTTCGTAACAGAATTTCCATTTTAATCCTGTTGGAAAACCAGCGCCTCCTCTTCCTCTTAAGCCTGACTTTTGGATCTCATCAATTATCTCTAAGGGGTTTAGGGATAGAGCTTTTTTTAAAGACTCATAACCACTTCTTTGTAAGTATTCATCAATATTCTCAGGTGATATTTCGCCACAATTACTTAAAACTATACGGTTTTGTGACTTAAAAAACTGATAATAATCTTTTTTAGCTAAAAGCTTGTCTACAGGCTTACCATTAATTAAGTGGTCTTCTACTATTTTCTGAACATGAGAGGGTGTTATATATTCATAAGTAAATCTGCTACCTTCTTTGTTTATAATATCAACTAAGACATCCCTAAATAGTCCTCTATCTCCTACTTTTATCACTTGCCATTGGTTGTGAAGCTCTTTTTTTTCTATTTCTTCGTTGAATGTTTTAATGACTTCTTCAGCCCCAGCTGATATACCACTCGTTCCAGCACAAACAAGTATCTTGCCTTTCTCTGTCATTTCATATCACCTGTTTGTAACTCTTTTAGTATCTTGTTTGCCTTTTCAAGCTGGCATCTTCCGTAGAAGTTTTCATTAACTGTTATGACAGGTGCCATACCACAACAACCTAAGCACATAACTTTCTCTAAGGTAAATTTATTGTCCTTTGTAGTCTGCCCATCTGTTATATTTAGTTTCTTAGATATATAATCAAAGATCTCCGATGCACCCATAACATGACAAGCTGTACCCATACAAACTTTAATTATATTTTTACCTCTTGGTTCAGTATAGAATTGAGAATAAAAAGTTAAGATGCTATAAATATCAACAGGATGGACATTTATTTGTTTAGACACTTCGAAGGCAATCTCCTTTGGAACAAAACCCAATAGTTCTTGTATATCTTGTAAGATAGGGATAAGAGCCCCTTTTCTATGGGAGTATTTTTTTAAGATTTCTTGAATCTCGATTGAAAACTTATCTATTTTTTCCCCCTTGAAGAAACTCCTGAAATTAAGTAAAAGTTAATACTAATTAGGATATTTTTGAAATTAACCTTAGTTAATTTATGATTTATATTTTTAACATGAATTTAAGGTTAGAAATGTTTAGTAAGAATTAAAATAACAAAATATTATGTATGCTTTACAATTAAACTGTCAAGCAATGAAGTCTCATAAATTGGCTTATAAGTGTATAATATTTTGTAAAAGAGGTTTTTTTTAGCAAACCTCAGATGATGAGTTTATAAAAGAGAAAATTTCAATTGAATAGAGTTTTAAATTGAAATTTCTTATCTTTTTATGAGTTAATTAACTTACAAAAACTTGTCTCAAGCATAATTTGAGAAAAAATATCACATTACAGTATCTTTTAAAAGCTTTTACTATCTCAAAGAACTTGCTAAAATTACGATTTTAGAAAAAGTAACAGACAGATTCTATGACTTATAAAATTAGTCAATAGATTGTAAATGTCAGATATAGAAACACTTTTCTCTTTTTTTAACAAGTATTTTTGATTCTTTGACGTTTTATGTTTGCTCTATATTGCAAACTAAAAAGTCATCTTTTTTCTTTAAGGTATAATCAACTGGTTGAATCTTCCATATCTTTTCTGCATACTCTTGTATAGCTCTGTCAGAGGTAAATTTTGAAGAGCGAGCAATATTCAAGATAGCCATCTTGCTCCATCTTGTGTTGTCTTTATAAATTTCTGAGATTCTCTCTTGACAACTAATATAGGATTCGTAATCTGCTAAAACAAAAAATCTGTCATGGTCTAATAGTGATCTTACAATGGGATGGAAAAGTGTTTTATTTTCTGGAGAGAAATGCCCCTCTAAGAGCTGATTCAGGGCTTGCCTAAGTTCATGATTCTCCTCGTAATATTTATATGGGTTATAGGATTTTCTTAGTTCTAAAATATCTTGAGCGGTATGTCCAAAGGAAAAAAAGTTATCGTGTCCGACGTCTTGCATAATTTCTATGTTTGCTCCATCAAGAGTTCCTATAGTGAGAGCTCCATTCATTGTAAATTTCATATTTCCAGTCCCTGATGCTTCATATCCGGCTGTAGATATTTGTTCTGATAGATCAGCTGCTGGAATGATTTTTTGTGCCAATGAGACTCCATAGTTAGGGACAAAAACGACTTGCAGTTTTTCTTTAACAGCTGGATGTTCTTCAATAGCGTTACTTACCGAATGGATTAGTTTTATGATAAGTTTACATATGTAGTAGCCAGGAGCTGATTTACCTGCAAAAAGAACTGTTCTTGGCAAGAAGTTGTCGTAAAGTTGCCCTTCTCTTATTCTATTATAAATAGTAATAACATGTAGTATATTTAATAGTTGCCGTTTGTATTCATGGAATCTTTTTATCTGGCAATCTAACATAAAATTTGGCTTAAAAGATATATTATTTGTAAGACTTAGGTATTTTGAGAGAGATTCTTTATTTGATCTTTTAATTTCCATAAATTTATTGCAAAACTCTTTGTCATCGGCATATTTTTCTAACTTCTTTAACTCTCCTAAATCTTTCATCCAGCCATCACCAATGGCTTCGCAAATTAACTTTGTTAAAGGACGATTGGACTCAATTAACCATCTACGATGGGTTATGCCATTTGTAATATTGATAAATTTCTCAGGATAAAGCTTATAGAATTCAGGAAAGATATTGTTTTTTAATATCTCTGAATGAAGTTCAGATACGCCGTTAATAGTATGACTTCCAACTATTGAAAGTCTTGCCATGTTAATAAATTTTTCTTCTTGACCTGTGACAATTGCTACATTGTTAATATCAATTGAGTCTGGAAATTTTTCTTTTACTTCAATAATAAATCTTCTATCAATCTCTTTTATTATCTGTAGATGGCGTGGGAGTAAATAAGCAAACAACCCTTCTGACCAGATCTCAAGAGCTTCTGGTAAAACAGTGTGGTTAGTGTAAGCGATTGATCTTTTTGTAATATCCCAAGAGTCTTCCCACCCTATCCCTTCTTCATCTACTAATATCCTCATGAGCTCAGCGATAGCTATAGATGGATGCGTGTCGTTGAGTTGTATTGCTACTTTGTCAGGAAAACTTTTATAGTTTTTATGTTGTTTTTTATATCTTCTAACTATGTCTTTTAAAGTAGCAGCTACAAAAAAGTACTGTTGTTTTAACCGAAGTTCCTTACCAGCTAAGGATTGATCATCAGGATACAAAACCTTAGATATGGTTTCACTGTAATTTTTATTTTCCATAGCTTTAATGTAATCACCGCTATTGAAGTACTCAAGGTCGAATTCTCTGCTTGATTTGGCTGACCATAACCTTAAAGTATTAACAGTTCTATTTCTATACCCTGGGATGGGATAGTCATATGCCATAGCCATAACTTCATCTGTATCTCTCCATGACATATACATCCTCCCGCTACCACAAGTAACTGTTTCAACCCATCCTTTAAACTTAACCGGATAAAGGACTTCAGGTCGCGGAAATTCCCAAGGGTTTCCATATCTTAGCCAGTTGTCAGGTGTCTCTATTTGGTATCCGTTTTTGATCTTTTGTGCAAATATACCATACTCATATCTTATACCATAACCGTAAGCAGGGTATTGTAAAGTCGCCAAAGAGTCCATGAAACAAGCTGCTAACCTTCCTAAGCCACCATTGCCAAGTCCTGCATCCCATTCAAGCTCTAAAAGATCCTCATAGGAGATGCCAAAACAAGCTACTGTTTTATGTTGTTCTTCAGTTAATCCAAGATTATTAATATAACTGTCTAAAAGCCTTCCTAATAAAAATTCTAACGATAGATAATAAGCCCTTTTTGCGTCTATCTCATAATAGTATTGTTGCGTTCGCATCCAGTTTTGAACTAATTGATCTCTAACGGATAAAACTACTGCATGATACTTATCTCTTTGCGTAGCTGAGTATATATCCTTTGCTAAGGAATAAGTAAGGTGCTCAATCATAGATTCATAACAACTTCTTGATATGATGGACATATTGTCACCTCTTATAAAATTCTATCTTTTAATGTTCAACTTTACCATCTTTAAGCTTTATAACTCTTTTTGTTTTTGATGCCAATTCTGGATTATGAGTAACGACAATGGTTGTTAAACCTTGAGAATTTAGAAATCTAAAGAGTTCAAAAATTCTTTCACTATTGTCTAAATCAAGATTTCCTGTTGGTTCATCTGCAAGAAGAATTTCAGGCTCATTAATCAATGCTCTTGCTATAGCCACTCTTTGCATCTCACCACCACTTAATTGATTTGGTTTATGATCTGCTCTTTCTAACAACCCGACCTTTTGTAATAATGGTAGTACATCTTTTCTTTTTTTTTCCTTTCTTGCAAATATTGTAGGCAGTAAAACATTATCTAAAACGGAAAGTCCATTTATGAGATAAAAATTCTGGAAAACAAACCCTATTTTTTGCCTTCTTATCTGAAGCAGTTCTTTTTCGGTCATGTTTTCTATTTTTATACCATTTAGACTAACACTTCCCCTAGATGGTCTGTCCAGACAGCCTATAATCTGCAAAAGGGTTGTTTTACCAGTTCCTGAAGGACCTGTGATAGAGATAAAATCCCCACGAGGTATATAAAGGGATATACCTTTGAGGGCATGAACTTTTTCTGCTCCTCTTAGATAATATTTTTCTAACTCCTTTATTTCTATCATCCTTTTATTGCTTCAATAGGACTAATTTTAGTTGCTTTCCAAGCTGGAAATAAACCAGACATGGCACCTATTATCATAGATGATAAGATACAGAAAAAAGCTATATTATAATCAAATACTAATATCTTTCCTGATGGCATATAAGGCATAAATATTCTTAAAAAATGCTCTATTGTTGTTGAAGCTATTGTTGTGATTAAAATCCCAATTAAACCACCTCCAGTGGTAATAAGAAGTGTTTCATTGAAGATTATCTTAAAAATATCCCATTTAGATGCTCCGATAGCTCTCATCATTCCTATTTCTTGGGTTCTTTCAAAGATAGCCATTAAAATTAAGTTCATAACCCCAAGAAAACTAATAGTAATAGCTATAATCGCTATAGAAAGACTTAGAATTTTAGCTGAGTTAGCTAAATTTAGTATACTGTTTAATACTTGTCCCATAGTGACGATTTGTATACCTGGTATTTCCCTTGAGATCTGCTCTATTGTTTTCTCTAACATCTCAGTAGTAGAAAGTTTTATGCCTATGGCAGAGATACCCTGGGGTTTATTGAGTATTTCTTGGAGTGCGCTTAAAAACATGTAAACATGGGCGTCTTCTTGACCGCCAGTTTTTTCAATTATACCTGAAACTTTGAAATCTTTTTGATTAGGACCATATTTGACAATATCTCCAATTGTAAGTTTGTCATGATTGGCAATTTCATATCCAATGAGTATCTCTTTTTCATTGCTTGGTAAAGTACCCTTTATCTTTAAAAATGGCTTTAGTTGAGGTAAGTGAGATATATCTAAAGCGTAAATTATATCTATCCTATTTTTTTGATGATTTGGTAGTTGGCTGACCAACATAGGTGATATAAGTTTAAGGTTTGGATATTGTTTTAATTTTTCAATTAATGTTATGTCCAAATATTTAGGAAGGACAGAGGAATGTAAAACCAATGAGGCAACTTCATGAGGGCAACCTGAAGAGACAATCATAAAGTGTAAGCCTGTTCCCTCAAGTTCCTTAGCTAAATTTTTTTCAAAACCTTTGTTAAAAGAAAGTATAGAAAAAGTTAGAGCTATTGATATTGAAACGCCAAAGAGAGCTAAAAAAGATCTAATTTTATGTCTTAGGATATTGTTTGTAGCTAACTTTAGAAATTTCATAGTCAAAGTATTTCTACGCCATGAGCAATGATGTGGACATTATGTTCGTCTTTGGAGATAACTTGCCCCATAACTTTAGCTTTTTTACCTGTTTTTGGTGGGATAGTAAATCCTTTGGTAGAAAGGTTAACAAAGATTTTTGCGGTACCATCACTAATGAAAAACCAGCAACCACTTGACTGGCATTGTGTTGTAATAGTTCCTTCCACTGTAACTATCTTTCCATCTAAGTCTTTATTAAGAAAAATATCTTTTATCTGAACTGTTTTAGCTTTTTTGTCTATCTCTGCTCCATATCTTTCTGAAGAACAGCTAAGAAGAATAGCTAAAATAGTTATAAACAATGACAAAAATAAGAATTTTTTTTTCATAACTTTACTTTATCCCAAATGTTAAAGTCAGGTTAGCTAAAAATAAATAAAAGTTTATCAGAACTTTTATCTACATCTATAAAAACATTTCCACCTTTTCTTAATTTTCCAAAAAGTAATTCTTCTGAAAGGACGGTCTTAATTTTTTCTTGGATTATTCTTGCAAGAGGTCGGGCACCATATAAAGGATCATATCCTTTTTCAGCTAACCATGTTTTTGCTTCAGATGATAGTGATAGAGTAACTTTTTTATTCTTTAATTGTATATCTAATTCCCTAATAAATTTTTCAACTACGTTTTGCATAATAGAAGGTGTAAGGGGATTAAAGGTTATGATCGCATCTAAACGATTTCTGAACTCTGGGTTAAATAATTTATTTATCGCCTCTTTTCCTTTTGATTGTATTTCTTTGCCTCTGTCTCCAAAACCTACTACCCCTTGAGTCATATCTTTTGCTCCAGCATTAGAAGTCATGATAATAATTACATTTCTAAAATCTGCTTTTTTACCTGTATTATCAGTAAGGGTTGCATAATCCATTACTTGAAGTAGAATGCTGAAAAGATCAGGGTGAGCTTTTTCTATCTCATCAAGAAGCAAAACACTATGGGGGTTTTTCCTAATCTCATCAGTAAGTAATCCCCCTTGTTCGAACCCTACATACCCAGGAGGAGCGCCAATAAGTCTGGAAACAGTATGCTTCTCCATATACTCACTCATATCAAAGCGGATAAACTTGATTCCTAAAACTGATGCTAACTGCTTAGATACTTCTGTCTTACCTACTCCTGTAGGACCTGTGAAAAGAAAAGAGCCAAGTGGTTTATCGTTTGTCTCAATACCTGCTTTTGCCCTCTTAATAGCAGCAGCAAGGCAATCAATAGCCTCATCTTGACCAAATACAACTTTCTTTAGTTGTTTTTCTAAATTTTTAATTTTTAATGCTTCTGATGTTGAGACAGTTTTAGGCGGTATCTTTGCAATTTTAGCTACTATTTTTTCAATATCAGATACACCAATAGATTTTTTAAATTTGTAAGCAGAAGAAAGTTTTAAGGAAGCTCCGGCTTCATCTATAACATCTATAGCTTTATCAGGTAGATATTTATCATTAATATACCTTGCAGATAACTCTGCAGCTGCGTTAAGCGCTTTTTTGGTGTATCTCACATTATGAAAGTTTTCATAATATGGCTTTAGCCCTTCTAAAATTTTAACTGTTTCTTTGATATTAGGTTCGGTTATATCAATTTTTTCAAATCTTCTACTTAAAGCCCGATCTTTCTCAAAGTGATTTTTATACTCCTCAAAAGTTGTTGCTCCAATGCATCTGATTGTTCCTGATACTATTACTGGTTTTAATATGTTTGAAGCATCCATAGAGCCTCTGTTAATTGAGCCTGCTCCAACTACAGTATGTATTTCATCTATGAATAGAATAGCATCTGGTATTGATTCAAGACTTTTTATAGTTGACTTTAGTCTTGCCTCAAAATCACCTCTATACCTTGTCCCTGCTAATAAAGCACCCATATCAAGCATAAAGATTTTAGAGTTTTTCAATGGTTTTGGAACATCGCCTTTGTAAATCTTTAATGCGAGACCTTCAACTAAAGCTGTCTTACCAACCCCCGGTTCTCCTACAAACACTACATTGTTTTTTCGCCTCCTGCAGAGCACTTCAACAGTTCTTTTCATTTCCAGCTGGCGTCCAATTAGTGGATCAATAAGACCTTTCTGAGCTTTAGTCTGAAGGTTTACAGTAAAAAGCCTGAGCGGATCGTTGTCCTTAAGGTAGTCATCTATATCATCAGATTTTAAGTATTCATCATGGTCTTTACCAGATATCTTGGATATACCATGGGCAATGTAGTTTAAAACATCAATTCTTTTTATGCCTTCTAACTCAAGAAAGTGGGCCGAGTGAGAGTCTTCTTCTAATAAAATTGAGTTTAATAAGTCCCCAGCATCAACTTCCTGTTTGTTTGCTGATCTAACATGATTTAAGGTTTTTTGTATGACTCTTTGAAAACCTACAGTCATCTTCGGTATAGAGTCAGGTTGATGGTTTATCTTAGGTATGTATTCATCAAAGTAGTCTTCAAGATTTCTTTTAAGTCTTTCAATGTTTCCCCCACAATTTGTTATTATTTGAATACCCCACTCATCATGTAATATAGCAAAGAGGATGTGTTCTATAGTTAGAAACTCGTGATTTCTAAATTTAGCCTCTTTTATTGTAGCCTCAATTAATAATTCTAATTCTTTGTTTATCATTCTTTCTCCATGATACATCTAAGAGGAAATTCATTTTTTTGTGCCAACTCATGAACAATATTTATTTTTGTCTCAGCTATATCTTTTGTATAAATACCAGCTAACCCCGAGCCATTTTTATGCACATGTAACATGATCTGAATAGCCTCAATAGGTTTTTTATTAAACACTGTCTCTAAGATATAGACAACGAAATCCATAGTAGTATAATCATCATTAAGCAGAATTACCTTATAAAGATCAGGTCTTTTAAGTTTTGTTTTATCCTTTGTTTTGATCTCTTCAGTTGTTCTTGTGTTGCCTGGCATTTATCTTTACCTTAAAAGATTACTCATAAATGCTTTTAGGTTTATTTGCAAGAGCTACAACTTGAAGAACTACAAGTAGAACATCCAGAGCTTGCTGCACTTTGGACGCCACTCATTGAAAAAAGAGAAAATTTTTTGCAAACATCCTCTGAACTACAATTAGGACAACAAATCTTTTGCTCTCCAAATACTAATTTCTCAAACTCTTTATTACATTTCTTGCATTTGTATTCAAATATTGGCATGATCTCCCCTTTTGACTTTTGATAATTAGTAGTTTTACTTTTTTATTATATCATAAGGTTTTACTTTTCCATATATAGTTACCATTGTAAATCTTAGAAAAATACAAAACTACCTATAATATTATTGTAATGAGTATAAATGACTTTCTTGATCATAAAAGACTTATGTAGATGTCATGGTGTGATAACGAGTTAAAAATTAGCCCAAGATGTCTGGTTAAATTGAGTTAAATATTGTCTATATAAAGTTCTCTCTATTTATCTGTAGAAAACTATATACTGTCCCTTTCTAACTGGGATAATATCTTAATATGTTTTATACCTTAGTAATGCCTAACAGCATTATGTAAAGAGGCTTACTAGTAATTAGCAGTGTTTTTTAAGGTGTAAACTATATCTTATATTACA
Source organism: Thermodesulfovibrionales bacterium (assembly GCA_026415415.1). Taxonomy (GTDB): domain Bacteria; phylum Nitrospirota; class Thermodesulfovibrionia; order Thermodesulfovibrionales; family Dissulfurispiraceae; genus DYHD01. The sequence continues at coordinate 6,620 of JAOAHE010000030.1, read as the reverse complement.
TTCAAGGTTTCTTAAGGTAGTTAAAAAACTTATAGTTAATTACCTATCCTTTCCTTGAGAGATCAAGGAACATAGATATCTTACTTTTTATTAGTTATTTTTAAATAATGTAAATTTTACTTTAAAACAAGGATTTAAAAGGTTAGACATAATCTTACTATTTATGTATCAGCAACTTTTTTTAAATCAAAACTAAAGAAAGCAGCTAAATTTTAGTTATTTGGCTTGTTTTGAGAATTTTTGTAGTTGTTATAAATTGGGTTTAAAATTAATAAAAATTAAGGATAAAATAGTTGAAATCTTCTCATTCTAATATTTATTAATATCCCAACAGCAATAAAGTTTGTCAAAAGAGCTGTACCACCGTAACTCATAAATGGCATTGGAACACCTACAACTGGCATCATCCCTAAGGTCATGGATATGTTAACAAAGAAATAGATAAAAAACATAGCCGATATTCCACTTGCTACTAAGCGACCAAATTCATCTTTTGCTATCATAGCAGTACCTATTCCTCTTATAAACAGTAACAGGTAGAGGAAAAGTAGTATTACACTACCAAAAAAACCCCATTCTTCAGCAAAGATTGAAAAGATGAAGTCTGTGTGTTTCTCAGGTAGAAACTTAAGAGCACCTTGAGTGCCTTTTAGGTATCCTTTACCAAAAAAATTACCTGAACCTATGGTTATTTTAGATTGGTTTATATGATAACCAATTCCTGTAGGGTCAATATCAGGGTCTAAGAAAGCAATAATACGATTTTTCTGGTAATCTTTAAGGCTGTTCCATGATATGTGTCCTATAAAAGGTGCCGATATCAAGCCTAAAACTAATACAAATATCAGAATTCTTTTATTTATACCCTTTGTTATAAAAAGAACGGCGAACAAAAACATTAAAAGTATTGAGGTTCCTAAATCGGGCTGTTTTAATACCAACAAAATAGGTATTAAAGCAAATATTATAAGAGCTTTAATTGAAATTCTATTAATGATTGACTCGTTACAGTTTGATAGATAGTTTGAGATAGCTAATATAAAGATAAGCTTAAAGATCTCAGAAGGTTGGAAAGAAAAAAAACCGATATTTATCCATCTTTGAGCACCCATTGAAGTTTTACCTAAAAAAAGGACCACTAATAGCAAAAAAATACCTATAAAATATAAAATATATGAAAATCGTTTATACCATATGTAATCAAAAAAAACGCTAACGAAAAGGACAATTAAACTTATTATGAGCCAGATTATTTGCTTTATAAAATAATCTGGGTGAGGGCTTGTTTCAAGAGGTGGTCTTGTAGCACTAAAAATTGTAAAAATGCCAATAAGGGAGAGTAATATAGCTATTGAAAAAGTTACCCAGTCAAACTCTTTTATAAGTCTACGATCTATTTTTAACATTTTTTAAAAAAATTTTCAGATAGATTAATTTTAACAAAAAAATAATTTTAATAAAACCTTTATCCTAATTAGAGCAAAGCTGAGGTTATTTGTGCCTATTTTTGTAGTCCAGCTTCATCAGGCAAGTCATTTACACTATGATTTTCGCCTTGAGATGGAAGGGGTTTTAAAGTCTTGGGCTGTTCCAAAGGGACCTTCTATGAACCCCTCAGAGAAAAGATTGGCAGTAATGGTGGAAGACCATGACATTGAATATGCAACTTTTGAAGGGGTTATACCAGAGGGTCATTATGGTGCAGGCAGTGTCTCTATATGGGACAAAGGCACTTATAGCCTTATAAGTGGGAGTTTACAAGAAGGTAAAATAGAGATTTTTTTGGATGGGCATAAACTTAAAGGTCTTTTTGTGATTCTTAAGTTAAGAGGAAAAGACAAAGAATGGTTACTAATTAAGAAAAAGGATGAGTTTGCAGAAACAAGCTTTATAAAAAATACAAGAAGAAAAAAATGAACTTTCTAAAGGACAATATACACATTGATCAGATGAGTAAAAAAAAGCAAGTTATTCACATGTTTAATCGTATTGCTAACTACTATGATTTTCTTAATCATTTTTTGTCATTTAATATGGACAAGAAGTGGAGAACAAGAGCTATTGATGAGTTAGCTAATTATAGACCAAAGTTTATTCTTGATGTAGCTACAGGTACTGCTGATTTTGCTATAGAAGCTGTAAAGCTCAATCCTGAAAAGATAATAGGCATAGATATATCAGACAAGATGCTTGAGATAGCTAAGGTCAAAATCCAAAAAAAAAATCTCTCATCAATTATTGAACTTCAAAAAGGAGATTCAGAAAATTTATCCTTTGCTGATAACACTTTTGATGCAGTGACTGTTGCCTTTGGAGTGAGAAACTTTTCTGATCTTCAAACAGGATTAAAGGAAATCTTTAGAGTCCTTAAAACTGGGGGGAGGGTTATAGTACTTGAGTTTTCTAAACCTAATAATGTTTTCATTAAACCTTTATTTAATTTTTATTTTAATAGCATATTGCCTTTTTTAGGTAATAAAATATCAAAGGATAAAAAGGCGTACAAATATCTTCCTGACTCTGTAAGGGAATTTCCAGATGGAGTTGATTTTATTAATATCCTTGAGAGAGTAGGTTTTAGAAATACCTCTTATAAAATTTTAACTTTTGGGATTTGTTCAATTTATATAGGTGAAAAGAGTGAACAAGGAGATCAAAACAAAAGATTACTTTATATTTCCTGATATTTTCAATGATTATCCCGTCAAAGCTTTTTTTACGAAGAAAGAGATCAATGGAGATCTAACTATTATCTCTAATTTTTTTAAGATTCCACTTACGAGTATTTATCAACCTATACAGCGTCATACGGATAAGGTTTTTTATTTAAATGGATTACCGAAAAAGGTTATAGCAGATGCAGTAATAACAAAAAAGACAGAGCTTTTATTAGGAGTTGATGTAGCGGACTGCGTTCCTATTCTTATATTTGATAGGAAGAATAAGGCTATTGGAGCTATTCACTCAGGATGGAGGGGCACTTCACAACAGATTTTACGTAAGACAATAGGTTACTTAAGAGAGATTTTTTCTACTGATCCTTTGGATATTTTAATTGCCTTTGGACCTTCTATAAGAAAATGTTGCTATGAGGTCAGTGACGATGTCTATGAAGCCATAAAAATATCATCAGAAGGTTGGCAAAGTTATATCAAAAAGAATGAAAAATATTTTATTGATTTATCTCATGCAAATATAGCACAGGCTCTATCTGAAGGAGTACCATCTAAGAATATATGGGACTGTGGGTTATGCACTTTTTGTAATCCTTCACTTTTCTACTCTTACAGATTTTCAAAGGGAAAAACAGGAAAGCAAAGTGGTTTTATTGGTCTATTTTAATTTTATTTCTTTTAAATAAGTAGTCTTTGCTCTTACAATTGGTAGTTTCCCATAAAACTATCAAAAATAAAAAGCAGATCTTATACCATAGCTATATTGGGTAAATAACAATTTTAGAGATTTTCTTAAAAAGCTATTATTTACTGAGATTTTTTTTAAGCGCTATCTATCTACATAGTATAAGATAAGTTTTTTAGAATTAATTCTTTTTTTGAAAACTTGAGTGCAGGCTGATAAATAATTGTTATTTTTTGTATAAGATACGATTTTGAGCATTGTTTTGGATGGGAAGGGGGGAGAGAGATTATTATCTTGAACCGCAACATTTTTTAAATTTCTTTCCACTTCCACATGGACATGGCTCATTTCTGCCTGTTTTTTTATCTTTTTTAATAGGCTGTTTTTCTTCTTCTTTTTCTGTCTCTTTATTATATATAAGGGATTGCTCTTTTTTTAGATTTATTTCTGGTTCTTCTTTCTTTATTTGCATTTTATAAAGTCTTTGAATTATCTCTGTTCTAATTCTCTGTGACATCTCGCTGAAAAGTTCAAAAGCTTCTTTCTTATACTCAATTAAAGGATCTCTTTGTGCATAGCTTCTTAACCCTATACCTTCTTTAAGTCTATCTAAGCTTAAAAGATGGTCTTTCCATTGGTTATCAATGGTTTGTAAAAACATAATTTTCTCAATATAACGGAGTGTTTCGGGGTCGATCTCTTGTTGCTTTTTTTCATATTGATCTTTAACAGTTGATAAAATGAGTTCTTTCATAGTTGCAATGTCTTTGATTGTTTGTAAAGTTTGTAGATTAATCTTTACTGAAAATAAGCCATATAGAGCATCAAGTAATCCTTCCAAATTCCAGTGAACAGGGTCAGAGCCTTCTTCGCAGTATATGGCTAAAAGCTCATCTATCTCCGTTTCAGAGATCTCATAAATCTTTTCTTTTAGTGAATTACTAAGTAAAACTTCTCTACGGAAAGAATAAATCTCCTTTCTCTGCTTATTCATCACATCATCATACTGTAGCAAGTGCTTCCTTATGTCAAAATTATGAGCCTCTACCCGTTTTTGAGCGTTTTCTATACCCTTAGTTATCATCTTATTTTCAATAGGCATGTCTTCATCAATCTTTAATACATCCATTAGACCATTAATTTTATCGGATCCAAAAATCCTTAAAAGATTATCTTCTAAAGAAAGATAAAATCTTGATGAACCCGGATCACCTTGCCTTCCGGCTCTTCCCCTTAATTGGTTGTCAATTCTTCTTGATTCATGTCTTTCAGTTCCGATTATGTGTAGACCTCCAAGCTTCAGGACTTCCTGTCGTTCTTTGTTGCAGATTTCTTTTGCTTTCTCAATAGCTTCTTTATACTCTTCTTCTGTGTAATTATTTTTATCTTTAAGAAAATCCCTTGCTAATCCTTCATAATTACCGCCTAAAACTATATCGGTACCTCTTCCAGCCATATTTGTAGCAATAGTAACAGCACCGAGTCTACCTGCTTGGGCTATTATCTCTGCTTCTTTCTCATGATATTTAGCGTTTAGAACTGAGTGTTTGATGCCTCTTTTAGAAAGCATTTGACTTAATATTTCTGACATCTCTATGGAGATTGTTCCAACAAGGACTGGTTGACCTCTTCTGTGACAACTTTCTATCTCATCAATAACAGCTTTTAGTTTTGCTTTAGCAGTTTTATATATAACGTCAGGATAGTCAACTCTTATCATTGGCATGTTTGTAGGGATTACTACAACTTCAAGGTTATAAATTTCTGCAAACTCAGCAGCTTCAGTATCAGCAGTACCTGTCATACCTGCGAGTTTTTTATACATTCGGAAGTAGTTCTGAAAAGTTATAGTGGCAAGGGTTTGATTTTCACTCGCTATCTTAACGCCTTCTTTTGCTTCTATAGCTTGATGAAGGCCATCAGACCATCTTCTGCCTGGCATTAGCCTTCCTGTGAATTCATCTACTATTATCACCTCTGCATCTTTAACAACATAGTCTACATCTCTTTTAAAGAGATAATGAGCTCTTAATGCTTGAGTTACATGATGAATTAGTGCCACATTTGATGGGTCATAGAGGTTTTTTAGGTGGAGTAATTTTTCTATTTTTTCATTACCTGATTCAGTTAAAACGATGTTTTTAAGTTTCTCATCAATTTTAAAATCTATATCAATTTTGAGATTAGGTATGATCTTATTAATTGTATAGTATTTACCTACAGAATCCTCTGACGGACCTGAGATTATCAGAGGTGTTCTTGCTTCATCAATTAGGATACTATCTACTTCATCTACTATTGCATAATTTAAGTCTCTTTGTGAAAACTCTGAGAGGTCGTATTTCAGGTTGTCTCTCAGGTAATCAAAACCAAACTCATTGTTTGTTCCATAAGTTATATCAGCTCTATAGGACTCTTGTCGGCTACAAGGTCTTAGATTGTTATATCTCTTGTCACTTGATATATAAGAAGGATCATAGAGAAATGAACTGTCATGCTGTATCACCCCCACAGATAGACCCAAAAAATGGTAAATAGGACCCATCCACTGGGCATCTCTTTTTGCAAGATAGTCATTGACTGTTACAATATGTACACCTTCTCCAGTGAGGGCGTTTAAATATGCAGGAAGGGTAGCCACAAGAGTTTTACCTTCTCCCGTTCTCATTTCAGCTATCTTTCCTTCGTGAAGGACAATTCCACCAATAAGCTGTACATCAAAATGTTTCATATGTAATGTTCTTTTTGAAACTTCTCTGACTACAGCAAAGGCTTCTGGGAGAATTGTGTCAAGCGTTTCACCTAATTGAAGTCTTTTTCTGAACTCAAGAGTTTTATCTTTAAGTTGTAAATCACTTAGGGAAGAATAAGCTGTTTCTAACCTATTAATATCGTCAACTTTTTGATAAAGTCTCTTTAACTCTCTTTCGTTTTTTGTGCCGAATAATTTATTAAGTATATTAAACATATCTTTTTATGGTAAAAAACTAATGTAATTTTATGCAAGATCTAAAGAGCTTTTAATATAAAGGCAAGTTTGAAGACAGCTTAAAATCTCAACTCTGTCTGAATTATCTGCGTTAGAATTTTTATTCTTTTAGTTTCCAAAAGCTTTCTTGAATAAGAAAAAAACTTAAATATTCATTTAGGTGATTTTGTAGATCCTTTGTTTCTTTTAGCCTTCTTTATAGCTTAGTCATAGAAGTAGCTTTTTGTATGCAAAAAATAGCCATAAGAGATCCTAATGCATAGTATAATAT
>JAOAHE010000002.1:94268-94535 GCA_026415415.1 Thermodesulfovibrionales bacterium | reverse complement strand
ATCTATATCCTCTTTGCTAAATCGTCTCTGCCCACCAGGCGTCTTAAGAGAAGAGATTAAACCTCGTTTTTCCATGCGATAAATAGTTGCAGTGCTGATGCCCAGATATTTCGCAACCTCTTTTGTTGTAAAAAAGTTTTTTTCCTCCATAAGATACCTCTGACAAAAGTTTGGTGATACTTTATCAGAATGATGCAACATTTATCAACATTTTTCATAAATCTAAAATCTCAATATAGAAATAACAAGATATTGATTTGTCCATCA
>JAOAHE010000002.1:0-94258 GCA_026415415.1 Thermodesulfovibrionales bacterium | reverse complement strand
CCATTTAATCTTTGGGAGAAAAGCAATACCTCTCCATCTTTTCAAGCTCTCTAAATCATCTATATCATACCACTCAGGTAGTAAAAAGTATCTTATAGCAGACTCCTTAGCTTTCAGAAGTGTATTTTTTAAGACCTCTTCATTTCCCCAAGAGATATTCTCAAATATCTCGTCAAAGGGCTTATTCATCCCTATAAGATAATAACCCCCATCTTGAGCAGGACCTATTACAAGTGTATAGCTGTCAAGTTTATGGAAGGCTTCGTTGATAAACTCAAGGGGTAAATCGGGTGAGTCTGAGCCAATTAATAGGACCTTCTTATATCCTGCTTCAAAGAGATAATTTACAGCCTTTGACATTCTTTGTCCTAAATCTTTACCTTTTTGCGGTATGTAGTAAATATTTTGAGGAAAATCTAAAGAAGGCTCTAAACTGCCATCATAAAAACCATAGATGTCAATACCTGCAAGCTTCTGCACATTTTTAATCGTCTCACTGAGCATAGCTTGATAGGCTTTCAGTGCCAATTCATCACCGATTTGCTCAGCAAGTCTCCTTTTAACCTTGCCTAATTTTGGTATTCTGAAAAATATCCCAAGAGCAGAGGCACTTTTGCTCAATTAAAAGACCTTTTTTATATATTTTTTCAGTAGCAATGGCAGCATTAAAGCCACTGAAGCTATGAGAATCCCTATTATTAAGCCTGTTATATTGCCTTTTAATATTAACTCTCCCATTGAACTACCGAAGGCAGTGTATGCAATACAGGCAGGGAGCATAAAGATAAATGTCGCCCATACATAATGTAATAGAGGTATAGGTGTGATACCAAAAAGATAGTTTAAGACTGGATAGGGGAATATAGGCACGATGCGAGTGAATGCCACAGCCTTCCAGCCATGTTGTCTGACCTTTGTGTTTAGTGCAAGCCATCTTTCTTCACTAAACCGTTTCTTAACCCACTCTCCCATGATATATCGTGACAACAAAAATGGCACTGTTGCACCTAAAGTTGCCCCCGTTATTGCAAAGATAGAACCCCAGATGGGTCCCCAGATGAAGCCAGCCCCCAAAGTTAGGGCTAAACTTGGGATAAAAACTGAGGGTGCAATTGCATAAAAGGCAATAAATAAAAGAGGGGCTAAAACCTTGTTTGATTCAATAAATTGGAGTATTCCATCAACAGAGATATAACCTTTTGCGCGAAGGAATGAAGTTAGACTGATGATTGTTAGCAATAATATCAAAAGAGCAATCTTTTTGATGTTTATCTTTGATGATAATGAGAGTCTTGCACGGTTGATATATTTTTTCAAACTGCTTGGCACAGTTTCGAGTCTTTTAGTGCCTTTTAGATTTTCAAGCACATGGTATGCCTTTGCACCTTGATTGATAAATTTCGATTTGCAACCCATGCAGTAGGTTAGTATGGTTGTGTTGTTTGATGAATTTACTCTCTTTAAGCCATTATTTGCTCCGATAGCCTTTTTGGTAAATGAGTTAGACAAATCAGGATTTAAATGATGCAATCCACCGCCTAACCCACAGCAACTTGGTATTTTGTTTGCTTCTGTTTGTTGTAATTGATTACAAATAATGTCTCTTGCTCTTTCTTGCACAGCGCTAAATCTGAAAGACGGACATGGATGATGTAGAACTGAGTCTTTGGGCAGGTCTGATAAATCCTCTTTATCTAAGACCTCAAATATGTGCCTGACCTTGATGTCTTGTAAATACTTGCTTAAAATCTTTGTGCAATTACCACAGCCAGTGATAAGTTCTGTAACACCGCTACCTTCAAGGCTTTTTTTGATTTGTGAAATAGCGTTTTGAATAGTTTCAATATCTCCCATTTGATAACAGGGGTCAAAACAGCAGTCAAGTATGAGCCCTACAGGTTTGCCTAATCTTACTGAAAGGGTTTTAACGCATGCCTTGACAATGGCAGGGCTTACCCCTGTCAGACCACACCCTGGCCAAAAGGCAACCTCACAGTGACTATAGTGTTTAAATGGAAACTTATGTCCACGCCATGCAAATCCCCTTGCTAAATTTAAGGCATTGGCGGTCTTCTGTGAATATTTACCTGACTGGATTATTTGACTCTTTTTGTTATGCAGAGTTTCAGAAGGAGTTAGTTTAAAGGGGCATACTAATGTGCAGGCTCCGCAGTTTGTGCATTCAAAGACACTGTCATCGTCTCGATGGAGTATCTCGTCAGGCTTTCCATATATGCTTAAAAAAGGACAGACCTTTTGACATTTGCCACAGGAGTTACATTTTTCTAAAAATTCATCTATCATTTGTATAACCTCACAAGTTTCTCGGGTTTAAAACCAAAGATAAACAACAATGCAATCATAACATTTCTTAAACTGACAATTATCGGAGAAAGAAGATAACCCTTTTTCAGACGCCTTGATGAAACAGTGACAGGCATATCTAACCCCTTTAGCCTCCCTAATCTTCTTGCCCTTAAGGCAAAATCCAAGTCTTCTAAAAATGGGTATTCTTTAAATCCTCCTATCTCTTCATAAGTCTTTTTACTTACAAAAATTGCTTGGTCTCCATAGGGTAATGAAAATAGACTTGAGCGAAGGTTTGCAAAGGTTTCAACTATTCTAATTGATAGGCTGTCGCTATCAAATCTTAATCTAAAAAATCCACCTATATAGCCATCATTAAATACTTTAGTTAAATCGCCATTTATTAGGTTCTTTGGCAGTCTTGCATCAGCATGGATAAAAAGTAATAAATCGCCCTTTGCTTCTTTTGCACCTTCAGCAAGCTGAATGCCTCTGCCCTTTTTTGAACTAATGACCTTTGCACCATGATTTTTAGCTAATTCGCAGGTGTTATCACTGCTACCACCATCAACGACGAGTATTTCAAGGGGATTAATTCTCTTTACATTTTCAATACAACTAATAATGTTTTCTTTTTCATTGAAAACAGGGATTATTACAGTAATTTTCACACTTTCACTTGTTGATTTTTTATCTTTATTTCAAAGAAGCCAATCTATAAATCAAAATCACTGGCTTGCCTTCTCCGAGTAACACATTAGACTTTCCTCTAAATTTAGAGTTTGGATTAACAAATCTCTGAAAGGCATGAGTCTGTGGATATTTTGCGTTGCTTGAAATAGAAATCCAGCAACTCTCAAGACAGGTGATGCAGCCAGTGTTTTGTTCTTCTGATGCCTTGCGATTCCCACCAAACCTTATTTCAAATCCTTTACCACTTGTATCTTCAAAGATCTCATTTAAAGATAGCTCTTTGCCTAATCCGGGCCAAGTTGCTTTTATATCAATAATATCGCCAGCTACATAATGACCTATTGTGTCTTTGTTGAGGTTGTTTCCTGGCTTTGCACCAATCTTGATTAATGCATCATGGAAGTCAAGATGATTCACATAAGCTCTTAAAATAGCCCTATCTTGAAATCTGCCGCCTTTAAAAACAACACCCCAATGAACATTATATTGATGGACATTCATTTCATTAACTTCGGTATAAATCATTACGGTTTTTTGCTTTTCATTGATAATTAATGGATTCTCTTTAGTTGGATACTTTTCTGTTTGTTGACTTAAAGCAACAGAAATGCTTAAAAAAAATAAAGCAATAGACATTGAAACAACAACAAATAATCTTTGCATGGTGAAGCCTCCTTAAATAAAATTTTTGAAATTCTACTACTAATATCTGCATGCTAATCTCAACTTAAAGCAGTGCATACCTCACCAACACAGGATAACCGTCAATCTTTGGCAGTATTACATCATTGTCTTTAAATCTTAAGTTTGGTGAAAATGTCCTTTTGAAATTACTGATGTTTGGATATCTCGCATTGCTGTAATTGCTATCCAACAACTCTCAAGGCAGGTGATACAACCTGTTTTTTCTTCTGTGAGATTATTCCCTGCCTTTGCACCAATGCCTATAAGTGCATCGTGAAAGTCAATGGCATCAACAAAGGCTTTAAGTATTGCCTTGTTTTGAAGCTTGCCATTTCGTGCCACAATACCCCAGTGGGGATTGTCTTTAAAGGCTGATTTAAGATTCAGTTCAGTGTAAATAAGGAGCAATTTTGCTTGTTTATTAATTATTACAGGTGATTGTCTTGTTGGAAAGTCATTAGCATGTAGAAGTGTAAGATCTTTAAATAATAATGTTAAGGCTGATATCCCTAAAAATGTTCTTCTGTTAATCATAACGGTTTAACAACAGCAACCCTTTTGTGATTGTTTTTCATTAGAGAAAGTAGCAACCTCGCATCCCTTAAAAGCCCCAAAATGCATGCTAAAGTCACCAATCACCTTAAAGTAGTCTTTAACCCTTGTCTTTAAAAGCATTAATGCTGTGTTACCACAGACCCGCATAGGTCTGTCCTTTTCAAATACATGGTTGCTGTCAAGCACGAAATTAAAAGGTGATTCAGGTATGCCCCCTTTATATATGGCAATATGACCATAATCTTCGCAAGCGTCCTCAAGCCCATCTATCTTCCAAAGTCTGTAAGTGATTGAATAGAATTCAATATTCTCAATAAGTTTCTCTATCACCTCATTCTTAATATCTACAGCCCTCTTTGATACTACCCTTGGGTCCGTAAAGCCTACCCTTTGGGCTATTCGCTCAAAATCCTTACAATAAAGGGCGCCCCCTAAACACTCGCCATAAAGCAGGGGATTTTTTCTCATCCAATCAGGCAGGCGCCTGTCTGCATAGATATCTGAAAAATAGAATTCTCCACCGTACTTGAGAATCTTGTAAATCTGCTTGATGACGCCTTCTTTGTCTTCAATGAGATTCACGACACAATTTGATACAACGATATCTATAGAGTTTTCAGAGAAGTGCCTGTCTAAATTTTCTATGTAATCATGGATAAACTTTATATTCGGCTTTTTGTATCCAAATCTCTTTGTATGATCATCAACATATCTCTTTGCCACTTCTATCTGCTCTTTGGTCATGTCTAATCCATAAACAAAGCCCTCTTCTCCCACAAGTTTGGATAAAATATAGCAGTCCCTTCCAGTTCCACAGCCTATATCCAAAACCTTCAATCCTTTGATAGCAGGAGGTATTGGAGAGCCGCAGCCGTAGTATTTTTGTTTGATTTCATCAGCAACATAAGACAGGGCATCTTTAATATGAGGTGGATATAGATCAGGATTACAGCAAGCTCCTGTCTTAAGGTCTTTAGTTCCTTTAAGCTCTGTGCCATAATATTTCTTGACGGTTTTGTGGACATCAAAATCCTTATAATCTTTTATCAAAGCACCCTGACAACTGCTGCCAGCAGAGGCCGTACAAGCATAGCAATGCTCTGCACAGGTTATCTCAGGATAGAAATCATCAAAGTCTATCTCCCAGAATTTTATATTTTCAAATCCCTTTATCTTGATTGACGAGGCGAGGTTAAAATCGCAATCATATACATATCCCAGATAATCCACTGATACAAGGCTTCTGCACATCAGGTAATTTAAGGTATCAGCATTGAAATTATTAGCAAGAAGCTTTAAATAATCTTCATATTTCTTACTGTTAATGAGGTATCTCTTAAAACCTCCTATGGGTGAATTGGTAATGGTAATAAGCCTGTTAAATTCAATCCCATATTGCTCCTTAAGTGTTTTTCTATAATCATACTCGAGCACCTCAATAGATGGCGGAAGATAATCACTTGAAGGGTTATATACGAGGTCTAATTTATGCTTTCCTATACCATACCCAGCTTTATTCAGCTTTTTGAGTACAATGATACTTTTGTTAAAGACGCCTTTCCCCCTTTGCCTGTCCGCTGTCTCTCTATGATAACTTGGTAGTGAGGCTATGACCTTTACACCATATCTTTTATAGAGTTCAATGTAGTGTGAGTACTCTGGGATATCTAAAATGGTTAGGTTTGTTCTAACTGATATGGGGATAGAAGACCTTGAGAGTTTTTCAAGAAACATGGAGAGATTAGGATTCATCTCTGGCGCTCCACCAGTGAACTCAACCAGTTTGGGATTGAGTGACAAGAGTTTTTCACATAAAAGATATGCTGTATTAACATCCATGTTGTTACTGCCCTCTGGGGAGGCACCAATATGACAATGAATGCATCTCTGGTTGCACCTATTTCCAAGATTAATCTGGACAGTATCAATGGCTGTTTTTTTAAGACTCCTTTCCTGCCAAATTACTCTCATTTTTCAACCTCTAACCCTGCCTCTTTCCAATCAGAGTGTTTCTTGCCCCGTATTTCATGGTTATTTCACCTTTCCAACTGGATAATCAGCCTCTTTCCAAGCCTTGATGCCGCCGGGATGTCTATAGACATTTTTATAACCCATCTTTACTGCCCACATCGCCCCATTATGACTGCGTGTGCAGGTAGTAAATCCGCAATAAAAGATGATTAAACGGTTTTTGTCGGAACCTAAAAGTTTTTCCAATTCAGCCTTTGTCTTGTCATCAATAGAGGTCATCTCAGGGATAGGGAATTCCATAGGCTTTGCACCAGGTATATGCTCTTTTTTATAACTTGCTTCATATGGCATTGTGTCAATTAAGAGCATCTCTTTTTTTGCATCTATCCAACCCTTAAGCTCTGGTGTTGAGACTATTTTGTATCCACCCCTTTCAACCTCTCGGGCAAAATTGACAGCGATTTTTTCGTTCTCAAGCTCTTTGACGCCAAAAGCCATTGCGCTCAATGTGAGTCCAAAGACAAAGATTAATGTTAATACACTTACACCTAATAACCTAAATTTCATAATTTCTACCTCCAAAGTGAATTAAAAGCCATAAAATGGCTTATTTAAATAACTTTCTTTAACCTAAACCCCCTTGTGATAAAACGATAGCAGTAAAGATACATTGCCCCGCCGAGCATTATCCAATCTCTATAGAAAGCCTCTCTCAGGGAATCATGCGTTTTTTGTTCTTCTAAAGAGAAACAGCCGCAGTCTATTTCAAGGTTATTTAATATTCCATACCACAGAACGATTATGAACATAACTATCATGGCTGATATGGCTGTAAGACTGCCCTTTATGTCAAAAATCAGCCCTGCACCTGCTATTATTTCAATTACTGGCAAGCCAAAGGCAACAATTATGAGAAGGGATTCAGGAACGAGATTATATTGGGAGATTACCTTTGCAAAAGCCTTTGGGTCTGAAATCTTAAGAATTCCAGCATAGACAAAGAGCCCGCCAAGGACTAATCGTAAGGTGAAATATATTTTCTTTGATGAAAATAGCCACTTAATCTTTTCTTTAAAGCCTAACATATTAATGTTTAAAGATTAACCAATCCATACGGTCTTCTTAGCGTCTTTCAACCCTTCAATGATGTGGTTGGTAGTGCCTCTGTAGCCGACTTTCAATGCAGACTCAAGGTTATAGTGTTTGAGGCATGTCCCGCATGAAAAAATCTCCACACCCATAGCCTCAATATCTTTGAGGAGGGGGATAAATTCTTCATTAACTGTAGTTAGTTTCACGCCAGCATTAAGGAAAAATATAGTCTGTGGAAGCTCTTTTGTTACCTTCATCGTCTCAAAAAATGCTTTCATCAAAATTTTGCCAAGTTCTTCTTCCTTGCCCATTGTATCAGTTGCAACGATAAGGAAATAGGCTGAAGGCTGAAGGCTTGTGGGCTGCATTTGGGGTTGATCCTCTTTTTGTTTTTCAGCAGGAATCTCACAGGGATAGCCTTTAACGATCTTTACCCGCCAGTAATTATCCTCTTTAATATTTTCAGTATAAAAGCCATTTTTATTGGCAAATCTTGTAAGATTACTGACAGAAGCCTCATTGTCAACCAAAATCTCTATCAAACCTTCCTGTATTTGTGCTAATGCCTCCTCAGCCATCAACACTGGCTTTGGACAGCCAATACCTCTTGCGTCTATAAGCATTTATTTGCTCCTTAACTTAGATATTTTTCTTGCTTAAAACTTTTAACAAACAGGCTAAAGATAGAGCAATTATCATCTTCAGCCTGTTCATAAAGAGGGGGTCAATGTTGTGCCAATATTTTAAAGGCAACCTATGAGGTTTTTCTAATAGTTATTTTCACTTGATAAATGATAAATTATAGAATATATCTATAATAAGTATATAAATCATAAATAATGTGAACTTATCGTTCATACTCAAATTTAAAAATCTTGTTAGTGCATATTTCAATAAAAAGCATTGAAGAATCTAAGTAATTAGTCTGGGAAATCGAAGGCTTTAGCGGCTGTGATAAACTGTTTATCGCAACCTAAAGGTTGCGGCTACCATTAAAAACCATGACCTACTAACTCTTTGCCTATAGCTAATCCCCTTTGAACCTCTTAAAGTAGAGAAGTAGTTGAAGATCTAAACAAATCCTTCTTTATTTGAAAACTCTTGCTCTGCTGCTCTAAGTCTAACTCCCCCTTACCCCCTCTTAGACTAAGAGGGGGTAAATTTGTCCTTCCTTATGCTTAAGGTGAGATCAAACAACTCAATTTCCCTCCCCATGCGTGAAAGTGAGACCAAACAACTCAATTCCCTCCCCTTATCTTAAGGGGAGGTTAGGTGGGGTTATCTTTCTTTTTTTGGCTAAAACCGCCTCTTAAAACTTACTCCACCACACTCGCTCTTAACTTAAATATATAAATTTAGAAACTCTGAAAGTGCTAAAGTCATTTTCCATGCTACTAGACTTCTGTGCCTCCTGAATATAGAGGCAGTCTAACTCCCCCTTACCCCCTCTTAGACTAAGAGGGGGGTAATTTTGTCCCCCTTCTGCGTTAAGGCGAGACCAAACAACTCAATTCCCTCCCCATGCGTGAAAGTGAGCCCAAATAACTCAATTCCTCCCCTTAGGTTAAGGGGAGGTTAGGTGGGGTTATTGGAATTTTATATTATTTCTTTGGGATTTATTAGATGTTTATTAATAACTTGCCTACAATAAGTTAGAATAACAAAGATTAACGACATTTACTAAATGCGATTTTGGGTTAAAAATCCATTTGACAAGAATTAAAATACTGTTTTAGTATAAAAAAACCTGGGGGAGGCTACAACGCCTGAGATTCCTTGTCTAAAAGGATGAGGAAAACCCTTTGAACCTGATACGGGCAATGCCGTCGTAGGGAATGGGTCTATAAAGTAATGTAAAAGTCCTCTCATATGACGGGAGGTTTTTTTTTGAGCAAATTTATTTTGAAAAAAAATGACTATGAAAATAAAGTTGAACGGTCAAGACTATAACACTGAAAAGGAGACCTTGTTGGAGCTCTTATCTGAGTTAGGAATTATGCCAGAGAGAGTTGCAGTTGAACTTAATCTCTGTGTTATTAGAAGAGCAGATTTAGCTAAGCAGAAAATACAAGATGGAGATGTTGTTGAGATCATTAATTTTGTCGGTGGTGGCATTTAGACTATAATATTAATATAAGTTTTTAAAGCAAAAAATAGTTTTTTTGTGACAACATCAGGGGAGGTAATATGGAGGATGACAAGCTGATTATAAGAGGTATAGAGTTTAAATCAAGGCTTTGGGTGGGTACTGGCAAATACAAGGATTTTGAAGAAACTGCAAGGGCAGTTGAGGCATCAGGCTCAGATGTTGTCACTGTTGCAGTCAGAAGAGTTAACATTACAGACAGAAAATCCCCAAATTTACTTGATTATCTTGATCCTAAAAGATATAAGATTCTGCCAAATACTGCTGGATGTTATACTGTTGAGGATGCTTTAAGATATGCTCGTTTAGCTCGGGAAGCTGGGGTTTCAGATATGATAAAACTTGAAGTTATAGGGGATGAAAAAACGTTGTTCCCAGATAATATTGGACTTTTAAAAGCAACTGAGATACTGGCAAAAGAAGGTTTTATCGTATTTCCCTATACTAACGATGACCCTGTAATTGCAAAAAAGCTTGAGGACGCTGGAGCCGCAGCAGTTATGCCATTGGGAGCTCCAATAGGCTCAGGATTAGGGATAAGAAATCCTTATAATATAAGGATAATATTAGAAGCTGCTAAAGTCCCTATAATAGTTGATGCAGGTGTTGGAACTGCTTCAGATGCTACAGTAGCAATGGAACTTGGTTGTGATGCTGTCTTAATCAATACTGCGATTGCTGGCGCAAAAGACCCTATCTCTATGGCAGAGGCTATGAAATACGCTGTAATAGCTGGTAGACTTGCTTATAAAGCAGGAAGGATACCAAAGAAATTATATGCTACAGCCAGCAGTCCATTAGAGGGAATGTTGGTATAAATTAATGTTCCCTAAGCTTTACCTGATAACAGACCGAAAGTTATTTTTTACAGAAAATGCTTTCTTATATTCAATAGAAAGAGCACTGAAAGCAGGCGTTACCGCGATACAATTAAGAGAAAAAGATTTACCTATTAGGGATTACTTAAGGTTAGCCTATCAAATAAAGTCAATAACAGAATACTATAGAGCAAAGCTTTTTATTAATGATAGAGTTGATGTTGCTTTATCTGTGGGTGCTTCAGGAGTTCATCTTGCTCAAACAAGTATACCACCTCATGCAGTAAGGAAAATTGTTAAAAAAAATATGCTTATAGGAGTCTCAACCCACTCACTTGATGAAGCAAAAATAGCACAAACAGAAAGTGCTGATTTTATTACATTTGGTCCCATTTTTAAGACGCCTTCAAAACTAAAATATGGAGATCCAGTTGGGTTGAATTCTTTGAAGGAAGTACGGCAGTTTATAACTATCCCTATACTTGCTATAGGAGGTATAGACCTTACAAATATTAATGAAGTATTATCTGCCGGAGCTAATGGAGTAGCAGTAATAAGGTCTATTCTTTCTGCAGAAAATATAGAAGATACTGTTAGCAAATTTATATATCGTTTGGAGAAAAATGATGACAAGAATTCAGTATGCTAAAAAGGGAATAATAACCTTAGAGATGGAAAAAGTAGCTAATTTAGAGAATGTATCCCCAGAGAAAATCGCATCTGATATTGCAAATGGTTTAACTGTTATTACCAAAAATATAAAGAGAGATATTCAGCCTCTTGCTATAGGTAATGGCTTGAAAACAAAGATAAATGCAAATATAGGCACTTCTAAGGACAAAATCTCTCTTGATGAAGAGATATCAAAGCTTGAAGTATTAATTAAGTATGGTGCTGACGCTGTAATGGATCTATCTACTGGTGGTGCTATTAAAGAGATAAGAAATTCTTTAATAAAGAAAGCTCCAATTGCTGTCGGAACCGTTCCTATTTATGAGGCTGTAGTTCAGGCAGTAGAACAGGCAAATTCTATCTCAAAGATGACTGAAGATCAACTCTTTAAAGTGATAGAAGAACATGCTGAAGATGGAGTGGATTTTATAACCGTTCATTGTGGGGTTACACGTAAAGCGATAGAGAGGCTAAAGGTTGAAGGTAGACAATTAAATATAGTAAGTAGAGGTGGCTCATTTTTACTTGAATGGATGATCTTAAATGATAGAGAAAATCCTTTATATGAGCAATTTGACAGGCTTTTAGAAATTGCAAAAAAATATGACCTCACTTTAAGTCTTGGAGATGGGTTAAGACCTGGTTGTCTGCAAGACGCAACAGATAGGTGTCAAATAGAGGAGCTACTAACCCTAAGTGAACTCCGAGATATTGCACTAAGCGAGGGTGTGCAGGTGATTATTGAAGGACCAGGTCATGTACCATTAAATCAGGTAGAGCTTAATATAAAATTACAGAAGAAGATTTGTAAAGGTGCTCCCTTCTATGTTCTTGGACCTCTTGTTACTGATATAGCCTTAGGTTACGATCATATAGCTGCAGCAATCGGTGGAGCAATAGCAGGTGCTGCAGGGGCTGATTTTCTTTGCTATGTTACACCGTCAGAACACATTAGGCTTCCAGATATTGAAGATGTAAAGGAAGGTTTAATAGCCTCAAAGATTGCCGCTCATGCAGCTGATATAGCTAAAGGGATACCAAGCGCTATAGAAAAAGATAGACAGATGTCTTTATACAGGAAAAATCTTGATTGGGAAGGACAGATCTCTTTAAGTTTTAATCCAGAGAAGATTAGGTTTCTTAGAGAACAAATACCTCCAACTCTTAGTGATGTCTGTAGCATGTGTGGAGAGTTTTGTGCTATTAAGACAGTAGAGAGAGTTTTACGGCAAAAATGAGTTACCTTTGAGTTTGTAATCGTTAACTTATGAATTACTTTGAGATGATAAATTAAAATTTAAAAAAGAAAACTTGTCTATGCAGTGGTAAGAGCTTTTTATTCAGCAGAGGATGGTATTTTAAGGTCGTCTTTTAAAAGTATTCTCTCATGTTAATAGTATGTTGTAATTGATAGAAACTGCATCGGTAAACATTTATTTTATTATAAGGTTAGATGTTCAAAAGAATTTGTTGATTATTTAATACAATGTCATTTTATAATTAATTTTTTTAACTTAAATAATAATGCTGTATAAACGAAATAAATGCTAAATTTTTGGGGGTAACAATGGAACGCATAGGCCTTGATGTGGGGTCTGTATTTGTAAAGCTTGTTGTCCTTAATGATAGAGGTGAGAAAATAAAAGATTTCTATATAAGGCATTTTGGCAATAGCATTAAAGTAGCACTACAATTATTAAAGCAAGTAAAAAAGGATTTTCCCCAAGCTTTTCTCTCTATCACAGGTTCGGCAGGTAAAATCATAGCATCTATCTTAAAAATAAGTCCCATAAATGAGATAGTTGCTCAGTCCTATTCAGTAAAAAGCCTATACCCTAATATTAGAACAATAATTGAGATAGGCGGTGAGGATTCAAAACTAATATTTCTTCAGGATGGAAGAATTAAAGACTTCTCTATGAACTCAGTTTGTGCTGCAGGGACAGGCTCATTTTTAGAGCAACAGGCAGAAAGGCTAAGACTAACAATAGAAGAATTTAGTGAAATGGCAGAACAATCTAAAAGACCTTCTAAAATAGCTGGGCGATGTAGCGTTTTTGCAAAATCAGATATGATTCATCTTCAGCAGATCGCAACCCCTGTCGAAGACATAGTTGCTGGTCTGTGTTTTGCTGTAGCAAGAAACTTCAAAGGAGCTATCGCAAAAGGAAAGGATATTATCCCACCAGTCTCTTTTCAAGGAGGAGTAGCTGCAAACAAAGGCATGATTAGGGCTTTTAAGGAAGTTTTTGGTCTTAATGAGTTATTCGTGCCTCCAGATTTTTTGTATATGGGTGCGATAGGAGCTGCGCTAAAAGACAGAGATGACAATAAGTTTAATAACTTTGATATAGAATCATTAGATAGTTATATATCTACCCAAGTTTATTCTGATAATGCTCATAAACCTCTCTTATGCGAAGGGGATAGATTCTTAGAGAGACACCTGAAGTCAAAGGATATAAAGTTACCTTTTAGTGTATTAGAATCACAAAAGGTTAAAGCTTATCTTGGCATAGATATAGGCTCTATAAGCACTAATCTTGCTATTGTTGATGAAGAAGGGAATCTCCTTGCAAAGAGTTACTTAATGACAGCAGGTAGACCGATAGAGGCAGTTAAACAAGGTCTCCGAGAGGTTTATCAAGAGGTAGGTGAGGCTGTAGAAATAGTTGGTGTAGGAACTACTGGTTCAGGCAGGTATATGATAGCTGATTATGTAGGTGCTGATATAGTAAAAAACGAGATTACCGCACAAGCTACGGCTGCAATTTATATAGACCCTAAGGTAGATACAATTTTTGAGATTGGTGGGCAGGACTCCAAGTATATTTCTATAGAAAATGGCATGATCATAGATTTTGAGATGAATAAGGCTTGTGCTGCAGGCACAGGCTCATTTCTTGAGGAGCAGGCAGAAAAACTGGATGTTTCAATAAAAAATGATTTTGCAGAAATGGCACTGAGAGCCAAAAATCCGTGCAGACTTGGTGAGAGATGCACTGTTTTTATGGAAAACTCCCTAATGTCAAACTTGCAAAAAGGTGCAGAGAAAGAAAATCTTCTTGCTGGTTTGGCTTATTCAATTGTTCAAAATTACATAAATAGAGTAGTTGCTGGAAAGAAGATCGGAAATAATATCTTCTTTCAAGGTGGTGTAGCCTTCAATAAATCAGTTGTAGCAGCATTTGAGAAATACCTTGGCAGAGAGATTACCGTTCCCCCAAATCATGATGTTACAGGTGCTATAGGTATGGCTTTGATAGCAAAAAGGCATATGCAAGAGTTGGGTAATCCACCAACTAAATTTAAAGGATTCCAACTATCGCAAAAACCTTATGAGATTAGTTCCTTTGAGTGTAAAGGGTGTCCTAATGTATGTGAGATAAATAGAGTTAAAGTAGCTGATGAAGAAGGCTTTTTGTATTATGGTGGAAGATGCGAAAAGTATGATATCAGGCAACAACAAAAGTCTAAAGTTCCAGATTTGTTCACCTTTAGAGAGGAGATGTTGTGGAAAGCGCATCTTGATTATCAATCCAAAGGTAGCAGAAGGTCCTTAGGATTAAAAATTGGGCTGCCTTATATATTTTTATTTCATGATTACTTGCCTTTTTGGAGCACATTGCTGTGGGAGCTTGGCTTTGAGGTTGTAGTTTCCCCAAAGACTAACAAACAGATCAAAAATTTGGGATTAGAGAACATTTTTTCAGAAGCTTGCTTTCCTGTGAAGGTAGCTCATGGTCATATTAAGTATTTAATTAACGAAGATCTGGATATTTTATTTATACCAAGTTCAATCAATCTAAACAAGGATACCAATGAATATGTAAGAGGTTTATCTTGTCCTTATGTTCAGACTATTCCATATGTGACTAAATCAATTACCGAGGGAAAAACAACTATTACCCCAATTATAGATTTAAGTAGAGGCGATGAATATCTTAAAAAAGAATTAAAAAGGGTTTTTTCTCAGTATGATATATC
This sequence comes from Thermodesulfovibrionales bacterium, assembly GCA_026415415.1. Lineage (GTDB taxonomy): Bacteria > Nitrospirota > Thermodesulfovibrionia > Thermodesulfovibrionales > Dissulfurispiraceae > DYHD01. Next base: position 79,333 of record JAOAHE010000002.1, on the reverse strand, counting down.
TAAGAAGGATATTGAAAGAGCTATTTTTTATGCCACAAAGTCACAAGATGATTTCATTACAGCTATAAAAAATAAGGGGTTAGAGGTTTTGCAGGAGTATTTAAGATCAAAAGAACCAATCATTATCATTGTTGGTAGAGCATACAACGCTTATGATCCTGGAATGAATCTTGAAATACCAAAGAAACTCAACAACATTAATATTCTGTCTTTACCAATGGATTTTCTCCCGATAGAAAGTGTATCAATAAGCAATGAATGGCCAAACATGTACTGGAGGGCCGGACAAAGAATCCTTAGAGCCTCTAAAATTATTTCTAAAGAAAAGAACCTTTACCCAATATATATAGGAAATTTTTCCTGTGGACCTGACTCTTTTATTCTTAAATATTTTAGGGAAGAACTAGGGGATAAACCTTTTTTACATATAGAAATAGACGAACATAGTGCTGATGCTGGTGCTTTGACAAGATGTGAGGCTTTTCTTGATAGTATAAATAGTTTCTTTGATGCAAAAAGTCGGACTAATTACTCTGTTGCTCCTAACTTAAAGCTTAAAAAATCCCTTTCTCTCGAAGGAAGGACTGTTTATATACCAAGAATGGTTGATCACGCTTTTGCTGTATCTGCGGCATACAATAAATGTGGCATAAAATCAGAAGTTCTACCTCTTTCAGATAAAGAATCAGTTGATATAGGCAAGAAATATTTATCTGGGAAAGAGTGTTATCCATGCACTGTAACAACAGGTGATATTATCAAAATGCTATCACAACCCGGCGTGAGGCCTGAGCAAACAGCTTTTTTAATGCCAACAGCTGGAGGTCCTTGCAGGTTTGGACAATATAATGTTTTACAAAATATTATTCTTAAGAAGATCGGCTATGAAGATGTGTTAATCTTCGCTCCTGAACAGCATTCTAATAATTTTGTTCAAAATGGCAAAGGTAATGAGTTTACAAAAACCGCATGGGCAGGAATCGTAGCATTTGATATCTTATATAAATGTCTTCACGAGACCAGACCCTATGAGGCTGAAAAAGGTATAACTGATGCTCTATATAAAAGATATCTTGATAAAATTTATTCTCTTCTTTGTAAAAGCCCTTATGATGAGCTTAAATATTTAATGGAAACCCTTAAAAATGACTTTAAAAATATTCCTAAGAAAAACATACAAAAGCCACTAATAGGAGTGGTAGGTGAGATCTTTGTTAGATCTCATACCTTCTCTAACGAAGATCTTGTGAGAAAAATTGAGGCTCTTGGCGGTGAAGTGTATCTGGCACCAATGGAAGAATGGATCTACTATGTGAATTTTCTTGCAGAAAGAAGGGCAATTAGGAATAAAGACACTTCTGCTCTTTTAGCCTTTGGGATAAAAAAGCTTATGCAAGCAAAAATAGAGCATGCTTTAACAAAACCTTTTAAGGGGTTTTTAAAAACCCTCCATGAACCTAAAACCAAAGAGCTATTAGAGATGGCATCCCCTTATGTTCATGATTCATTTGAGGGTGAAACAATCCTCAGTATTGGTAAGGCTATAGATTTCATACAAAGAGGCTGTTGCGGCATCATCAATGTTATGCCCTTTGGTTGTATGCCTGGCACTATAGTTACAGCATTACTTAAGGTTTTGAGTGATGAGTATGATGTACCTTGTATAAGTATTCCATACGATGGTACAGAGTCTACCGCTACTGAACTACAAATAGAAGCATTTATGGAGGCAGCTACTAATAAATTTCATAGTAAGACACTTTAGCGTAAATCTTGTTCTTATTATTTATGTTAGGTATGTTATTATAATTACACTTAATAATGAGGAGGTGAGGGTGTGGGTAGCGTAATAAAATGGCGTAAAAAGAAGATGCGTAAACATAAACACAGAAAACTGGCTAAAAAAACAAGGGCACAACGTAGAAAATAGCTTAAACATAAAGGACTTAAAAATGAAAGATATTTTAGTTTTACAAGAAAAGATATCTTTGTTAGAGAAAGAGATTAAAAGTCTTACTGAAAAGATAAGCAAACTTAGTGAACAAAAACAAGAGATAGAAGATATTAAGTTGGACATTAAAGGTCTTAAAATGTATCTTGGGAGAGTAAACCCAGACTTTATAACCCAACTTCCTGAGATAATGAAAAAGCTAAAAACATAAGGTAATTTGTATCTCAGTAACCATCTTTTTAACTATGAATTTAAATATTTTAAAAGCAATCATCTTTTGTTTGTAAAAATAAGTTTTAGCTGTTGAATTGTGATTAATGTGTAAATAATTATATTGTGAGCATTTTAGATAACTGAATAGAAGTTTAAGGGAACATTAACTTGTAGATAAAATCAAAGGAAGTTAAGATTATTTATTTGCTTAAGTTTTTTGCTTACCGTTATTTTAAATCACAATAGTAATTAAAGACTTGAGTTTCAATGTGTAAAGCACAGGCTGAGGTTTTGTCTTTTTTTACTTTTAAGTCTTTGTTGGCTAAATTTTTTGATAATAATTTTTTTTGATATTAAAGTTTTAAATTACATTAGAGAGTAAACCATTTTTTACTATTTGATATTACTATCTCGGCAAGGGCCTCAATGAATTTTGGTGAGATATTTAAGGAATCAGTTCTGATCAGATTGAGCCCATGTTTATCTGCAATTTCCTTATAGAGCATGTCAATCTCATAGAGTGTTTCAATATGGTCTGAGACAAAGCTAATAGGCACGATAAGCAAATTTTTGATACCTTTTTTTGCGAGCATCACTATCGTGTCCTCTGTTGCAGGTTCAAGCCATTTTACAGGACCTGTTTTACTCTGATAAGAAAGATACCAATTTAATTTAATTCTTTTTGTGATTTCCTTTATAGTCTTTTGTGTTTGTACCACATAGGGGTCACCTTGTTTAATAAATTTTTGTGGTAGGTTATGGGCACTGAACAATACGATAACTTGAGACTCAGGATGGGGTATGTTGTATGTAGTTCTAAATAAGGAGAATTTATCTTGTATTTTCTCTATGATTGAGTCAATGTAAATAGGATGTTCACACCAAGAAGGGATAAAGCAGACTTTAAAAGTAGAATAATCAATGAAAAAAGGTTTTTCTGTTTCTTGAGGCAGCATTATATTTTTTGCTGTGATATTTGAAAAAGACTCAGATAGGTTCTTTAAAGAAGAACCTGATGTAGCTTTTGAATAATGGGGGTAGAGAGAGATTGCTATAATATTTCTAATGCCTTCTCTTTGAATTTGATTTATAGTTTCCATAGCAAAGGGATGCCAGTACCTCATTACCACATAAACTTTAAATTTAGTTGAACTACTTAGTTCAACAGAATTCAATTTATCTTCTAATGCTTTTGCTTGTTGAAAGGTAATGTCTAATAATGGAGATTTGCCTCCAATTAGATTATAAGAATTTATAGATTTTTTAAGTTTCGTCTTTATTATTAATGATGCTAATGGCTTTTGTAGAAAAGAAGGTCCTAACTTTATAATATCGCGATCAGAAAACAAGTTTTGGAGAAACGGTTTAACTGACTCTAAGGAGTCGGGCCCACCCATATTTAATAAAATAACTCCAATCATTTTTCAGTGCCCCATCTTTTAAAGAGATTATGGTCAATGTTAAAAGAATCTAAAATCTTACCCACGAAAAAATTAATTATATCATCTATATTTTTTGGTCTATGATAAAAAGCTATGACGGGTGGTGCTATGGTAACTCCCAAGGTTGCAAGTTTAAGCATGTTTTCAAGATGAATAGCATTTAAGGGCATTTCTCTTGGACAAATCAACAACTGCCTTTTTTCTTTGATAGTTACATCAGCTGCTCTTTCTATTAGATTGTTGCAGTATCCATTGGCAATAGCGGATAGAGTTTTCATTGAGCAAGGCACAATAAACATTCCATTAGTCTTAAATGAGCCGCTGGCGATAGGAGCCCATAAATCATTATCTTTGTATATAAAAAATTGTTTTTTGCCCTGCTTTGTTTTGATTAATGTATCAGACAATGTTAAGGGATCTATGCCTGTCTCATCTTTAATTATAGGTAAAGCTGAGGTTGAGATGATGAGGTGAACTTCTGATATCTTAATTAACTCTTTTAATAGCTTGATCCCTATTATTGAACCGCTTGCACCTGTAATGGCTAAGATAAATTTTTTCATTAGCTTTATTATACTATACTGTATTCATTATTTATAACATTCATCCTTTTTCCTTTCCAAGAGGGATAAAGATTTTAAATTTAATTGCGGAGTATTTTCCCATCCATCAGTATTCTATATTTTTTTATCTGGTTTATCAGGGCATATTAGTGTTTGGATAAGAAATATTTATAAAAGTAACTGAAAATGATTTCATGTTTAAGCATATGTTAAATTCAGAGTTAAGTAGAAGAAAAGTTTTTTAGCATGTATTTTGCATAAAAAGTAGTAAAAATTTAATAGAAGAGGTGAAAAAAATGAGAGGATACCTTAAATTGATTATTTTCTGTATGGCAATATTATTACCCATACAGGTCTTTTCTGCGGGGTTTGGTGATATTAGGTTGAGTTACCTTGAGGGTGATGTTCAGATCAATCCTGAGGCTTCTCAAGAGTGGCTACCTGCATCAGTGAATGTCCCTTTATATGAAGGGGACAGAATTTGGGTGCCTGATTTTGGAAAAGCTGAGCTTCATTTCAGGAATGGAACAGTTATTAGGTTTAAAGAAAGGACATCTGCCGATATTCTGAACTACGACAAGGATTTTATAAATCTATACCTTAATCTTGGCACTTTATATATTAATTATAGGGACAGAAGTAAGAGGGATGTTATGCAGGTAAATACACCTGTAGTTAAGGTAAGGGCATATGATAGAGCTGTATTTAAAGTAGAAGTCCAAAGTAATGGCTATACTTATATTTCTGTTTATAGAGGATCTGTTTATGCTGACCATAGGGATGGTAAAAATGTAGTAGATGAAGGTAGTATGATGCTCATAAGAGGTTATTTAAAGGAGGAGGTTTATCCTCTGAGCTCGCCAGATTTATGGACCCAATGGAACTTTGATAGAGATAGATTAATGTATAGTGACTACAGAAGCGTTAGATATCTACCTGATGAGTTGAGATATTACTCATATGATTTTGATAGATACGGAAAGTGGATTTATGTAAAAGAATATGGCTATTGTTGGACACCAAAAATCACTCTTTCAGTTGGTTGGGCACCGTACAGAGAGGGTAGATGGGCATGGATAAGGGGAGATTATGTGTGGATATCCTATGAGCCATGGGGTTGGGTACCCTATCATTATGGCAGATGGGCATTCTTAGCTTCAATTGGATGGTGCTGGGTTCCACCACAAAGAGGAGCTGTTTATTGGGGTCCTGGTTATGTAGGCTGGGTTTATACTCCTACTTATGTTTCTTGGGTACCTCTTGCACCTGGAGAGATCTACTATGGTTATGGCTATTATGGTCCTCATAGTGTAAATTTAATTAATGTTAATATAAATAAGATTGTAATTAAAGAGAAGTATAAAAATGTCTTTGTAAAAGACGCAGTTACTGTTGTCCATAGAGATAATTTTATAGCCGGTAAAGAGGAAAAAGTTAGGATAAAAGAAAACCCATTTTTAAAAGAAAACATAAGCATTGGAAGACCTAATATTTCACCAGAAAGAAGAACTATGATGCCAGTACTTAAAGAGATATCAAGAGAAAAGCTTCCTCCAAAAGAAATTAGAGAATTAGACATTAAAGGGATAAGAGAAAGAACTGTCATTAATAGAGAGAGAGATCTACAGATGCAAGAGCGTCTGGGCAAACCAAGAGACAAATCTCAAGATATACAAAGATCTATACCTAATATTGACAACAGGCAAAGAAATAATCAAGTTCAGCCTTTTAATGAAAGACCAACATTACCAGATACGAAAAGAGAAAGAACAAGAGAGATAGCACCACAAGATATCAAGCCTGATATAAACAGACAAACTCCACAACAAGAGAGGCTAAGGGAGAGGACACCATCTGAGATAAGAAAAGATAGTCCTACAGAGATAAGACCAACATTACCAGATACGAAAAGAGAAAGAACAAGAGAGATAGCACCACAAGATATCAAGCCAGACATTGATAAACAACAGCAAGAAAGATCTCAGAAAGATACAGAAAAACGTAAACAGTCAGATAAGGATTCCCATGGTGATAAGAAAGGAGGTGAAGAGAATCTAAAAGAGAGAGGCTGGCAGTTAGAACGAGGAAGATAATTTAAGAATTGACCCCTAATGCAAAATCTGTATTAGGGGTATGCAATTTTTGCATGGTTTTTTAAATAACAGATGCAGTCTTGTTAAAAGATAAAGAGCTGAAAATTAGAAAATGATATTTATAAAGTAGTTAAAAAACTGAAAGATCTACTACCTTTATCTTTACCTTATGTATATAGGTTTTTTCTCAAAGTGTCTTTAAAGTTAGTGATCACTAATACAGATAATCATTTGATTTTGTTCCACAGAATAAGTCAACACATTGAATTATATAAAAGGCAGCTTGCTTTAATTTATAAACCTTTGAAGCTTGAAAAAGGATTTTTGGAAAGAGGATCGTAAAGTTGTATTTTACAAAGCTCTTTTAGGTTTCTTTTGATATTTATCAATAACTTAGATCCAATAAACTTTAAAATCTTTTTATTAAATATTAATTACCTTTTAAAAGGCATGATAATTGTATATTAAAATGAAATTAAGTAAAACCGGCTCAAAGGAGGGAAAAAAATAATGAGATTTAAAAACAAAGTTTGTTTGTTTACATTATTTTTTTTAGTTCTTTCATTGTCTGCTGTTTTTGCTCAGCAGGTGAAAGAAAACACACTAAATGTTTCACAAGATAGAGATTTAAAGCAGAGACTTATAAGAAATTATGATCCTGCCACGGTTGAGATAGTCTCAGGGGTTGTTGAGGCTGTTGAGGTTTTGCCGCCAGCAAGAGGTAGGACAGGAGGGGTTCATCTTCAACTTAAAACAGACAAAGGAGTTATCCCAGTGCATATGGGTCCTCAGTGGTATGTGAATAGTCAAAATGTTAAAATAGAAAAAGGCGATAAGGTAGAAGTGAAAGGTTCAAGGATATCTATTGATAAAGAGACATTTATGGTAGCGGCTGAGGTAAAAAAAGCAGATGCAATCCTGAAGTTAAGAGATGAAGATGGTTACCCCCTTTGGAGTAGAGGCAGAAAAAAATAAACAATGAGATAACCCTACCATGAGCCGGGGTAGGGTTGTATAATAAAAATATCACTATTAAAAGTGAATACTTATATTAATTATTTTTTAAACACTTAAAGAATCTTATTAATGATTGAGATCTCGTCTGTTACTAAAACTTACTATCAAGCGAATAACAAAAAAACAATTGCTGTTGATAATTTATCACTAAAAATTCCTCATGGTATCATATTTGGCTTATTAGGACCTAATGGAGCAGGGAAAACTACCATAATAAAAATACTTACTACCCTATCTAAACCTGATAAAGGTTTTTGCACGATAGATGGTTTTAATCTATATACACATCCTATCGAGATTAAAAAAAGAATAGGGGTAGTTCCTCAAGAGAATAATCTTGATAGAGAACTGTCTGCATGGGAAAATCTTTATATTTACGGACTACTACATAAAGTTGGAGATTTAGAAAAAAAGGTTGAAGAATCTCTAAAAATGGTTGATTTATGGGATAGGAAAGACTCGGTTGTATCTCATTTTTCAGGTGGAATGCAAAGAAGATTGCTTTTAGCCAGAGCGATGCTTCCAAAACCATCAATCTTGTTCTTAGATGAGCCTACGATAGGACTTGACCCTCAAATAAGAAGACAGATGTGGGATATTATCAGAAAAACTAAAATTCAAGGAAGGACTGTGGTAATAACTACTCATTACATAGAGGAAGCTGAAGCTCTGTGTGATTTGATAGGTATTTTATCCAAAGGCAGGTTAGTCGCTGTAGATACGCCAGATAACCTTAAATCAATGGTTGGCAGGTATGTGGTTGATATAATAGATGAAGAAGGCCATCTAAAACAGCAGATCTTTAAAAATCGTGAAGAAGCCCATGAATTTGCCTCCAGCCTAAATAATTGCTCCGTGACTATTAGGAAGTCTAATCTTGAAGATGTTTTTATAAAAATCACAGGAGAGAAAATATAACAAATGATTGTAAGGTTAAGTTTTTACCCTATTTTCCTTCGTGAAATGTTGCTCTTTAAGAGAAAACTTCTTAAGTTGGGGTATATTTTCTCTGCTATGGTCATTCCTATAATATATTTGTTAGCCTTTGGGTTTGGACTGGGCAGAGATATCTCAATTCATGGAAGTGATTATCTCACATTTTTGATTCCTGGGCTTGTAGCCATGAGCTCTATGAATAATTCCTATACTTGGGTAGCAAGTACTCTTAACTTAAATAGGATATATTTTAAGACTTTCCAGATTTATGTGCAAGCCCCCATCAAAGCTTCTTCAATAATGATTGGAGAGGTTTTAGCAGGTATGAGTAAAGGGCTTTTTGCGTCTCTGCTAATTATAATTGTTGGTTATTTATCTTCAACAGCTTTCAAGATTACCCCTCTTTTTTTAGCGGTATTATTGATTAATTGCTTTTTGTTTTCTTCCTTAGGGGTGATAGCGGGAATGATAACTAAGTCTCATGAGGATACCGCAACATATTCAAATTTTTTTATTATCCCTATGGCTTTTTTTAGTGGAACTTTCTTTCCTATTGATAAATTACCATTTTTTGTAAAAGTAGTAATCTATCTATTTCCACTTACCCACACAAACATAGCAATTAGAAAAATGCATATAGATTTTGAGGGGGTTTTATCGATTATTATTTTATTAGTTTATGCAGCTGCTTTTTTTTATTACGGCTCACGATTAATTCAAAGATATAGTGAATAGTTTTATAAATCCTTATTATCTTTTAGATTAAGAATCCGATTGATAATATTTGTTGTTGAGCATCCTGCATGATAAGGAAGGCTATATACTTTATCTACCAAATCTGCTCCAACAATATCTTTAACCTCCCAGTCACCACCTTTAACTAATATGTGAGGTTTGATTTTCTTAATTAGCTCATATGGAGTTTCCTCATCAAAAATAACTATATAGTTAACAACCTCAATGGCTGATAATACCTCAGCTCTTTGATCTTCGGGGATAATGGGGCGTCCTTTTTTAAGGAGGCTCACCGAACGGTCTGAGTTAAGCCCAACAATTAGAATGTCCCCTAATTTTTTTGCTTCTTTTAAGTATCTTATATGACCAACATGCAGAAGATCAAAACAACCATTAGTGAAGACGATTTTCTTTTTTAGTTTTTTTTCTTTTTCTATTTGTCTAAGAAGATCAGGTATAGCTAAGACTTTGTTCATAATCACATAATATGGTTAGTTTACTTTTGTTAGTTTCAGCTCATCTAACAATAGTTCCTTAGCTTTCATTAAGATTTCTTGATCGGTTCTGTAAGTTACTAAATTAATAGCCTCCTCTAATGGGAACCATTTGGCTTCATCAACCTCTTCTGTCTGTTTCTTTAATTCACCATATATGTATTTAAGCAGATAATAACTTACAGTTTTTTTACATTTAACATTTCCTTCTTTTATGTAAAACCAGTAAGACTTCTCACCAATAAATTTAATTACCTCGCCTTTTAACCCAGTCTCTTCTGCTATCTCTCTTATAGCTGTCTCTTCAGCAGTCTCTCCTTTATCTATCAAGCCCTTTGGGATAGTCCAAATTTTTTTGTTTTTTATTGCAATTAAAGCAATCTCTATGATTTTATCTTTGCTTCTGTATATTACACCTCCAGAAGACTTTAAAAATTGTATATTAGCTGGTTTCATAATTTTGCTAAAGAAGATCACCCCCTTCTACAGGGGGTGAAATATCCTAATATGGCTGGTTATTTTGTAACAATTATTCTTCTCCCTGTTAATTGGAGTAATATGACCACCAAAATAGCTATCACAAGTAAAGCTATAACTACCCCTAAACCATCTCCACCTACTTGCAACTCATCAAGTTTAAGGGCAAGGTGATGAATTTGCTGATCGTCAAGTTGTGAGAGCCTTTTGTTAATCTCCTCTTGTGTAAATCCTAAATTTTCTAATTTCTGCTTAATAGCCTTAGTTTCCAGTATCTTCTGAATGGTATCAAGATCTTTGCCCCTGTCATACATTGTGGATGTAATGAAATCAGAGGCAATAAATCCAGCCTCTGTTCGCGGTGCAATAGCTATTAAAAACATAATAATAATAAGATACCATGATATTGATTTCATAAAAGGAAATTTCATTTACCTCACCTCCTTTGTTTTTTGTCAATAAATCTTTTTTTTAAAATAATAATTCAGCATGTCCGATAATGTAAATATTTTTAACATAATTTATAAAAAATTTTTCAAAAATTATATTAATGATTGAGAGTAATAATTTTTTGATAACATAATATTTCTAAAATTTATGAGCCTCACCGATGTTCATCTTGAGGACTTTTGATTTTACCCCTTGTTTCTTTAGCTCTTTTTCAAATTCTTCATACTTCCCCGTTAAAACTGGAAAGGTAGCATAATGCATTGGTATTACGACCTTCGGACTAATCCATTTTGTAGCCACTGCTGCCCTGGTAGGTCCCATAGTAAATCTGTCACCTATGGAGATCATCATTATATCAACCTTTTTGAACTCCCTAATCAGTTTCATGTCAGAGAATAAGTCAGTATCACCTGTGTGATAGATTACCGGACCATTTTTTATTGATACGACAAAGCCACCGGGGTTACCTGCATAAATTAAACTCTTAGTTGTGCCACCTATTTCAAGTCCTGAACTATGTGAGGCTGGAACGAAAAGGACTTTTACCTCACCATCAAGCAAAGATATTTCTCCGCCAAAGTTGCCTGTAGTTTCATAACCGAACTGATTTTCTGGAAACCCACCATGTAAAACCATTGCTTTTCCTAAATCAAAGGTAGCAACAAGTTTTGCGCCAGTCTTTTTTGCTATATCAACGCTATTTCCTACATGGTCACCATGAGCATGGGTAAGCAAGATTAAATCAACCTTGGTTAGCTCCTCTAAATGGCGATTTCCGTCTTTATTTAGAGGATTAGTTATCCATGGGTCAATGAGCAAGATTTTTCCTTTTGGTGTCTGGATCTTAAAGCTTGCATGACCATACCATGTTATCTCTGTCTGAGCAAAAGCTACGGATGTTAAAAAAACATAGAAAATTAAAATTGAAAAGATGAGCCCTTTTTTCATCATAATATACCTCCTCAAGAAAAAGTTTATGTATTATTTAACTATTTATTATATAAATATCAACTTTTTTATGATAAATCTTCCTTCTCCACAACTATTCCAGATTGGCGGAAGGCTTCTTTTATTTTGTTTTCAAACTCCTCTTTTGATATCGTTCCGTCAAAGGCTTCAAGAGATATTTTTACTGTGACATTTTTGAATTTATAGTCTATAAATTTCATAGTTCCGATAAAATTTGAAAATTTTCCTGACGGGAATCTTACTTCAAGCCTTAAGCTGGAGAATAAATCAAGCTGCTTAATAAACATTCTTAACCTCTACAGGCTCGGGCCAAAAAGGTCCTTCTATTATTGAACCTTCCTTGAACATTATTGAAATATTATCAAAATATAGTTTTTTTTGAAAGTATTTAACAAGATAAAGGGATGTTTATTGAAAAAAAGTATTAAATGCTTATTTTTTAGGTGGATAGTAGTAGATAATTTTATGTTTTTCTCTTATTTACATTATTACTGCCTTTTAACTCTAATGGGAATAAACATTTAGCCTGAGGTAATTGGTTTGATGTAGGATATATATATATTGTGCTATAGTTAACTCTTAATTTTTGGATAGGAATTAAATGATTTTAGTGTTGCCTTCTTTTAAGTGAAGAATTTTAAGGTTTTAAAATAGTACAAGGGTAGTATTGATTGATAAACCATTTACATGCTATTATCTATAATATGAAAACTTTTTTTATAATACTTTTCTTCGTTTTAATCTTCTTAACTAATAATATTTTTGCTGATATACATAAATATACCTCGCCTGACGGTTCAATTATTTATACAAATCTGCCCACAGAAAAGGGCGGTAAAGTTGTATACAAAGAACCTAAGAAGAAATCTGCAATAACTAATAGTGGATCTTTTGGAATGGCTAACATCAATAAAGAGTCATTCTCCCAAATTATTACTCAAAAGGCTTATCAATATAATTTAGATCCTGATCTTGTTAAAGCTGTTATTAAGGCTGAGTCTAATTGGAATCCATATGCTATCTCTCCAAAAGGTGCAAGAGGGCTTATGCAGCTAATGCCTTCAACTGCTAACGATCTTGGAGTATATAATACCTTTGATCCTGAAGAGAATATTGACGGTGGTGTAAGATATTTAAAATATTTACTGAATAAATTTAACGGCAACTTAAGTCTTGCCTTAGCAGCATATAATGCTGGACCTGCAAGAGTTGAGAAAACTAACTCTGTACCTGCTATTCCAGAAACTGTTCAGTATGTCAGAAGAGTAATGAGCCTTTATACAGGAACACCTTATCACCCTGTTGATAGTTTTATGCATATTAATAAAAAAGAGCCTACTCGTATTATTAAGATTGAATTAGATGATGGAACCATACTTTTCACTAATTCTAAGTTAATCTACTAGTTTTCTAAGGTAAAATCTAATGCGTAGAGAAGAGCTTGAGAGTTTGAAGGAAGAGATTTTTAGGCTTAAAGAAGAAAAAAATGCAATTATTTTAGCTCATAACTACCAAAGAGAAGAAGTTCAAGATATAGCTGATTTTATCGGTGATTCCTTAGAGTTGTCAAGAACTGCAGCTACTAAACCATGTGATGTAATAGTCTTCTGTGGCGTTCATTTTATGGCTGAGAGTGCCTCTATATTATCTCCTCAGAAAACTGTTTTACTTCCAGAGATTGATGCAACTTGTCCGATGGCAGATATGATAGAGGTGCGTTCTACAAGAAAAGTATGGAAAACCTTCCCAGGGTATGATACTCAACCTTCTTTTGTTTTTCCCCATGAATATACTCTTATGGATATGAAAAACCAGTATCCTGAGGCACCTGTAGTCTCTTATGTTAACACAACAGCTGATGTAAAGGCTGAGAGTTATATTTGTTGCACTTCTGCTAATGTGGTGCAAGTTATTGAGTCTTTAGATGTTGATACAGTTATATGTGTGCCCGATAGAAATTTATCTATGTGGGCACAAAAACACACTAAAAAAAAGATAATTACTTGGGACGGTTTTTGTCATGTCCACGATAGGATAACTATTAAGGATGTTATCAAAGCAAGAAGTCTCCATCCTAATGCCCTATTTATGGCTCACCCAGAGTGTAGGATTGAAGTATTAGAGGCAGCTGATCATGTAACAAGCACATCAGGTATGCTAAGGTATGCAAAAGCTTCTTCAGCTAAGGAGTTTATAGTTGGAACAGAGACAGGTTTAATTCACAGATTAAAAAAAGAAAATCCTGACAAGGTTTTCTATCCTCTTAGAAAAGATATGATCTGCCCAAATATGAAAAAAACCACCCTTAAAAGTGTATTAAACGCTCTTAAGAAGATGGAATTTGTTATCAAAGTTCCAGAGCAGATTAGGGTGCCAGCCAAAGAAGCTCTTGATAGAATGTTAAAAATTAAATAACAACGGAACTTCCTATTTTATTAAGCTTAAATAAGCATTATAACTTCTTAAAAATCAAAAGCATCAAAAGTGAGTTATACTGCGTAACTTCAAAGAAGTATTTTAGTTATTATAAATATTTAATGTGTTATAATATTTTTGAATATTTAAAAGAGTTTACTTGCCTTAATGAAAAAATCCATACAAAAAATTGGTAAAAGAACTATTGTTTTTATAAGAACAGCTGGACACATGTTTATCTTTCTTATGAAATCTCTCTGTTATATTTTCATTCCACCTTTTAAATTTAAGCTTTTTCTCAAACAGATAAAATTTATAGGTAATAAGTCATTGCTTGTGATTGCTCTGATAGGTACTTTTACTGGTATGGTTTTGGCTTTACAGATATTCTATACTTTAAGAAAATTTGGTTCAGAAGCTATGCTTGGTCCTGCAGTAGCTTTAAGTCTTATTAGAGAGTTAGGTCCTGTGCTTTCAGCCCTTACTGTAACTGGTAGAGCAGGCTCAGCTATAACTGCAGAAATAGGAATAATGAGAATTACTGAACAAATTGATGCTTTAATAGCAATGGCTTTAAATCCTTATCGTTACCTTATAGTCCCTAACATAGCTGCTGCTTTTGTGGTGTTTCCTCTTTTAACTGCTATCTTTGATGTAATAGGGATTTTGGGAGGTTATATAGTAGGGGTTAAGTTACTTGGTTTAAGCTCTGGTACATATTTTTCTCAGATGAAACAATATGTTGATATAGTTGATATTGAGATAGGTCTTTATAAGTCTATATGCTTTGGGCTCATAGTGTCTTGGATAAGTTGTTACAAAGGTTTTTATACAAGCTTTGGGGCCGAAGGCGTTAGTAAATCTACTACAGAAGCTGTTGTTCTTTCTTCGGTTTTTATACTGATCAGTGACTATCTAATAGGGTCATTTTATTTATAATGATTAAGATAATTGATTTACATAAATCTTTTGCCGACCAGCAGGTTTTAAAGGGCGTAAATCTTGAGATTGCTGATAAAGAGCTTGTAGCTATAATAGGACAAAGCGGAGGCGGAAAGAGCGTATTTTTAAGGCATCTTATAGGGCTACTAAAACCAGACAAAGGTAGTATAATTATTGATGGTGTTGATATAACCAAAGTTAATCGCAAAGAACTTGATTTAACAAGGCAAAAATTTGGTGTAGTATTCCAAGGAGGTGCTCTCTTTGACTCTGTAAATATCTATGATAATGTAGCATTTCCTTTAAGGGAAAAGTTAATGCTTAAAGAGGATGTTATCAAGCAGAAGGTAACAGAAATATTAGAAGAAGTTGGGTTAGTGGGTATAGAGAAGAAATATCCTGCCGAGATCAGCGGAGGCATGAGAAAGAGGGTGGCTTTAGCAAGAGCCTTAGTTACTGAGCCTAAAATCGTACTTTTTGATGAGCCTACCACTGGTTTAGATCCAATTTTGTTACACTCAATTCATAATCTAATAATAGATACTCATAAGAAGTATGGTTTCACAGGCGTTATAATTAGCCATGACATCCCAGAAATTTTTGATGTTGTTGATAGAGTTGCTTTTCTTTATAAAGGTAAGATAGTAGAGGTAGGAACCCCTAAGGAGATTCAAAACTCAACTAATCCTGTCTCAAGGCATTTTATTACTGGCAAGTATGATGGCTCTATAGAATTTTTTAATTGAGGTTTTTGGTATGAAAAAATTTGATCTTGAGTTTGCTGTTGGACTTTTTGTTTTGGCAGGTTTTCTTAGTTTAGTTTATCTGTCTATTCAATTAGGTGGTTTAGAGTTAGTGGGGACCAATTACTATATTATTACTGCTGAGTTTGAAAAAGCAGGTGGGATAAAACCAGGTGCTACTGTTGAGATTGCCGGGGTGGAAGTAGGAAAGGTAAAAAAAGTATCTTTAAAAAATTACCAAGCTGTAGTATATATGTCCATAAAGAAAGATGTTCAGATTCAAGAAGACGCTATAGCTTCAATAAAAACAAAAGGTATCATTGGCGAGAAATATATTCAAATCACCCCTGGTGGTTCAGAAAAGATATTAGCTGAGGGTGGCAAGATAAGGGAGACCGAGTCAGCTTTGGATCTTGAAGAACTGCTATCAAAGTATATATTTGGCAAGATTTAGGAGGGTAAGATGCTCACTTTTATTTTTTTACTTTCTTTTGTTTTTATTTTTAATAGTTATACTTGTGCTTCAAATGTGGAAAATAAAGGTAAGTCATATAATTTGCAAGAATGTATTGAAAGGGCTTTAAAATTTAGTCCAGAAATAGCTGAAGCTACTTATGAAGAGGAAGTTTATAGAGCAAAGAAGATTCAAGCAGACTCTGCTGAATTGCCAAAGATAGAGATTTTATCCTTAGTAGGACCGTCCCCAGAAGCTAAAAAAGAAGATTTTCTTCGGACTGATGTAGCTACGAGAGTTAACGGTATTTTTGGTGGTGTGGAGGTGACTTTAATACAACCTATTTATACTTACGGCAAGATTAGAGGTTATAAAGAAGCTGCAGAAGGTGGCTTAAAGGTCGCCAAGGCAGGTGTATTAAAAAAGAAATCAGAAATAATATTAAGAACTAAGGAACTTTATTTTAATTTTTTATTTGCTAAGGATATTAAGAACTTAATTTTGGAGATAAAAGAGCAACTATCTAAGTCCATTGAAAAAACTGAAAAACAACTTCAAATTGGCTCTCCCTGGGCAGATGAGGTAAATATTTATAAGTTTAGGGCATACTTGGGGGAGGTTGAAAAAAATCTTAATGAGGTGGATAAAAATATTCTATTTTTGAAAGAGGCTTTAAAAGCGAGCATGGGACTTCCTAAGGATATCGAGTTTGACATAGCAGAAAATACTTTGTTGCCAGAAGAAAGAATACCTGATTCATTAGAGGAGTATATACAAAGTGCTCATACAAACCGTCCTGAACTTATTCAGTTAAAGGCAGGCTTAGAGGCAACAAAGGCATTGATTGATGTTGAAAGAAGTAATTTTTATCCACAGTTTTTTGTTGGTATGAAAACATCTATTTTAGGTGCCACAAATAGAGATAAAATTAAAAACCCTTATATTTCAGATGATTTAAATAGGTCTTATGGAGCTATATTTGCTGGGTTCAAAATGCCTATTGATTTTGGTTTAACGAAGGGAAGAGTAATGGAGGCAGAAGCGGAACATGGAAAGATTAAAGAAAAGCAACGTTTTGCCTATGAGGTTATCCCCTTACATATTAAAAAGGCTTATTTTGATTTTGAAGAGTCCAAAAAAAATATAAACGAGTTACATATAGCTTTCACTAATGCAAAAAAGTGGCTTGTTTCTGCAACCGCTAATTATGATATGGGCGTAGGTGAAGCAAAGGATGTAGCTGATGCTGCATCAGCATATGCTCTAACAAAGACAAATTATTTAAAATCTATCTTAAATCATAGAATCTCTTATGCTACTTTGTTGAATGCTTCAGGACTTGATATAAGTGGCAAGTATTGATACAGGAGGGATATTGATGAGCTTCTTAATGCAAATTCATGGATTGTTTCTTGTTATGGTCATCTTTATTTGTTCACTTTCTGACTTTGCATTGGCAGCAGAGCCAACAGATCAGCTCAAACAAACTATTGATAAAGTCATAGATATACTTAAAAATAAGGAGCTTAAAAAACCAAATAAGACAGAAGAACGACGCAATGCTCTTAGGCATGTGACTGATGATAGATTTGATTATGAAGAGATGGCAAAAAGGTCTTTGTCTATTCACTGGGCAAAGAGAACTCCTCAAGAGAAAAAAGAATTTATAAAGCTCTATAAGGAACTATTAGAGAGGGCTTATATAAACAAAATAGAAAGTTATACTGATGAAACTATAGTGTATGCTTCTGAGTCAATTGATGGTAATTTTAGCACAGTAAAGACTAAGATAATCACTAAAAAAAATATGGAGATACCTGTTGATTATAAATTGCATAAGTCAGGCAATAAATGGCTTGTTTATGACATTTCAATAGAAGGTGTAAGTCTTGTAAGCAACTACAGAAATCAATTTAATAAGATTATTATGACACATTCTTATGAAGAGCTTATAAAAAGACTGAGGTCTAAAAAAGAGGAGATTTTATTTGAGGAAAAAGCAAGATAAGAGGTTATGATAAGGGAAATTCAGCAGGTAAACTGCTGATATAGATAATAATTTTTTAAGTTAAATTACATGGTAGACAGAAACTTAATAGCAGAAATTTACGCTGAACTCCCCACCTTAGAGACAGAGAGGCTTATTTTTAGAAAAATGACCTTAGATGACGCTGAAGACCTCTTTGAGTATGCTTCTGATAAAGAGCTTGCAAAGTTGTATAGATGGGAACACCATAGAACCTTAGAAGACTCCTTAAATTATCTTAAATTTATGAGGTCAAAGTATGAAAATAGTGATATAAGTGAGTGGGGAATTATTTTAAAAAGCAATAATAAGTTTATTGGCACAGGTGGCTATATATGGTGGGCAACAAATATTAGGGCTGCAGAGTTAGCTTTTTGTATCTCACGAAAATATTGGTATAGAGGGCTTGAATACGAAATTATAAAGGAGATAGCAAGGTTTGGCTTTGAAAATATGAGGCTAAGAAGAATAGAGATCAGATGTAGAGTAGAAAATACAACTCTTGAGATGATCTTACAGAGGATTGGTTTGACATTTGAGGGTATTATACTTCAGAGAAAGATCATAAAAAGGTTTAAAGTTCAGGTCTATAACTTAAAGATTTATGTCTTGACTTTAGATGAATTTTATGATCTCATTAAAAAGGGGCGTTGATTTTAAAAGAGAGGTAAAATTGTAAAAGAGATGCCTTCAAATCTTTCTCACTTTACAAAGATCTCAAAGAATTTGTATACCTTCGTGCAAAAGATATTTGTTGATGAAGAAGCCCCAGCTTAAGTAACTTTAAAGAAAGGGAAGGATAAAGTAATGGCTTATAGAGATTTAAGAGCGTTTATTGATACTCTTGAGAAAAAAGGGCTTTTACATAGAGTAAAAATAGAAGTTGACCCAATCCTTGAGATTGCAGAGATTACCGATAGAATGTGTAAAAGTAAAGATGGTGGTAAAGCTTTATTTTTTGAAAAGGTGAAAGGTTCAAGATATCCTGTAGTTACTAATATATTTGGTTCTTATGAGAGAATGTGTTTAGCTCTTGAAGTTGAAAAGCTTGATGATATAGCTGAGAGAATTAATAATTTGTTAAATCAAGCGCCACCAAAAACCCTTTTAGAAAAGTTATCTATGCTACCATCTCTTTTTGAGTTAACTAAGTTTTTGCCAAAAAGGGTTAAGAAAGCTCCTTGTCAAGAGGTAGTAAACTCAGAAGATCCGGATTTGAGTATCTTTCCTATACTTAAGTGTTGGCCAGGTGATGGTCAACCTACCGACGAAGGAAGGTTTATAACTTTTCCTATGGTATTCACAAAAGACCCTGAGACTGGAAGACCTAATTGTGGTATGTATAGAATCCATGTTTATGATAAAAAAACAACTGGAATGCATTGGCATATTCACAAAGACGGGGCAAGACATTATGATAAATATAAAGCTCTTAACAAGAGGATGCCTGCTGCTATTGCTGTAGGTAGCGATCCTGCAGTGATTTATTCTGCTTCAGCTCCTCTTCCAGAAGCTGTTGATGAGATGCTTTTTGCCAGTTTTTTGCGGAAAGAGCCTGTTGAATTGGTTAAATGCATTACTTCTGACATTGAAGTGCCAGCAAATTCTGAGATAGTAATAGAAGGTTATCTTGAACCTGGTGAGTTAAGGCCTGAGGGTCCTTTTGGTGATCATACAGGATTTTACTCTCCAATAGATTTATATCCAGTCTTTCATGTAACTTGTATTACTCACAGAAGAGACTTGATTTATCCTGCTACTGTAGTGGGTAAACCACCTATGGAGGACTGTTATATGGGGAAGGCAACGGAAAGGATTTTTCTGCCCTTGATGAGGCTTGATTTTCCAGAGATAGTTGATATTAATTTACCCATGGAAGGAGTGTTTCATAATGCAGCAATTATATCTATTAAAAAAAGTTATCCCGGTCATGCAAAAAAGATTATACATGGTTTATGGGGAAAAGGGCAGATGATGTTTTCAAAGCTTCTGATTATAGTTGATGATGACGTAAATGTTCAGGATTTATCATATACGGCATGGAGAGTTTTAAATAATGTTGATTGGAGAAGGGACGTAGTAATAGCAGAAGGGCCACTGGATGATCTTGATCACGCCTCTAACTTTCCTCGATATGGAGCAAAAATGGGCATTGATGCTACCAGGAAAACCCGTCAAGAAGGTATGATGAGGGATTGGCCTGAAGAAATCTTTATGTCAGATGATATAAAGAGACTCGTTGATAAAAGGTGGCGTGATTACGGTTTCCAATAGATTTTGCCTTATCCCATTTTAATCTCTACAGTATTGACAGATATGTTTGTAGCCTACCTGCCACATTGAGTCTTCTATAACAGAGACAGTGCTGCAGGTACAACACATAAAGGCATATTTACTATAGCAGTCCTCACAACAATAGACATTGTCATAAGGGATATATTGCAAGTTGTCATCTTCTTTTTTGCATTTAAAACATTGCTGCATGATATCCTCCTAAATTAATTAAGGTTTTTTTAAGATTTTTTTAACTATTATATAAAAAAATGTTAAAAAAAGGTTATTAATAATTATCCCAAATTTTATGGACATAATCCTTAGATTTTGTAAGTTCATTTATTAGGGTTTCTTCCGTTAGAGATAAGAAATATTTGATTCCCTCTGTTGAGTTATCATCAATTTTCATAACAGTTTCATTCCTTAATTTAAGTAAAGTCTCAAGCTTTCTATAAAATCTATATATTTCTTTGAGTTTTTCTGCATCATTTGGTATAAGTAAGCCACTTTTTTTAAGCGCATTTATAGCAGAAAAAGTATTTGGTAATAACATCCTTGGGTTTTCTATACAGCCTTTGAGTTGTAAGAACTGGATAAAGAATTCAAGTTCTATAAGACCTCCTGAACCGTACTTTATATCATAAGAATTATTGCTTGTATTTTCCTTAGAAAGCTCCTTTTGTATCCGTTGACACATTTTAATTACTTCATCTTTTTTGATTTCTTGGGCTCTTTTAAGAATTATTTTTTCTTTTAAGGAATTAAAGTCCATTATAACCTGAAGGTCTTTACTTATTACTCTTGCCTTAAGAAAAGCTTGCAGTTCCCATAAGTGGGCATTCTTTAAATAGTAATTTTCTATACCTTTTTTTGAGTTTACAAGACTTCCTTTACTTCCTTCAGGTCTGAGTCTTGTATCAATATGGTAGCAAACACCATCTTTGGTGTAGGCAGATAAAGTCCTTATTATCTTTTCAGCATCTTTTATGTTGTTGACTGTTGGTTCATTTATACTCATAAAAACTATGTCTATATCAGAGTTAAAGGTTATTTCCCTTCCACCAAGCTTACCTAATGCGATGATTAAAAGATTGGAGTTTTTGAGGTTTTGTTGATGAATATTTAATAAGTTTTCTATTATTATCTCTGCAGTTTGGCTAAGAAAAATCATAAGTTTAATTACACTTATATATCTATTTAAGAATAAAAAACCTAATCTAATTTCTTGATAAGCTTTAAATAGTCTTACGGCACTTGATATCCCATATTTATCAAAGAGCAAGGATAGCTCAGATAAAAGCTCTTTTTTAGTCTTAGGTATCAGCTTATCAATAACAAGAGAGTCTAAGGTTTCTGGTGAACTCATTAATAGACGAGTAAGGTATTCACTGTTTGAGAAAATAAAAATTAGGGTTGAGATTAATTCTTGCCTATTAGAAAGAAACTCAAGATAAGACTCCCTACTTGCTAAAAGGCTTGTAAAGTTCACTAATTGAAGAAGTGCATTGTCTGGATTTGTCCCTGTGAGGGCATTATCAATGAATTTAGGTATTAGATCTTCTAACAATTTTCTTCCACGCAATGTCTGAAAAGAGTAAATAGAGTTTCTTATTTTAGTAAGATAATAAATAGCCTTTTTTGTATCTTTCAGCTTAGTTTTAGATAGCTCCTCCATCATTAAACTTTCTACTGGTGAGTCCATTTCCCAAAAAACATTTCCCATTAATTTTGCACCTATAGTTGAGGTACTCTTTTCAGTTTTTTTTGCATTTGCTTCTAAGAGGGCATCGTAAATCTGCCTGACTCTACATCTTTTAGAGTAAAGGGATGAGAGAAAAGAAACTTTATCATCAAAGTTCATTTTTCTTGCTAATATATCAAGGTCTTTTTCATTAGTAGGTAAGGAGTGTGTCTGTATATCATTTAGTTGTTGAAGTCTGTGCTCTAAGGTTCTCAAAAATAAGTAGTTTTGTGAAAGTTCTATAAAATCTTCATGGCCAATTAAAGATTTTTGCAGTAAACGGTGTAAGGTAACAAGAGTTCTGCTATCCCTTAAAAGAGGTTCTTTTCCCCCATAGATTAACTGAAAGATATGGACAAAAAACTCAATTTCTCTTATTCCACCAAAACCTCTTTTTATATCACGACTGTAAATGCCGGGCCTAAATTGTTCAACCTGTGATTTCAGTCTTCTTATCTCTTCAATAGCATCAAAACCTAAATATTTTCTGTACACAAAAGGTCTAATTAACTCTAAAAAATCATTACCAGTATTGGGATCACCTGCTATATGTCTTGCTCTTATCAAAGATACTCTTTCCCATAGTTGACCCCAAGACTCATAATAATCCTCATATCCTCTTAAGTTCATTATCAATAGACCTTTTTGCCCTTGGGGCCTTAACCTGAGATCTATCCTATAGACAAAACCGTCTTCAGTATTTTGTGATAAAAACCTACAATACTCCTCAATTAACTTACAGTAAAACTCAAAAATTGTTAATCTGTTAAAGTTCACCCCTTGCAGTGAAGTAACACCTGAAGTATAACCATCTTCTTTATAAGTAAAGATTATGTCTACATCAGAGCTATAGTTTAACTCGTGAGAACCAAGCTTTCCTAAACCTATTAAGGATAGGGTATTTTTCTCAGGCTCACCAAATTTTTTTATAGCAAGATTATAGACAAACCATAATGACTCAGAGATGATTGAATCAGCAAGTATGCTCAGCTCATACATGTTATCCTCTATAGAGGTTAACTTAAGAATGTCTTTCAAAGTAATAATAAGCAATTTATCTTTTTTAAATAGCCTTACAGTTTTCATTCCTTCTTTGATAGTTGATGAATCTTTAAGGAGTATGTTTAACTCGCTCTTTAAGGATTCCTCTGTGATTTCTTTTTCAAGGGACTCGATTGCTTTAAAAAGAGACTCAGGATGGTTGATGCAATAGTTTGCTAAAAATTGTGAGTACGAAAAAAGCATTGTTATATGGTGAAGATATTCTTTTGTCTTGCTAAAATACTCTGGGTTTCTGTTTAGAAAAGTCTCTAAGTTGTTTTTAGCTCTGTCATAATCAGGAACATATGGTGGAGGGTTTAATCTCATAATTTAATATAATAGCTTAAAGCTTCTTTTTTATGGAATTTATTTAAAAGGGGAAATAAATTATTAGTTTAACTTTATTGTTGGTTAGTTTTTAGTTTTGTTTAAACTTTCGCTCCATAGCCTTGGATCAAGTGCATCGCGAAGTCCTTCCCCGATAAGATTATAACTAAGTACCGTAATAAGAATTGCCAAGCCAGGAAAGAAAGAAAGCCACCAAGCAACGGTTATATTGTCTTTGCCTGAGGTTAATATATTGCCCCAACTTGGATCCGGGGGCTGAACGCCAAGACCGAGAAAAGAGAGGCTGGATTCTATTAAAATAGCTCCAGCGATACCAAAGGTAGCAGCAACAAATACAGAAGATAAAGCGTTTGGAAGTATGTGTTTGAAGATTATTCTTAAATCATTAGCACCTATTGCTTTTGCAGCTTTTATGAATTCTCTTTCTTTAAGGGTTAAAAATTCTGCTCTCACTAATCTTGCAACATCCATCCAACCTGTTACACCTATGATGACCATAATTGTATTAATCCCTGGTTCTACAATAGAGATGACAGCTAAGATTAGAAAAAATGTGGGGAAAGCAAGCATGACATCAACAAATCTCATTAAGATTGAATCTATTAACCCCCCATAATAACCAGCTAAGGATCCTATTATACAGCCTATTAATATGGCAATACCAACTGACAAGAACCCAACTTTTAAAGAAACCCTACTGCCCCAGATCATCCTTGATAATACATCTCTCCCTAACTCATCAGTTCCAAAGGGATGTTGAAAGTTTGGGGATAGGAGGACTTTATTAACATTTATCTCTGTAGGGTCAAAGGGGGATATAATAGGAGCTAAAAGAGCTAAAGATGCTAAAGTCAATATTATTACTAAAGCGATAAGGGAGAGTGAATTTTTTCTAAATCTACGCCAGATTATGTAAAACATCTCTTTAGGTTACCTATGGTATTTAGCAACTAAAAATCTTTCAGATTCAAGATATTCTATAGCCTTGCATAAATCTTGTGATTTACCAATTAAGTAAAGGATATCACCTAAGTTAATCTCAAAATTAGCAGAGGGGTTTATAAAGATCTCTTCTGCTCTTTGTATAGCGATGATAGTTACACCTGTTTCAGCTCTTAAGTGTAGTTCTTTAACAGTGTGTCCTGCTACTTTGGAGTTTTCTTTTATTAAGTAAGTTTCAGTCTCGATCATTTTCATTAGGTTTTTCCTGTCTGTTAATGTTTTAGTGGGTAAGGTTGTAGTTCTTAAAGCTTTATAATGGTTTTTTCTTATACTGTTTATGTGTTCATTAATAATATTTCTTGGTATTTGATAATAGTGTAAGGTTCGAGAAAAAATCTCAATGGATGTCTCAAATTCTTCAGGAATTACTTCATCGGCTCCAAGTTTGGTAAGGTCGTCTATCTCTGCAACATAACGAGTTCTAACAATAATATGAATATGTGGGTTTTCTTTACGAGCTATTTGAACAATTCTTCTCGTTGCTGCTGCATCAGATATGGCTATAACTAAAACCTTAGCTGAACTAATACTTGCATGGTGAAGTATCTCAGTGTTTGTTGCATCACCGTAGAAGATAGGTTCTTTTTTTCTCTTTTTTTTGACTGTATCAGCATTTAATTCTATTACTACATAGGGTATTTTTGTCTCAGATAGGACTCGGGCAAGGTTTGCACCGTTTATGCCAAAACCTACTATTATTACATGATTATTCATGCTTGGGATGTTTTTAGTTAAATCTCTGAACTCTTTATATCTACAAAACTTATTTAATAGTGGCATTGCTGCAATTTTTTCTGAAAGAAAGTTGGTATTCTTAATTACAAATGGAGTGATGATCATTGTTAAAACAGAGGAACCTAAAAAGATTTGGTAAAGTTCATCAGTAATAAGTCCCTCTGCCTTACCTGTAAGAGCAAGTACAAAAGAGAACTCTCCAACTTGTGCAAGACCAAATCCTGTATGTAATGAATATTTTAAGTTAGTGCCTGTGATGATAGCAGATAGAGTCCCGGTGAATAGTTTAAGCATAAAGATACCTATCACTGCTATCAGTATCTTATAATAATAAGTCTGTACGAAGCTTATATCCATTAACATCCCGATTGATACAAAAAATAATCCTATAAAACTATCTTTAAATGGCAGTATCTCGGAGGTTGCTTGTGATGCATATTCCGATTCTGCTATTATTAATCCTGCTAAAAAGGCTCCTAAAGCTAAAGAAAGTCCAAATTGGGATGTTAATAGGGCGATTCCAAAGCATAACAGAATAATTACTGATATGAATAACTCTCTACTTTTTGTTTTTACTACTTGGTGAAGCAACTCTGGCACAACCCATCTTGCAGCTATTAAGACTATAGCAACAATTAATACAGCTTTGAGCATCTTATATGCTATCTCTAATAATTGGATACCACTACCACTCATAGCTGGAGTAAGTAACATAAGAGGTACTACACATAAATCTTGGAATATCAAGATGCCTACCATAATACGACCATGAGGAGTGTCAATTTCTCCTCTTTCTTGAAGCATCTTAAGAACTATGGCTGTGCTACTTAAGGCTATTAGAAAACCAAAAAATAAAGACTGATAGATGTCCGATATAAAAAAGTAGCAAATTACTGCTGACAAAAGAATACTCAATAGAACTTGAGAGCCACCGCCCCACATTATTAAGTGTTTCATTTTAAGCAGATGGGCTAAAGAGAACTCAATACCTATTACAAAAAGAAGCAAGATAACACCTATCTCAGCCAAAAGCTCCACTTCATGTACGTCTTTTATAAATCCAAGTCCATGTGGACCCATTAGAATACCCGCTAAAAGAAAACCAACTATAGAAGGAACTTTTGCTCTATGAAGTATGAAGACTACTAAAGCTGATATTCCTAAGATAATTACTAAGTTTTGAAGTAAGGTAACTTGAGCCATATATATATATATATTATTTTAAAAAAGTTCAGGGTTAAGGAAAATATATTATAATTAATCTTAGCTTTTAAAAGTAATTACATATATCAATAATTGAGTATATTACTCTTTTAAGAAAAAATAATATAGTAAGTTTAACATTTCTTAAAGTTATGAAGAAAAGGCTATGTATATTAGGTTAGAAAGTCGCTTTGCACTGTATTTAAAGTTCAGATGTATTAAAAATATAAGTTTTAAGTAAAACTAACTATGACTTTGATGCATGAATGGTTAAAAATTTAATGTCTCTATGAAATTGTTATTTTTTTAAGGATTTGCCTAATTTTTTCTCAACAGATGCAATTTTTTCATCTATAGCGTTAGTTTTAAACTTCCTATCATCTATCTTAATATTTATTAGGACTCTTTCTTCATGTTTCATGAGTTCATCCCTGCATTTTTTTATTAATTCCATAGTCTCTTCCCATTCGCCTTCTATTACAGTGCCCATGGGGTTTACTTTGTATGGCAGACCGCTTTCATCAATAATCTTAAGAACAATTGCCAATTTACCACTAAGGCTACTGCCCACACCAAGGGGGACAATGCTGAATTCGGTAAGCATTTATACCTCCAAAGATATCTTTTTGAATGATAGAGGCGACACATAAAATGTCGCCTCTAAAGGAATGAAATTATTTTACTGCATCTTTTAATGATTTGCCTGCGGTAAACTTAGGAACTTTTGTGGCTGGAATTTTGATCTCTTCACCAGTTCTGGGGTTACGTCCTTTTCTTGCTTTTCTTTTGCTTACTGAAAAGGTGCCGAAACCTACGAGGGTAACTTTTTGTCCTTTTTTGAGAGCCCCTTTTACACTGTCAATCATTGCATCAAGGCATTTTGAAGCTACTGCTTTTGATATCCCAGCACCTGTAGCAATTTTGTCAATTAATTCTGCTTTTGTCATAATTTTTCCTCCTTATTTAATGAATAATGCCTAATAATAAATAGACTTTAATAAACGATACCAAGAAGAGCAAGATTTGTCAAGAAAAAAAATTAAAAAAAATTTCATCTTCTTATATTTAAAACACCTTGCACCTGAGATATTTTGTTTTGTATCTCAAAAAGCTGTTTTTTATTCTTAATATCAAGTATCAACTCAATAATAGCTCTTTTATCAGAAGTGGACATGGCTTTAAGATATGATATATTTATGTTTGCTGAAGATATTAGCGCACTTAAGTTAGCAAGGATACCTGGTCTATCAATAGCTTCAATTGATAGTTTAGCTTGTGATGTAAGGTCTCCATCATCTGACCATTCTACATCAACTAATCTTTCTACATTGACAGCTAATCTTTCAAGGTTACTGCAGCCGACTCTATGAATTGTGACACCTTTACCTTTTGTGATAAAGCCTATTATATTGTCACCGGGCACAGGAAAACAACACTTTCCTATATGGTATAAAATATTGTCAATGCCTTTTATTTTTATTACGCTTCTTTGCTGAGGAGGGGTTTTTTGAATCTTCTGGGGCACTTCCTCTTCGCTCTTATCGGGAATTAATCTGTTTACTACTTGATGAGCAGAGAGTTTACCAAAGCCTACAAGTACATATAAATCTTCAAGTGATTGAATTCCAAATGATTTCATTACATCTAACATCTTCTTTGATTTTATTATATTAAGAGGAAGTGAGTGCCTTTTTATTTCTTCTTCAATCAGATTGGTTCCTAAGGAAATACTTTGTTTTCTTTCTTCATTTCGAATCCATTGTTTTATTTTGCTCTTTGCTCTTTGAGTTACTACATATTTAAGCCAATCTTTTGAAGGTGTCTGAGAGGCAGAGGTAATAATTTCAACAACATCGCCACTATTAAGTTTTTGTCTCAGAGGTACTATTCGTCCGTTAACCTTTGCACCAATACATTTATTACCAACCTCTGTATGTATGCTATAAGCAAAATCAATGGAAGTAGAGCCTATAGGCAGCTCTTTTATATCACCTTTGGGAGTAAAAACATATATAGTCTCAGGGGTAACCTCTACTTTAACAGCCTCAAGAAATTCTTTTGCGTCAGAGACCTCTTTAATCAAATCCCTTAGCCATGCTATGAAACGAGCATTTTTTGAATCAAGGTTATCTTTTTCTTTGTATCTCCAGTGAGCTGCTATTCCTTCTTCAGCAATAAGGTCCATCTCTTGTGTCCGGATTTGGAATTCCATTTGATACCCTAAGGGACCTATAACTGTAGTGTGAAGGGATTCATACATGTTTTTCTTTGGAAGACTAATAAAGTCTTTAAACCTACCGGGGATATGAGGCCATAAAGAATGGATGATACTTAGGATTTCATAACAGTGGGGAACTGTATCGGTAATTATTCTAAAGCCAATTACGTCGTATATCTGCTCGAAGGTAATCTTTTGTTTAAGTATTTTATTGTAGATACTATAGACATTTTTAACCCTACTTTTTATTTTAGCCTCTATTCCTGATTCTTTCAGTCTTTGGGAGATGCTTTCTTTGACATCATCAAAGTATCTTTCGTGAACCTCCACATATTTGGCAACCTTTTCTTTCAGCTCTTTGAATAGTTCGGGCATTAATACTTTAAAGCATAAATCTTCAAACTCAATCTTGAGCCAGTTAATACCAAGTCTATTTGCAAGGGGTGCATATATCTCAAGGGTTTCTTTTGC
This sequence comes from Thermodesulfovibrionales bacterium, assembly GCA_026415415.1. GTDB lineage: Bacteria > Nitrospirota > Thermodesulfovibrionia > Thermodesulfovibrionales > Dissulfurispiraceae > DYHD01. Next base: position 50,380 of record JAOAHE010000002.1, on the reverse strand, counting down.
GATATTTTTTTGTCTTTCCTCAGGTAGATACTCTATTGTCCTCATGTTGTGAAGGCGGTCTGCAAATTTTATCAAGATAACCCTAACATCCTTTGACATTGCAAGAAACATCTTTCTGAAGTTTTCTGCTTGGGCCTCTTCTTTAGTCTTAAACTCTACCTTACTGAGTTTTGTTACTGCCTCTACAAGGAAAGCTACTTCATTGCCAAACATATCTTTGATGTCATTTAGAGACATATCTGTATCTTCTATGGTATCGTGAAGAAGCCCTGCTGCAATGGTTATTGAGTCAAGATGCATATCTGCTAAAATATTGGCAACAGCTAAAGGATGGTGAATATAAGGAGATCCTTCTATTCTTTTTTGAGCACAGTGTGCTTCACGAGAAAAGACGTAAGCTCGCCTTATTCTGTCAATATTAGCCTTTGGATTATAGGCAAGGATTTTTTCTATAAGTTGATCAATAGTTATCATATGTAATTATAACTTTTTTAAAATATGTTAATATACATTTTAAATTATCATAATATTGTGATAATGCTCTAAACTTTGATTTTATTAAAATTGTTAAATTTATGGATAAATTAATAATTAGAGGAAGTAGAAAACTTAAAGGAGAGATAGAAATAAGTGGTTCAAAAAATGCTGCTTTACCAATATTAGCATCTTCTATCCTTGCAGGTGGAGAAAGTACCTTTCTACGAATTCCCGACTTAAGAGATATCTCAACAATGGGAAAACTATTAAGCCATTTAGGTGCAAATTTTTCTTTTAAAGACGGTAGAGTTAGTTTAGATACCACCAATATTAAATCTTTTGAAGCACCTTATGATCTTGTAAAGACTATGCGGGCATCTGTTTTAGTTTTGGGTCCACTTTTAGCAAGGTATGGAAGAGCTAAGGTTTCTTTACCAGGTGGCTGTGCTATAGGTCAAAGACCGATAAATTTACATCTTAGTGGGTTAGAAAAGATGGGTGCTAATATTAAGCTTGAGTCTGGATATGTGATAGCAAAAGCAAGCAGGCTTAAGGGTGCATCTATATATTTTGATATACCAACTGTTACAGGGACTGAAAACATAATGATGGCTGCTACATTGGCAAAAGGAATAACAATTATAGAAAACGCGGCAAAGGAGCCAGAAGTTGTTGATCTTGCAAATTGTCTTATATCTATGGGTGCTAAGATCTCTGGTGCTGGAGAGAGCATAATAGAAGTAGAAGGTGTTGATGAGCTAAAACCAGCGACAAATTACGAGATAATACCTGATAGGATAGAGGCAGGAACTTTTATGACTATAGCCGCTATTACTGGAGGTAATATACTATTGAAAAAATGCAAGGTAGATCATCTTGATGCTGTTATCTCTAAGTTAAGAGATGCAGGAATCAGTATTGATATTTCAGAAAAGGGTGTAAGAGCAAGTTTGAAAAATGAGATAACTTCTGTTGATATAAAAACTATGCCATACCCAGGGTTTCCAACTGATATGCAGGCACAATTTATGGCTCTTATGTGTCTTGCTAAAGGAACCAGTGTAATTAGAGAGACGATCTTTGAGAATAGGTTTATGCACGTTGCAGAGCTACGAAGAATGGGAGCAAATATAACAATAGAAGGAGGAACTGCTACTGTAAAAGGTATAGATAAATTAATTGGTGCTCAGGTTATGGCTACTGACTTAAGAGCATCTGCTTCTTTGGTAGTTGCTGCTCTTGCTGCAAAAGGTGAGAGTATTATCCACAGGATTTATCACTTAGACAGAGGCTATGAAAAGATTGATGAAAAACTAAAAAAACTTGGTGCTGATATCATAAGACAAATATAAAACATAAGATAATTTGACTGATTAGTACTTTATTTCTTTGTAAAATTAGAAAAGAGGCAATAGACTTAATAGAAAAAAAGTTATAGATATTATTAAGTCTTTGGATTACTTATCCTTTAGTTAATCTTATTTCAGCTATGCTATTTTTAATAAAGTTAATAAAAATTTTATTTATTTTTTAATAATATGCTAAAATTTATTTTGTCTTATGGGAATTCTTGATTGCATAGGAAATACTCCTCTTGTAAAAATAGATTACCTAAATCCCAACCCAAAAGTAGAAATTTATGCAAAACTTGAAGGATGTAACCCGGGTGGTTCGGTAAAAGACCGTCCTGCTTTGTTTATGATAGAGGCAGCTGAAAGAGAAGGAAAGCTTACAAGGGATAAGATTATTTTAGAGGCTACCTCAGGAAATACAGGAATCGGACTTGCTATGGTTGCATCTGCAAAGAGGTATAGAGTTAAGTTAACTATGCCAGCTTGTGTCAGTATAGAAAGAAGAAAGATTCTTGAAGCCTTTGGAGCTGAATTAATACTTAGCCCCTCAGAGGAGGGGACTGATGGGGCTATAAGGGTAGCTCATAAAATAATGCAAGAAGAGCCTGATAAGTACTTCATGCCTAACCAATTTGATAATCCTGCAAATATACAAGCTCATTATGAAACTACAGGAAAAGAGATATTAGAGCAAACAACAGGACGGATCACTCATTTCGTTGCAGGCATGGGCACCTCTGGAACATTAATGGGTGTCGGAAGAAGGTTGAAGGAATTTAATAAGGACATAGTAATCATTGGCGTTGAGCCTATCAAGGGGCATAGAATTCAAGGTTTAAAAAATATGACAGAAAGCATCATTCCTCAAATCTTTGACCCTTCAAGGCTTGACGAGAGATATATCGTAAATGATGAAGAGGCTTTTTATACAACAAGAATGCTTGCTATAAAAGAGGGGATCTTTTCAGGAATGTCAAGTGGTGCAGCTATGTACATCGCACAGAAGAAATCATCTGAACTTAAAGAGGGTGTTATTGTTGTTATATTTCCTGACAGAGGTGATAGATATCTCTCTACGTCCCTTTTCACATCAATATGTGGCAAGTGCCCTCCTTAAAAAAAAACTTAGAAGTTTTTTAAGATAGCTTCAGAATATAACAAAATTATCTCAATTATTTAGCTTTACTTGGTTTTAGAGAATTTATAGATGTTAAAGAAGGTTATAGTCGGGATGAGCGGTGGAGTAGACTCAACTACTACAGCTTATCTTTTAAAAAATAAGGGCTATGAAGTTGAAGGGGTAAGCTTTATACTTTATGATGAACGGTCTGATAATGCTTCTAAACAATTTGCTTGCTCTTTTTTAAATGTCCATGAAGATGCCAAAAGAAATGCAAAGTTACTAAATATAAAACATGAAACTTTAGATTTAAGAGCAGAATTTCACAATTTAGTAATTATCCCTTTTATTGATTCTTATTCAAAAGGTATTACCCCAAATCCTTGTATTTTATGTAATAAATACATCAAGTTTCCAAATCTACTTAAAGTCGCCAATGAAAAAGGTGCAGAATTTATATCTACAGGGCATTATGCTAAGGTATCATCAGACAGAGAGCAGGCTTATCTTATGAAGGCATTTGATTTAAAAAAAGATCAATCATATGTTTTGTATACCCTATCACATGAGTGTCTTAAAAGACTTATTTTACCTCTTGGTGAGTTTAGTAAAAATCAGACAAAAGAGATAATTAGTACTCTAAATCTTCCCGCATCCCAAAGAAAGGAAAGTCAGGAAATCTGTTTTATAAATAATAGTAAATACATTAATTTTTTAGCTGACTTAATAGAGCCTAAAGTTGGACCTATAATTGATATTGAAACTTCCAAGATTTTGGGATACCACAAAGGATTACATCTTTATACAATAGGGCAGAGAAAAAGGCTGGGGATAGCTAGTGGGGTGCCTAAGTATGTTATTAAATTAGACTCATTTTCTAATGCCCTTTATGTTGGGGGAAAAGACTATGCATTACAGAGGGAGTTTATAGTTGCCTCATTAAACTGGCTTATCAAACAAGAAGGTAGCTTTCGGGCGACTGTAAAAATCAGATCTATGATGAAAGATGAGCCTGCTACGGTTGAGATCTTAAATGCAGATACTGTAAAAGTTATTTTTGATCAACCTCAGTGGGCACCAGCTTTAGGTCAAAGTGCTGTTTTTTATCAGGGTGATTTGGTAGTAGGTGGTGGTATCATAGTTGAGGTGTTTGTCAGATGAGGTATTGAAAGACTTCTTTATTCAGAGTAATGGTATTTTAACTTTGATTATCCACCTTAGTGATTGCTAAACTATTGATCTTTAGAAACTTTAATTCAGCATTAGTTTAGATATTTCTAGCTATATTTAAGTCCTTTTTAAAAGAAATGAAGATTTAGTCCTTGAAATAAGATTTTAATTTTAAAGAGAAGGGATGAAAATAATAGAGACTAAAGAAGATACTTGGGACATACTTAAAAAATAGTCTCAACATTGACTACATTAAATTTAGCACCTATCTATTAATAATCAAATTAAGTCTCTCCATAAATAAGTAAAATAGCAGTGCAAATGCAATAATTTAATTAATATTTTTTTTCAGATAGAAACTTGACATAATTATATGATAATATGGTAATATGTTCATATGAATGAAATGGTTGATAATCTCAAATTAATAGCTGATAAAACTCGGCTAAGGATATTACTTTTGGTTGATGAGAAGGAACTATGTGTATGCCAGCTAATGGCTTTACTTGGTGTTTCTCAGTCTCTTTTATCAAAGAATTTATCGCTGCTGCATAGAACAGGTTTTCTTGATGCAAGAAGGGAGGGAAAGTTGGTTTTTTATAAGATTAATCCTTATATTGATAAAAACAAACTTTTTTTAATAAAGTTCCTTAAGGATATGTTAATGGATGAAAAAACCTTTAGGAGCGACATAGAATCTCTTAAGGAATGCACGGAATACCAAAAGCAAACAGGCAAATGTGGCCTTGAGGCTTACAAAGAATTTATGAAGAGGAAAAAAGAAGCAGAAGGAAATTAATATGATCGTAAATTTTAAGAAAAGAAGGAATAAATTACAAGCATTGACTTTCCTTGGGTTACCCTTGGTTATTTTAGGTGGTTGGTTTTACCCTCTTATAGGTTTTTTGCTCCTTGGTTGTATGTTGGGAGCTATAGGTGTAGCACTATATAAAGGAAGAGCTTGGTGTGATTGGATGTGTCCGAGGGGGAGTTTTTATGATCTATTTATAAAGAAATTTAGTAAGAGAAAGGAGATCCCCACTTTCTTTAAAAAACCATTAATTAGAGCTTTGGTTATATGTTTACTCTTAAGCGTAATAGGTCTTCAAGTTTATATCCATTGGGGAGATTTGGAAGCGATAGGTTTAGCATTAGTTAAGGTTCTTACCATTACTACAACAGTTGGTGTTGTGCTTGGTTTAATATACCAAGAACGAATCTGGTGTCACATATGTCCTATGGGAACTTTTGGTAATATACTGTCTCGTGGGAAATATCCATTGGTTATTAATGATACTTGTAATAGTTGTAAAGTTTGTTCTAAGGTTTGTCCAATGCAACTTAAGCCGTATATTTATAAAGGGACGGGTGTTGTTTCTGAAAATGATTGTATTAAATGCTCAAGTTGTGTTATTTCATGTCCTAAGAGGGCGTTGGGGTTTGAGCTTAAAAAAGCGGCTTAATTAATTAAATTATTAGAATTAAAGGGGCTATTTTAATAGTTTTAAAACAGCTCCTTTCTTTATTACAAAATCTCTTAGGATAAAGTAATCACTAAGATAAACTAAAAGAGGTAATTTTGTGTCAAATCAAAAAAAATGACGCATAAACCATTTCTTCTTCTACCTCAATTCTTAAAAAGTGACTATTTTTTATGTCTTATTGCCTTAGATCTTTAAAGGGGTCAAGTCACTAACATTGATCTAACCAGATTTAAGTAGTTTTTTGAACTTTTTTGGTGAGGTTTTCATAAACTTTTTAAATGTTCTATTGAAATGAGACTGATTGATATAGCCACATGACAAAGCTATATGATTGATGGTATAGTTAGTTTTTTTAAGCATCTCTACTGATTTTGCAATTCTGAGTTTGTTAATATAGCAAGAAAAATTAGAACCAGTAATTTCTTTAAAAACTTTCTGAAATTTTGAGATACACATCCCTGCTTCTTTAGCAGCCATACTAAGGCGGACATTTTTGTAAAAATTATTATGAATAAACTCCAAGGCTTTAAAAATAGAATTAAGAGTACAAGACTGAGTATCAAGGATTTCTATTTTAGGCTCAAGGATATTTGCTATTGTAGACTTTATTTCACTTAAGGGTTGCGATCGTTTAACATAATCTTTTGCCCCCAATCTGAAAATAGTAGCAACAAATTCCTCAGAACTATGGTCTGATACAATAAGAATAGGTATTGATGGCTCTACTAATCTAAGATAACGTAAAAAATCATAGCAACAAAAAGTCTCTGAATGAGATAATATTACAAGGGAGATCTCAAAGAAATGTTTTATAAAAAATTCTAATCCCTTTCTTAAATCGCTTTCCATTATTAAGTTGTGATTGGGGAGGCAGTACAATAGCCTATAACTGAAATTACTTTTTTCGGGGTCGATTAATAAGATTACCTTTTCGGTAAAATATTTCATAAGCTAAACCCCTTTGTCTGGCTATGGCTTTTTTTTTAATTGAGGTTACTTCAATTTAACCCTGATTTTCTTAAAATCTCCTAATCGAAAGTAGAATAAGTGTTGTTACTAAAGTGTTCTAAGATTGAGAGAGGTAGCAGAAATCTTTATTAAATTATATCTTTCTAAATTTCCTATATTAATTATACACTCTTTTTTTATAAAGGATGTTTTCTGTCGGTGGAAATATCTTAAGGTGTGATTTGAGATATTAAGGTTAAAATCTATTTTTAAGACAGTATTAATTGTTATTGAGAGTTGCTTTGAAAGTCTTCATCAATAAAGAGTCGTTTTTTTACCTCTGGCACTAAATCAATTTTTACTTTTATTGTGGTATTATCTAACCAATAATCTATCTCTAAGACATCAAAAAAACCAAATTCAGAGGCTGAATAAAGGGGTCTGACCTCATACCCTACAATTAACCCATTAGGAAGCTTTATCTGACTAATTTGAGCATATTTAAAAGATCCGTAGGAAGCTACAAAGCTTTCTGCCATCTTTATTGCTTGATCTGCTGGTATATTTTTTCTTATCTTGTAATCAAAAGAAGGGGCTATTATATCAAAACTGTATTGGTCATTAATTATGTCAAGGATAGCGATATTCTCTAAATCTCCACTATATCTTGCACCATAAAGGATTACATCGAAAGCTCCAGAGATTGCATGTGAGCTTATCTCTTCAGTTTTAAGTGATTTTAAAGGAATACAGGATAATAATATCAAAAGTAATAAAAAAAGAAGCAAAATTTTGATTTTATAATTCAATTTAGTTAACTCAAAATATCTCATTATCAGATAAATACTCCTTAAGAGGGGTTTTTTTTATCTTTAAAATTATAACTTTTATATAAATATAACATTTTTTAACTTTTTTCTGTTTATTTTTTACTTAAATGAAATAAATAGCCAAAAAATTATTAATCAATCAACAAAGTAGTAGAATAAGTTTTTTTCTAATTTTACAAAGACCCGGAAAGTGAATTCTTTCCGGGTGGGGGGTGTTTTTAAGCAAAATGCTCAATATATCATTAAGTCTTAAACTGTCTTACTAAGTCTGTAAGTTTTGTAGCAAGCCTTGCTAAGTCTGAGGATGATTGAGCGATTTGTTCTGAAGCAGTGGATGTTTCCTTAGATACATTAGCTATTGTTTCAATATCGTTGCTAATCTGCTCAGACACTGACGACATCTCTTCAGTAGCTGAAGCAATCTGCTGAACCATTGATTGGAGGTTGTCAACACTTTTTACTATATCATTCAAGGCTTTCCCTGCATTGCTTGAGTACTCAACTCCAATTTCAACTCTTTTTGTCCCCTCATTCATTGAGTTAACAGCTTTCTGAACTTCATTCTGTATAGCACTGATCATAGTTGCAATCTCAGATGTTGCCTTAGATGTTTTCTCTGCGAGTTTTCTTACTTCATCAGCTACTACGGCAAAACCTCTTCCTTGTTCACCTGCTCTTGCTGCTTCAATGGCAGCATTAAGGGCAAGAAGGTTAGTCTGGTCGGCTATATCTTTAATGACATTAACTATATCACCTATCTGTTTAGATTTTTCACCTAAGGATGTCATAAGACCAGCTGACTCACTTACTGTCTGGGCTATAGCCTTTACCTCTGATACTGCTTTATCAACTATTTCTTGTCCTGATTTAGCTATTTTTGCTGTATCAACTGCTGAAGCAGCAATACTTGAAGCATTCTTTGCTATGTCAATTACCGTTTGCGACATCTCTGTTGAAGATGTAGCTATCTGGGAGGCTCTGCCTGATTGCTCAGCCACTCCTCTTGACATCTGCTCTGAAGAAGCACTTAACTGTTGTGAGGCTGAAGCTAAGGTGTCAGCGGTTATTTTTAACTCTGATAACATACCTTTGATCTTTTCTGACATTATGCTTGTAGCGAGCGTTAATTTTCCAACTTCATCTTTGGAGATACGGTTTTGATCAACTTCAAGCTTCTTTGTTAGGTCTCCTTCTGATATGCTTTCAGCCACAGAGGTACATTTTGTGAGAGGATTAGAGATGCTTTTTGTAAGAATTATAGTTGAGAAAGCGAGAATGATAAAAGAAATTATGCTTGAGATAATCATGATAATAATGCTTTGCCTGTAATCTGAATCTGCCTCTTTAACTGTTTTATCCATCATCTTTTCTTGAAATTGTATGTTTTTCTCTACAGTATTAAGATATTTATTCTGCGCATTTGCAACGCCTCCAAGCAATGATTCCTTAGCCTCCTTCTTTTTTCCTTCTTTTAAGAGGCTAAACTGTTTTTCCCGTTCTTTTATGTATTCTTCTCTGGCTGTTTTAAGTTCAGAAAATAATTTTTTACCTTCTTCACTTCTAATAACCCCTTCAAGATATTTTAGTTTGTCGCCGACTGCTGCTTGGACTTCTCTCACTTTACTTATATATGAGTCAATTTGTTTCTGATCATCAATAAGAAGTATATTCCTTAAGATCTCTGCAATTGTTAGAATATCACCTTTTATCTCATTAAGCTTATTAACCTTCACATAGCGATCTTCAACGATTAAACGAAGATTATCCTTGACTTGTTTAAACTCAATATAATTAATTAAGGATGTTCCCAAACTTAAAAACAGAATAATAGCAAAGATAGCTAAAAGCTTGTTTCTTACCTTTAGGTTTCTAAACCATCTCATATAAACTCCCCCTTTTAAGTTTATTGGTATAAATATGACTTAATCACTAAGTTTTTTAGATATAAAACATTAGTATTGAAATAGTACTTGCTCTGATATTAATTTCTGTAATTAAATAAAAATCTATTTTTTCCATTTTTTTTTTATAATTTTTAATTAATTTATCTAATATAAAAGAGAGGTTAAATGTCTAAAATATTTTCTTTTTTATTATCGGATTTTTTCAAAAAAAACTTTAATTTAGATTTAATTAGTATGAAAAGGTAATTATATAAGCGGCTAAAATGGAGAATATGAGCAGATGCAATATAATGTAATTTGTCTTTTTTATTATACCCTGAAAGTCTCCTTTATTGAATAGATAGATGACATAGCTTCCAGCGAATCCTCCTATACAAAGAATGGCAATGCATATTAAATGAATTATGTTTTCATCTATCAAGAAAGTAAGATGGTCAAAAGAAAACCCAAACTGTCTGCCAAGGGTTGGAAGAAAATCTCCTAAATGGGAAAGAAAATACTCAAGCCTGTAGACGAGCTCTCCAGTAAAGGCAAGGGGCACTAAAACTGGAATCATTGGTGAGAAGCGTCCAAATACCTCATCTTCTGTTAGGCCAAAAAGTTTTGATCCAACTCGGCTTATTAGAATAAATAGAAAAAAGCCTGATGCAAGAAGTACAGAAAAAGTAAGAAGGTTAGAGCCATAGAATAAAGTCTGAAGTAATCCGTAGTAGTTTTGATGTTGGATAAAGCGTGCAATCTGAGACCCCATTAAAAAAGGAATTATGTAAGCACAAGTAAGATGTCGTCCTTTATTGATAATTAACTCAACAAAGGGATTTCGTAAGTTAATTCTTGGAGAATTTGACTCACATAGACCTATACATCTACCACACACTAAGCAATCAAGATTATTTCTTACATTATATGCACCAAGATAGACTGGGCAACCGGGGATGCCGTCTTTGCCTTTTTTACAGGAAAAGGATTTACAACTTTTACAAATTGTTCTATCAGGTCTAAATTCGGAAATAGAGAGAGTAGATGCTGAACCTATTATCTTTCCCATAGGACACATATGTCTACACCACGCTTGCCCTTTGAATAGGATACCTGAAATGGTTGCTCCAAGTAGGATGCTAAGCAGTAAGTAACCTGTTCCTGCTGGCCAGTTTTTCATATCAGTAACTGCTTCTATGTAAATTATGATAGCTAAAAGCACTACCGATATGTATGGACAATATCTTCTTAAGAAGGGAGGTATATCAAGATTAAGAGTTAGTCCTAAGTGTTGGAATATTCTTCCTACACCAGGGAAAGGGCAAAAGCCACACCAAAGCCTTCCAGCAAAAAACCAACTTAATACAATACTTGTCCACCATACTCCCCACGAGATAAAAAGCACTATATTTTTGTCAGCCTCTTGTGGCCCAAATATGCCAAAGATTATAAGGAGAGTAAAGATAATGTCTCCGAAAGACCTTACATAAAGGAGATTTTTTCTGTTTAGAAAGAATCGTTTTAAAGAAGGGAACAGTTCAAAAAGATTTAATCGTGCCTCATCATCATATTTAAACAATATTTTTAATATTTTTCTGAAATTAGTGGTTATATTCATTTTTTAATATTAACAAAAACAAGATATATAATTTCAATGGCGTTTGTCTTTTTAGCTAAAATTAGATAATTAAGGGAATATCTAATTTTGTGATTATTATCTTTTTTGTAATCCTGAAAACGGAATTTTATTAGAACTTAGGATTATTATCCAAAGTGGCAAAAAATTAATATTATTAACAGATGGTATTTTAAAATAAATTTAAGAGTATGTGCTAACTTAATCTTTTATTTGGATTTATCTTTTTGATTTATTAAAAGTATCTCTAATTTTGACTTTTTTGTTAAGTCTTATTTAGTTTATTAAGAAAATGAAAATGTTGTATTATATATCTATCAGTTTTTTTATTATAAAATCTCAATGCTAAGGAGGATGTAATAATCATGAATTCCATAGAAATCGCTGTAAGAATGGAAACTGATGCTATAAAGTTTTATACTGAGGCAGCAGATAAGACTTCAAATCCTGTGGGAAAGAAAATGTTTCTTACTATCGTAGAAGATGAAAAAAGACATTTAAAATATTTGGATGCTATCTTAAAAGACCTTGATATTCACATAGCAGATGTGAATCCTATTGAAAATGTGAAGACTGTTTTTGAGAGTATGAAAAGTAGTATGATGAAAAGGGTAGTAGCAACAAATGACGAGATGGAAGCTTTTAAGATAGCTATGGATATGGAAAAGGAAGGAATTGAGTTTTATAAAAATCTTTTATCTGATAGCAAAATAGATAAAGAAAAAGAGCTCTTTGAAAGGTTAATAGCTGAAGAAGAAAAGCATTACGCCATATTCTCTAATACTTACAACTATCTTGCCGATACAGGAAATTGGTTTTTATGGCAGGAAAGAGGTATAGTTGAGGGATAAAAGATAACTTTTACTAAGTTTAAAAGAGAAAGGATTTATTTGATCCTTTCTCTTTTTTTTGGAAGATTGGCTTGGAATTTTTCTATAGTCTTAAGCCTAATTCTTTTATTTGAGATAAAAAGTTCAAGCAGGCTTTTTTGTAATGTTCATCTTCGGTAGTTTTCATTGTTAACATTGTGAGTCTGCCTTTGTCAATTTTAAGACTTTCTAACATCTTGCATGCGTTTTGGATTCTTAATATTACCCTTTCTTTTATGCCTTTATATTTGCAAGTGCCATCTTCACAGTGAAGAACTAAAACACCATCAGCACCATTTTCAAAGGCACTTAAAATATCAAGGGTATCAATACGGCTTATACAGTGTAGTGGTATTTTGAAGATATTCTCTGGAAGATCAAATCCGATTACTCCTACATGATGTGTACAGAGGAAGCCTATCACGAAAGGCTCTTTTCTGTTTTTATTGATCTGTTTTGCTAACTGAGGCATAAACTTTTGAAACTCGTAGATATCATAGCTTAACATTTTAATAGCTCGACCAGGGCAGGCAGGCGCGCATAATCCACAGGCTTGACAGTATTCAGGTCTTATAAAAGAGTAAGAAGATACCACTGGAGCACCGTACGGACAAAGTCTTTGGCAAGTTAGGCATCCCATACAACGATTAATATTTACATAAGCACCACCACCACAGCCACGGCATCTTGAAGCTTCTTTTAAAGCATGCTCTTCATCATACCCTATCTCAAAGTGCGTAAAGGTGTCACATCTTACCTCTGGAGGTAAGTGTTTTATCTGTTGACGCGGTTGAGGATCAATTTTCTCAACTACACATACAGGTAACGGAGGTAGTTTTTCTCTTTCTTGGCTTGGTAGTTTGCCCTTTATTTCTTCCCCTTTAAGATATAAGTGGATAGCAAGGGCTGATCTGTGTCCGTTGGCTACAGCAGCTATAGCGGAACCAGGACCAGTTACAACTTCACCAGCTACAAAGACTCCTTTTACATTTGTCATTTGGGTATCTGGATCCCACTGAATCCTACCTCTTTCATCAGTTTTTAAAGGAGAATCTTTCAATAAAGATAGGTTTGCCATCTGTCCGATAGTTATTATAATTGTATCAGCTTCTATAGAAGATAACTGATCCTCATAAAAGGTAGGGTTAAATCTTCCCATTTCATCAAAGACAGATTTTACTTTTACAACTTCAAGTCCTTCAACTTTACCATCTTTCCTTTTCACAGCTTTTGGTCCAAATCTGTTAAATATCGTTATTCCTTCTTCTAAGGCTTCGTCAATTTCCCATTTCCATGCGGGCATCTCTTCTGCACTTTCAAGACAGACCATAGAGACATTTTTTACGCCAAGTCTTCTTGCTGAACGAGCGACATCTACTGCAACATTGCCACCACCGATTACTAATACATTATTGCCTATTTTTGGTTTACCGCCAAATGCTATTTCTGTTAAAAAAGGAATTGCTAATAAAACCCCTTCTCCCTCGATGCCCGGAATGTTTAATGAGCGACTATCTGATAACCCTATAGCTATTAATGTTGCATCATGTTTTGAGATTATCTCATTTAAGGTAATTGTTTTACCTACTTCACAGTTAGTCTTTACTTCTACACTTTTTGAAATAACATCTTCTATGTCCTCTTTTAATAACTCTCTTGGAAGCCTATATGGTGGTATGGCGGATGCTAACATACCTCCTAATACAGGATGTTTTTCATAAATTGTAACATTATACCCAGCTGAGACAAGATCATTAGCCGCTGTTAATCCAGAAGGACCACCACCTATGATAGCGATACTTTTGTTCATAGTTTTGGTAACAGGTTTTCTTTTTGTTTTTCTGTACTCAAGTGATTGTTCAATAGCAAACCTTTTTAAATTTCTTACAGCCAGAGGTTCATCAATAGCACAGCGTCTACAGGCTTGTTCACAAGGATGATGACATATCATAGAGCATGCTGATGCAAGAGGGTTTGGAGCGGTTATTACATCAAAAGCTTCGTTATATTTACCCTTAGCTATTAAACCAATGTAAGCTTGGATATCAGTGTGAACGGGACATGCAGCTCTACAAGGAGGATAGGGTCGTTTTTCTTTGATCTCACATATACTTTCATAGTAAGCTTTTTCATTTAGAAGAGTTAATTCGTTTTTTGTCATAAAGGCTCCTGTTAATTATGATTTTTAAAAAATATCTTACAAGTATAACAGATTGACAACTGCAATTTTAATCTTTCTATTTAAAATTAGAAGGTTAAGTATAAATCTACTGCAATAGCTATGCATGATAAGATAAATATTATTAGATAGTTAATATTTTCAGGTGATTTATGTATTGAATTTAAAAGATAAATTACCACTTGCCTATCTTCATCAGTCAGACAGGCGTTTGTTTGAACTTTCTTGATCAAATTATATTTTTCTACGGCTTTTTTTCTCTTTATTGAGATGTAATATCTATATAGAAAAAATAACATATATCCTATTACCCCTGTATACCAGGCAGGTCTAACCCAAACAGGGTTAAAATTTTGGAGGATTGTGATGACCCTAAAAGCTATTGCTGATGTGATGCCTATCATCAAGAAACTATATATAATAACTGGATGGCTAAGTGTAGGTTTTTGTAGACTCATTTTGTTTTAGCTAAATATCACAAATTTCTTTATTTTTTCAGTATTGTTTCTATTTAATCCTAACTCTTCGTAACATGAAAAGTTTCTATATCGTCTATTTTTGAGGATTAACTCAGCTGTTTTTGGTCCTATGCCTGGTATTCTTAAAAGAGTCCATTTATCAGCTTTGTTGATGTTAACAGGAAAAAATTCAGGATGTTGTTCAGCCCATGTTAACTTTGGATCTTTATCAAGTGATAAATTACCATTACTTTCAAATATTATATCTTGAAACTTAAAATTATACTTGCGAATAAGAAAGTCTACTTGATATAAACGATGTTCCCGATTAAGTAAAGCATGAGGGTTAATGTCTTTTTGTTCTGCTGGTATTGATGAGTCACCTAAACCTTTTTGGTAAGCTGAAAAATAGACTCTTTGTAACCTTAATTTATTATATAAATTAAAGGTGTAGTTGATGATCTCAGAGTCTGTTTCATCTGATGCTCCAACTATGAACTGAGTTGTACACTTAACTTTTTTATGAGCAAATTTTTCTTCTATAAGCTTAGATATTAGTTTTAATGGTCTAATTATATCGTTTAAGTAATTTTTATTTAAGCTTAGTTTCTTAAGTCTATTTTGCCCAGGGGTTTCTATGTTTAAAGATACTGTATTGGCTAAGGAAAGTGACTCCTCTATTGCAGCATCACTGGCACCTGGGATAATTTTTAAATGTATATAGCCTTTATACTTATATTTTTCTCTTATTATCTTTGCGGTGGAATTAATTTTATCCATTGTATTGTCTGCACTTCCTATAACGCCAGAGCTTAAAAAGATGCCTGCGACTTTATTTTTTATTACATATTCTATGAATATTTTTGCTAACTCTTCAGGCTGGAGGGAGCACCTGATAATATTGTTTTCTGCTCTAAGAGGGCAGTATTTACAGTCACTCAGACAGTGATTAGAGAGTAAGGTCTTCAGTAATATAGAATAACCACCTTGGGGAAGTGTAACAGGATAAAGCCATTTGCCATCAAGACCTCTTCTGCGACGGTCTTCTTTAGTGGTTCCACAAGCACAGGCAAGGTCATACTGGGAGTCTTGAGACAAAATCTTTAATTTTTCTATTGTCTCCATGATAAGCTAAAAACATTAATTTAATGATATAATACAAAAAATAAACCTTTTAGCTCAATAAGTTGATTTAAAATAATTATTAAGTCTTAAAATACCAAGTTTTTTTAATATGCTTGTTTATATTCATAAGTATTTATTTCTCCTAAGATGACCTTGTCATTTAACATTGACGACACAATTGTAGCTATCTCTACTGCTATTGGAGAGAGTGCTATTGGTATAGTAAGATTGTCAGGCAAGGATGCCATACCTTTATCTGATAAGGTTTTTCTTTCACCAAAAGGCAAAAGTCTTTTTGATATGCCCTCTCACACTGTTGTATACGGTTTTGTAGTAAACAAAGAAACTCAGCAGAGGATCGATGAAGCTTTATTTACCGTAATGAGAGCTCCCAACACTTATACTAAACAAGATGTAGTAGAGATAAATTGTCATGGAGGGATTATACCTCTAACTAATACATTGGATCTTTTGCTTAAATTAGGTGCGAGGTTGGCTGAACCTGGTGAGTTTACTAAACGAGCTTTTTTAAATGGAAGAATAGACCTTTTACAGGCTGAGGCTGTTATTGATTTAATAAGAGCAAAAACAGCTCTTTCTGAAAAGGTGGCTTTAAATCAATTGCAAGGAATACTCTCAGGGGAGTTGAGGGGGGTTATCGAGAGGTTGAAGCTTCTTTGTGCAAAAATTGAGGCTTCTATAAATTTCCCTGATGAAGATATTGATTTTATTGGCAATGAAGAAATTTTGAGCGAACTTAAGTTTTCTGTTGATTCACTTCAAAAGTTATCAAATACTTACTACAGTGGTAGATATTTCAGAGAGGGAGTTAAAGTTGCTATAGTTGGTAAACCAAATGTAGGAAAGTCTTCGCTATTGAACTGCTTGTTACAAAAGGATAGAGCAATAGTAACAGAGTATCCCGGAACTACAAGGGATATTATAGAGGACTATCTTAATATTAAAGGTTTACCAGTAAAGATAATAGATACTGCAGGCATAAGGGATTCTGAGGATTTAATTGAAAGGGAAGGGATAAAGAGAACACTTAAAGCCATAGAGGATGCAGATCTTATAATTGCTTTATTAGACTGTAGTAAACCTATTGAGGAAATTGATAAAAAAATAATAGGGAAACTATCAGATAAAAACCTGATTATTATGATTAATAAGATTGATATATTAAGCGAATCTTTCAATATAGAGGACTTAAGGGTTGATTGCCAAAATATCCTTGAGGCTTCTGTGTTAAAAGGGATAGGCATAGAAGAATTAAAGGACAAAATTTATTTACTTTGTACCAACAGCATTGATATTGATGCTATGAATGGTTATATAATATGCAATTTAAGGCAAAAAAACTCAATAGATAAAGCTATATTATCTTTGCGTGAGGCTGTAGAATTAGTAAATAGACCACCTTCAAATGAGATAGTAGCTACTCTTATTTGGGATGCTTTAAATGCTCTTTCAGAGTTAACAGGCTCAGTAACTACTAATGATATTTTAGACAGTATCTTTAATGAGTTTTGTATTGGTAAATAGTTTCTTTACTAAGCTTATTGAGACTTAGGCTGTGCACCTTGAAGGTTTAGTTTTGCTATCTCATCTTTATTAATATCTATCTTGTAATTCTTTTTTGTCTTCTCTATAAAATTATCAAAGCTTTCTTTCTGTTTTTCAGCAATAAGCCTTTGATTTATAAGTCCTTTTACTTTTTCAAACTCTAACTGTGTCCCTTTGATATCGGTAACTTTTATTAACCTGTAACCATCATTTACTTTGATAGGTGAACTTACCTGTCCCTTTTTTAAGGTAAATATAATCCTTTCTATTTCAGGGGAAAGCTCTCCTTTTTTTAAAAAACCAATATCTCCACCAGCCTTACCTGATGCTTTATCAGCTGACATCTCAGAGGCAACTTTTGCAAAATCTTCACCTTTATCTAACCGCTCTTTAACACGATTTAAATCTTCTTGGTTTTTTACGAATATATGGCTTACTCTTAACTGTTTATTAATTATAAAGTCCTCTTTATTTTTCTCATAATAGTTTTTAATGTCTTCATCAGTTACGGTAGGGGTTATCTCTAATTCTTTATCAAGCAAGTTGTTTATAAGGGTAATCTTTTTAAACTCTTCAAGTTTTTTTTGAAATTCTTTGTCTTTATCCATTCCTCTTTTTACAGCTTCAAGATATAGGAGCTCTTTTTTTACAAGTTCATCAACAAATCTTGAGTATCCATCAGGTCCTTCAAAAAACTGCTTTGCCATATCAGGAAGCATTTTCATCTGCTCGTTTACATCCTCCTTAGTGATTACGACGCCGTCTATTTTTGCTACATAACCGCTTTTTGAGTCTTTACTGCAAGAAGTGAATATTAAGATAGTGCATATTAAAGCTAAAATAATCTTCATAAAGAATAAACTCCTTAATTTGTAAAGTTTAATATTTTAACATATTATGATAATCTTTTTAAAACTGCCTTCTATCAACAATACAATAACTACCTTTGATTGATTTAGCGTAGCTTTTAATTTCTGCTAACTTTTCTGCAACTTCACCATAGTGAAGAAACTTCTTGTACCTGTTATGAGTTATGCCTATTGATAGAGACATGATAGGAAAGATCTCTGAGTTTCCTTGACGGTTAGTAGATTCAATATAGCCTTTTTCTGTATCAGCGGGATCGTAAAAAGCAGGGATTATTTTGTCATAGTTTTCAATTATATTTTTTGAGGTTTCCTCTATTAAATCGATATCCATAATGTAAATGAAGTCATCCCCACCGATGTGCCCTACAAATGATCCGTGAGGTTGGTGTTCTCTAACTTTGTTGTATATAAGCCTACCTAACATTCTTATCACTTCATCTCCCCGACTAAAGCCGTATTTGTCATTGAAGGGCTTAAAAAAGTCTAAATCAGCATAAGCTATGGCGAAGATTTCGTTAGTTTCTATCTTTTTTTTAATTTGGTTAGTGATAGAGATATTCCCTGGTAGCCCTGTTAAAGGATTAACTTCAACAATTCTTTTTGTTCTTAAAAAGTTTAGTTCAATCCTTAGATTGATTTCTTTTTCTAAAGTCCCAACCCGAATATAATCATCAATTATCAAGTTTTCCCAAGAATTTATTAAGAAATCATCAGGCAAAATGCCTATTAGAGAAATTTGTCCAAAAATATAATCACTTTTTAAGTCATTGAGAATGGTTATTAGAATGGAATCATCGTTACAGAGGTCTGCTATTATCATCTCGGGGTTGGAGTTATAAATAGAGTCAAGGGCGGAGAAGATATTGCTAAAGATTATTAAATTGTGTTTGTTTAAAAGTTGGTCCTGAAGTAGTTTGATTATAGCTGAATTATTTGTTATTATGACAATAGTATTCATAAACTAAATGAAAAGACCTTCTGTCTCGTAAATTAAGTCTTCCATTTTTTTAAAAATCTCAAGTAAATCTTTTTCGCCAAGGTTGAACTTCTCCCAAATAATCGCTTCTAAATTTGGTACAAAACTGTCTCCTGCGTTACCGATACCTTTAGCTCTAATGAGGATATCGGAAAAGGTAATTATTGAAGTAAAAAAAGAGTTATTCTTTGCTAAAATAGGGTTATGATGGTACTGTATTACTTCTACTAAATTTGCTGGGAAATTCCATTTTTTAGCTATCCATGCACCAGCATCTGCGTGGGTAATGCCAAAGACTCGTTCTTCAGCCTCATAAATGAACAATTCTTCTTTTTCTACTTTATTGAAGACTTCTTGGTATTGTTCGGGAAATTTTAAGATTAGGATTACTTTTCCAATGTCATGTAAAAGGCCTGCTATAGATATCTCCTCTGTATCTTTTAGATTAAGTTTTTCTGCTACTATGCGGGATGTA
Source organism: Thermodesulfovibrionales bacterium (assembly GCA_026415415.1). Taxonomy (GTDB): domain Bacteria; phylum Nitrospirota; class Thermodesulfovibrionia; order Thermodesulfovibrionales; family Dissulfurispiraceae; genus DYHD01. The sequence continues at coordinate 30,963 of JAOAHE010000002.1, read as the reverse complement.
ATGGCATTACCAATGGAGTGCTCCCAAAGTCCTTTCATGGATTTTTGCATTGCTTCAAAGACTGAAACCCCTAAAAGTAATCCCCTAACTACATTTAAACCTAATAATAACAAAGCTTGGTTTATGGAGATGATTCTACCAGGAAATCCATACACTGGTGAGTTAACCATCTTTAAAACCCTTGAAGTTAAAACTGGATCGTTCAATATAAATTTTCCAATTTCTGATAAGGACGCCTTAGGGTTTTCTAATACACTAAGTATCTTTTTGAAGGTATCGGGTATAGTAGGTATAGTCTCTATCCTTATAATCTCAGACTGTATTTTATTTATATCAGGTTTCATTTCTTTCATATAAACTATCGATATGTTCTATTAAGACTGTTTTGAGCATAGCTACAAACTGTTCATGTTCTGTTTTTTTAAACCTTCTCTCAACCTCTGTTAAAAGCTCTTCCTTGGTCTTTTTAGGAGGTTTTTTTCCTTCTATTAAAACTGATATAATTCCCATTTTGATTAATCTGTCTATATGTGATGATGTTAGTTGAGTACCTTCAGGAATTAACACTACCCCATTTTCATTTTCTATTGACTGAGCGAGCTTCATACCTGGTTTTAAGTCTTCAATTAAAATTCTAATCAAAGAATCCCTCTTTAGATGTTAATTTATATCTTTCAATTAATGAGATAAAATTATAATGATATATTTTAAAAAATTATATATTAAATCTAAAATAGATTATATCTCCATCTTGTATTTCATACGATTTGCCTTCAAGTCTAACTAAACCTTTCTCTTTTGCTGCACTTATGCTACCATATTTTAGAAAATCTTGGTAATTTATAATCTCTGCTCTTATGAAACCTTTTGCTATATCAGTGTGAACCTTTGATGCTGCTCTAAGAGCATTTGTACCCTTTTTTATTGGCCAGGCTTTAAGTTCATTGTCAATAGTAATAAATGATATTAGCTCCAAGATCTCATAGCTGGCTCTGATTAATTTTTTTGATGCTGGCTCTTGTAGCCCAAAGTCTTCTAAAAAAGCCTTTGAGTCTTCAGGATTAAGATGGGAGATTTCCATCTCTATATTAGCACATAGGCTTAAAACCTTAATTTTTTCTGGAGATCCTTTTTGGGTGTAATATTTTTCGACTTCATTTTGAAGTATACTGATTTTTTCTGTGTTAATATCTTTTTCATAGATGTTTAGTACAACTATCTGAGGTCTATTAGTTATGAACTGTAGATATCTTAAAGCTTTCTCATCCTCTTCTTTGAAATTAGCCTTTCTAAGAGGTATATTAGACTCTAAAATCTCTTTACACTCATTAAGCAGTCTGTATTGCAGCTCGTCAATTTTTTTCCCTTTTTTAGATGCCTCTTTTATTTTTTCTAACCTTTTATCTACTAACTCAAAATCATGAAACATGAGTTCGGATTCAAATATATTAACATCCCTCATAGGATTGATATCACCGATAGGATGAGGGATCTTTGGGTCTTCAAAGGCTCTGACAACTTGAATAATAGCGTCGGGGTCTTTTAGTTGTTGAATTACTTTAAAATTATGTGTAGTATCTTGATGTTTAAAAGACATGAAATCTACTAACTCTATGGAGGGATAGGTAATTTTTTTAGGTTTGAGAATTTCTGCTAAATAGTCAATTCTATAATCAGGCACTTTAACTGTTCCTAATTGTGGTGTATAATCCGTTGATGGATAAGGGTTAGTCTCTATTTTCTTACCAGTTAGAACGTTAAAAATGGTTGTTTTGCCTGAGTTTGCTAATCCCATTATGAATAGTTTCATGTTTAAATTATACTAATTGGATTCTTTTTTCACGAGCATAATTTTTAATTATTGTCAATGACGAATGCAGTCTTTGTAATCTTAAGTTACGATACCTAATTTTAGCAATATCATTAGTTGGAAAAGGCTCATTTCTTATCTCTACTTGTTGTTTTGTTAAAGCCTGAAAGATCTTTTTTAATTCTGCCTCACCAAAAGATTTTAAAAAAAGTGGATTCACCATAATATACCCTTCTGCTACATCCTTGGCTATAGCTTGAAAACTTTTACCTGAGTAACTTATCATCATTATTTATTGTTAAGTTGATTTTTTTCTGCTAAAAATTTTTGATATCCCTATTCCTACTTCATACAATACTATGATCGGGAAAGCCATTAATGTTTGATTAAAAGCATCTGGTGTTGGAGTTAAAACAGCTGCAAGTATAAAGGCTATAAGTATAGCATATTTTCTGTTCTTAGCCAAAAATTGAGGTGTTACTATCCCTAACTTGGTTAAAAATACTATTACTATAGGTAGCTCAAAAATTACTCCAAAGGCTAATATAAATTTTAGGCAGAAGTCTATATACATCCCCACAGAAAGCATCGGGACTAACACATCACCTATTCTATAGTCAAGCAAAAAACTAATAGCAAAAGGTAAAACTATAAAGAAACAGAAAGAAACACCTATTAGAAAAAGGCTAATGGATGAAAATAAAAAGGGGACTAAATATTTTTTTTCATGAGGCAATAATCCTGGTGAGATGAATTTCCAAGCTTGATGAAAAAAGATTGGTATTCCAACAATTATAGCTGAAACCAAGGATATCTTAATACTCATCCACAGTGCTTCTGCAGGTGCAAGAAAAACCAGTTTAGTGCCTTCAAGTTTGTCTTGAGGGACAAATTCAAGATAGGGGCTCTGTAGTTTTAAGGTTAAGTTGTACTTAAGGGGGAATATTAAAATATTAAAAATTTCTTGGGAAAAATTAAAAGAAATCAAAAAACCTATAAAAAGTGTTATTAAGGATATGACAATCCTTCTACGAAGCTCCCCGAGATGTTCAGTAATTGGCAGTTTTTCATCTTCCATTTACCTTTTTGTCACCTTCAGTGTGTTTATTTTCTATTTTATTTACTGATTGCGCTGTTTGTTCAGCCTTATTTTTCGTCTTTTGTTCTTCAGCTTTGTCAATTTCCTTAAGAAAATCTTGACCTTTGTATATGTTATTTTTTAGCTCAATTGGGTCTTTTATCTGGTGAATCTCGGAGTCAATCTGTTCTTTTACGCTTGACAGAGATTGTCGTAAATCTCTTATTGCCTTTCCAAGTGTTACAGCTAACTCGGGAAGTTTTTTTGGTCCAAATACCAAAAGGGCTACTACAAAAATTACGATAAGTTCTTGAAATCCAAGGTCAAACATGTAAAATTATACCATTAACTAATTTACCTAAGCCATAACAACTTATATTAGATACTATTACTATTTTAGTGGATATGATTATAAAAAAGCAGTAGATTTGTATAAAAGCTTTTTTGACTCTATATAAAAAAATAGATGTTATCAATTTGCTATCTAAAATTTAAACATTAGAAATAAAAATATATATTTTGATATAGTATCATAAGTTATTTAGCTTGTCGTTCTATAATTAATTATTAAGGAGTATAAGGGTTATGAGAGCTATATCCATAGATTCATTCACAAAAGAACAGAAGATCGCGTATTTTTCTATGGAAATAGGCATCAAAAGTGATATACCTACCTACAGTGGAGGACTTGGAATCTTAGCTGGTGACACTATTAAATCAGCTGCAGACTTACGGTTACCCTTGATCGCGGTTACATTACTTACTAAAAAGGGATACTTTAAACAGGACATTGATATATTTGGTAGACAGATTGAACTACCTGATGAATGGAACCCTGAACAGTATATGTTCCCTATTGATGAAAAGGTAAGTGTGATTATTGAAGGTAGAGAAGTGTTCATAAGATGTTGGGTGTATATTGTAGAGAGCGCAACAGGTGGTAAGGTTCCAATTTTTTTTCTTGATACAGATTTGCCTGAAAATCATCCCCAAGACAGAGAGATTACTTACTATTTATATGGTGGTGACTCAGCTTATAGATTAAAACAGGAAATAGTTCTCGGTATCGGCGGTACAAGAATGCTCGATCAACTTGGTTTTGATATTAAAAAATACCATATGAATGAAGGGCACTCAAGTTTTCTTACCCTCGAACTACTCCGGAAATTTAAAAAGGATATAGAGAGTGTTTGGGATGAAAGACTTATTTGGGATATTGAGAAGGTAAGAAGCCTTTGCGTCTTTACAACTCACACCCCTGTTGCTGCAGGACATGACAGATTCCCATATTCATTAGTAGAGCAAGTTTTGCCTGATATTGTTCCTTTAAATGTTATCAAGGAGTTTGCTGGAAAAGAGAGTTTAAATATGACTCTTTTGGGGATAAATTTAAGTAATTACATTAACGGTGTTGCTAAAAAGCATGGAGAGGTCTCAAAAAGCATGTTTCCAGGATATGAGATACATGCTATTACCAACGGCGTTCATTCATTTACCTGGACTTGCGATAGCTTTAAAAGGCTTTACGATAAATATTTACCAGGGTGGGCAAATGAGCCTGAAATTTTTGTTAGGGTTGGGCGTATTCCACCAGAGGAATTATGGGAAGCGCATATGGAAGCAAAAAGACAGCTTATAGATTATGTTAATCGTGAGACACAAGTTGGGATGAATTATGATACTTTGACGATTGGTTTTGCACGAAGAGCTACCGCTTACAAAAGAGCTGATTTGCTCTTTTCTGATCCTGAAAGATTAGTGCAGATTGGCGAAGGCAGGATTCAGATAATTTATGCAGGTAAGGCACACCCTAAAGATGACAGCGGTAAGCAGTTGATTAAAAATATCTTTGAGATGAAAGAAAAGTTAAAAAACAAAATTAAGATTGCCTACTTGAAAAACTACAATATGGCTCTTGCACTGAAGCTTATATCAGGCGTTGATTTATGGCTTAATACTCCTATGAGGCCTCTTGAGGCTTCTGGTACAAGCGGTATGAAAGCAACTCATAATGGTGTACCAAACTTTAGTGTCTTAGATGGATGGTGGATAGAAGGACACATTGAGGGTTATACAGGTTGGTCTATTGGTCCTTCTCCTGATGTAATAGCTGACCCTCGCAAAGACGCTGATGACTTATATTCCAAACTTGAAAAGGTGATTATACCTAATTTTTATAACGATAAATATATCTGGATAAAAATAATGGCAAACGCTATTGGTAAAAATGCTTATTATTTTAATAGCCACAGAATGATGAGGCTTTATGTAACAGAGGCATATATTAGATAATTTTGGTGTAATAGAGGATGGCTATTTTTTTTTATAAAGCTTCAACAATAGATGGTAGTATAAAAGAAGGGTTAATTGAGGCTCAAGATGAGAAAAACGCTATAGAAAAGCTAAGGAATTCAGGGTTAATTCCTATTAAAGTTGTATCTTCTTCAGACAGTACTAAGATAAAGTTCTCTATAAAGGGGAGAAAAGCTGATCTTTTAACCTTTACCACTGAGTTATCAGCACTTCTTTCAGCAGGCCTGCCGTTGGATAGAAGCCTTAATATTTTATCCAATATTTCTGAAGATAAATATATGCAAGGCGTGATTCAGGATATTCTTAAATCCATTAGGGAAGGAAGTTCTTTTTCAGAGGCACTAACAAAGCATCCAAGGGTTTTCCCTAAGATTTATATAAATATGATCAGAGCTGGAGAACTTGGAGGTGTCATAGATATAGTTCTTGATAAACTAAATGAGTATTTAGAGTCTTCAAAAGAATTAAAAGATCACATATATTCTTCTATGATTTATCCTGTGATTCTTCTTTTTAGTGGCAGTGTTTCTATAATAATTCTTCTTACTTTCGTGTTGCCTAAATTTTCTGTTATTTTTTCAGAACTTGGCTCATCTTTGCCATTACCTACGCAGATTTTACTTGCTTTCAGTAACTCACTTAAATCTTCTTGGTGGCTTTTAATAATTTTTCATATTATAGGGATATTTTTTTTCAAACAGTATTTAAAAACATCTTCTGGTAAATATAAATGGGATTTAGTTAAACTAAAACTTTTTAGGGATATCATAACTAAACTTGAGACTGCCAGATTTTGTAGGACTTTAGGTACTTTACTTAAAAGTGGTGTGCCTCTCCTTCAGGCTCTTAACAACTCAAAGGAAGTCATAAATAATCAAGTAATATCATCAACTATTGATAACGTCACAAAGGGTGCTAAGGAAGGAATGGGTTTATCTGAGCCGTTAATGAAGGCAAAGGTATTCCCCGAACTTGCTCTGTCTATGATTAAAGTTGGTGAAGAAACAGGGCAACTTGAAGATATGTTAATTAAAGTAGCTATTACTTATGAAAAGAGCCTTCGTTTAACTATAAAAAGGTTTATTAGTTTTATAGAACCTGTGATGATTCTTTTCTTGGGACTTGTAATTGGTTTTATTGTCCTTGCTATGTTAATGGCTATTTTTAGCATCACGGATATTCCTTTTTAGGTTTTTTATGGTTCTTTTGTGTTGCCTAAATCAAATTAGTGTTTTGAACTGTATAGATTTAAAAGATTAGTAAATAAAGATTTATGAAAAGTACAAAGTCGGGTTTTATGCTCATAGAGTTGATCATTGTTTTGTTTCTTATCGTATTAATAATTGGGCTTTCAACAGTTTTCATTGCTAATACTTTTCCTCCAAGTAAGTTTAACGCCTTTGTCAGAGATATATCAAGTAACATTAGATATGCTAAAAATTTAGCTTTGATAAAAGGTGAGGATCAGTTTTTTTATATTGATTTTGAGTCTCGGAAGTATGGGATTAAGGATTTTCCAGAAAAATTTTTTCCTATTAATATTAATATCAAGATTGAAGACCCTTTCTCAGGTGAGGTTTCTAAGGGTACATATTATATATTCTTTTACTCAATGGGGGGACTTAGTGGAGGAAATATCTTGGTATATGATAATAAGCGTGCTGTTAGGATATATTTAGACCCAGTTGTTGGATCAGTGGTTGTAAAATGATTAATTTAAAAAAAGGTTTCACTTTGATAGAAGTTATTGTTGCATTGTCAATACTTGGGATAGCTGTGACAGTAATACTTCAAGTGTTCTCTTCTAATTTAAAATCTCTTTCTCGTTCAGAGGATTATGTAAAAAGTTTAGTAGTGGCAGAAGCAAAGTTAAAAGAACTGATTCTACAGGAAGACTTAGAGGAAAAGCAATGGACTGAGACATCTCCCTTAGGGTATAGGTTTGACATTTTGATAAATGAAGTTTTAAAAGAAAGAACAGAAACACTTCAGTTTCGACTCCTTGAGATACAGCTTACTATAAGATGGATGTGGGGCAACAAAGAGAAGTATCACACTTTGAAGACTTTAAAAGCGATACCTAAAAAATCTGATGATTACCTATAGAAGGAAAGATAAAGGGTTTACCCTCCTTGAGTTACTTATTTCTATAACTTTGTTGAGTATTATTCTGCTCATTATCTTTGGAGCTATGAGATTAGGTCATAGATCTATTGAAAAAGCTGAAAAAGCGATAACCTTCTTAGAAAGATTACGCATTGCTATCAACTTAGTTGAGTCTCAAATAGAATCCCTGACACCTATTACTTATGATGATGACGGACAAAAAAAATTTTATTTTTTAGGACAGAAAGATTTACTCCAGTTTACTACTAATTACTCTTTATGGAAAGGTAGTAGAGGATATATTTTAGCAATTTACTCAGTAGAAGAGGAACCAGATGGCAAAAAATCTTTATATCTAACAGAAAGGACCATAGCAGTTGATGATTTTAGGAGGACTCTACTATTAGCGGGTTTTGATGATATATCTTTCTTATATTTTGAAAAAAATCCCACTGATGAAGTCGGACATTGGATTGATAAGTGGACAGAGGATAAAAGCTTTCCAGATAAAATAGCTTTTAAAATTCAGAGTGTTTCTAAGGGGATCTATGTTGACAAATTTATCTTTTTAAAAAATAAACCTTCAGGTCAGATACTTCTAAGTCCTGCACAGAAAGTACAAAATATTCCCTCGTCTAAGGAAAGAAGAAGATGAGGTTTTCCTTTAATAAATTTAAGCTTGTTAAACAGAAAGGCTTTGTGCTTGTGCTTTTGCTTTGGGTTTTAACTATTCTTATGATGATAGTTTTGTCATTTTCTACAAATATTAGAAGAGAAACTTTTGCCACTATTGGTTTTAGAGATAATCTTGATAAAAAATTGCTTGCTCAAGCAGGTATTGAAAGAGGTATTATTGAGCTATTCTATAGAAATACTTCTAAAAACCAGGAAATTGCTCAACTTGAAAAGAAATATTGGGATGTGGATGCTTCCCCCTATTCTTTAGAAATTTTTGGGGGCAATGTAACTATAAGCATAGCTGAAGAGAGTGGTAAAATAAATATAAACAGTTTAAATGATCTATCTGGTATAATATTGAAAAACCTTTTGATTAATATGAATGTGCCTGAACAAGAAGCTTTGACGATAGTAGACTCAATTCTTGACTGGAAAGACTCTGACGACCTACGACGGTTAAACGGTGCAGAAAGCGATTATTATCTTTCATTACCTATTCCTTATAGGGCTAAAAATGAGAAATTTGATACTATTGAGGAGCTTGCTTTAGTAAGAGGCATAACCGAAGAGATTCTATATGGCTCTGATTCAAAAAAAGGCATTTATGAGTTTGTTACTGTTTACTCAAATAGTGATACTATCAATATTCGTTTTGCACCTCGTGAGGTCCTTCTTGCGATCCCTGGTTTTACTGAAGAGTTAGTAGGTGAGATAATTGAAAAAAGAAAAGGCTTACCTGAAAGCCAAACTATAAATATACCAATACCTCAAGAAAGTCAACAGTTTATATCTCAGCATGGAAGTTCTAATATTTTTACTATTCTTTCAAGGGCTTTTAAGGGTAACGAGAGGTCTTCTTTTAATATAAAGGCTACGGTGATCTTAGAAGGCAATAAAGTAAAGTATCTTTATTATAAAAGCCCAGTAAGTATAAAGGAATGACAGGATTATCTGTTTTAAAAAAAATAGTGTCTTTAACAAATACTACCACTGGTAGTTTAAGGAAGTTTTTAATACCATTACTAAACTTTTTAAGTTTTGATTTTTCTAATTTAGTTTTGCCACAAAAGTGCTTTAGTATTTCTTTAGAGGGGTCTCATTTTACTTTAGCCTATCTATTAAAAATTTTCTCAAAGATAAAAGTTTTAGACTTTAGAGTATACCCTACAGAAGGTAAAACTCCTGAACCTGATTTTTTGGCAAATTCTATAGAGATTTATCTAAAAGAGTTAGGAATTAAAAATCCTTCTGTTACTTTAACTATCCCTAAATCATGGGTTATAACTAAAACTATTGAGTATCCTTCATCAGTCTTAGAGAATTTATCTAATGTTATATTTTACGAGATGGACAGAATAACACCTATTGATCCTGAAGACTCTCTGTATGACTTTAAGGTAATCTCAAACACAGCTGGTAAGGTAAAAATTTTGCTAGCTGTTACAAAAAAACAGTTTGTTAGTCCTTATATTGATTCATTAATGAAAAAAGGTATTTCTGTTAGTAAGATTACTTTTAATATATCATCATTAGATAGCTTGATTAGATATAGTTCTTCTGCAAAATCAAATATTTTTGTAGAGGTAGATACCCAAAGGTTTGACGGTGGCTTTTTCTATAACTCTGCTCCCTTAGCTATTTTCTCCTCTGATTTGGCAAATAAAGATGAGGATCAAAAGTTGGCTGAGATTGTCGAATCAATTAAGGAGTTAAAAGAACGATATAAAGATATTGATAGCAAACCAGAAATTATACTGTTTTTTAAAAATACAACATCATTTCTTAAAGAAAGATTAAAGCTCAAGCTAGAGATGCCTTTTAAGGTTTTAGGTGAAATGGATATCGGGATATCATCCTCAAAGAAAGTTGATGAAACCATCTATTCAGCCTTAGGTGCAGGGGTTGAGACTTTGTGGACAAAGTCAGATGGTTTTAACCTTTTAACAAGAGGCGAAGTAAAGGCTATACGTAAGCCTATTTCTTTGACAGTGGTGCTTATTACTCTTATTATCAGCATTGGGGTTGTATATGCTGTAGCTCCTCTTTATCTTGAAGAGAAAAAACTTGAAGAAATTGAGCGTCAGATTAGTGCAAGAAAAGAAGAAGTTAAAAAAGTTGAAGCTCTTAAAAAGGAGATTGAGTCTTTACAAAAAGATTTGGCAACTATTAAGGATTTTAAGCATAGCAGGCACATGAGTTTGGCTATTTTAAAGGAGCTTACATCTATTACACCTAAAAATGCTTGGTTTACAAGAGTTAGAATTACTGAGAAAACTGTGGAAGTTGAAGGTTATGCTCATTCTGCCACTGAACTTCTACCTAAATTAGAATCTTCAACCTTTTTCCAAAAAGTAGAGTTTACCTCCCCTACCTTTAGGGACGCAAGGATGAACTTAGATAGATTTAATATTAAGATGGAGTTAGAAGCTATTGAGAAGCCAAAAGAACAGGTGAAAAAAGAATGAAAAAGAGTAAACTCCTTAGATTTTTAATACCATTAGTTGTAATACTATTAGGACTTGTAATTTATCAGTATGGTTATCTTACAGTTGAAGAGGAGTTAAGGGTGTTAGAGGAGACAACAACTTTAAAACAGAAAACTCTTGAGAGATATATCCAAATAATAGCTGAAAAACCAGAGTTAGAGAAAACTTTAGCGTCACTAAAGGAACTAAAAAAGTCTGAGGCTGTCAAACTCATAGAAGGTCAAACCCTTTCTTTAGCAGCAGCATCTATGCAAGATATGGTAAAGGGTATAATAACAAGCAGAGGAGGAACTATCTCAAGTGAGAGGGTAGGTAAAACTGAAGACTTAGGGAATTTCAAGGTCATAAATATAAGTTTAGACATAGTCGTTCCTGATACACGTGCATTGAGCGATATAATCTATTCTATAGAGACCAGAACGCCTTACCTTGTAGTAAAAGAGCTTGACGCAAGAGTAAGGAATTTTAAAGAACCGAGAGACTTGATTGTAAAGCTTGATGTTATGGCATTAACAGAGGTAAAGAAAGGATAAATGGTTAAATAAGGAGTGTCTATTATGTTATTGGGTGTTAATGTTGATCATGTAGCAACCTTGAGAGAGGCGAGAAAAACCTTTGAGCCTGATCCTGTAATGGCTTCTACATTGGCTATTTTGGGTGGTGCGGATGGCATAACTTTACATTTAAGGGAAGACAGGCGACACGTTAATGATAGAGATTTAAGGTTGCTAAGGGAGGTAGTGCCTTGTGAGTTAAACCTCGAGATGGCTGCAACAGAAGAGATGTTAAATATAGCACTTAATATAAAGCCAGACCTTATTACCCTCGTCCCTGAAAAAAGGCATGAGTTGACAACAGAAGGAGGGTTGGATTTAATAAGGCAAAAAGGATATTTAAGGACTTATATTTCAAAGATAAAAGATACAGGTATACCAGTTAGTCTTTTTATCAATCCAGAGATACCAGATATTGAGATATCAAGTGAGGTAGGTGCTGACATGGTAGAGATTCACACTGGTCTTTATGCAAATGCTAAAGGGACTGCACAGTTGGAAGAACTCCATAGGGTTATTAGGGCTGTTCAAGAAGGCTTAAAAGTTGGGTTACAAGTAAATGCAGGACATGGTTTAACATACTATAATGTTAGTAAGGTTGCTGCAATAAAGGGATTAAGAGGATTATATATAGGTCATAGTATTATTTCGAGAGCTGTTTTAGTTGGGATAGAAAGAGCTGTAAGAGAGATGAAGGAGTTAATTTTTATTCATAGCAGAAGTGAGAAGAGGTTATGAAATGCAAAGTCTGTGATGGAGAGATAAGGCTCTCTATTAATTGAACAAATGTCTTCTTAGTCTGCAGGTCGTGTGGGAAAAAATATATCATCTCTGACTACATTGATGAAATTGACGATAAAATATGGGGTCTGATAAGTCTAAGACCAAGTAATAGAGCATAAGTTCAGGTCATAACTTCTCAAACTCGGTCTGAAAGATTTTTATTGCCTTTTAAATAAACTAACCTTATTCAATAATGAAAATGAAGAGTTAGATTTAGCGATTTTAAAGGAAAATTCCTTTTGATAATAAACTGCTAAATATATATTTAGTAGATAAAACGATGAGTTTTTTTGAAAAAAATAGATAGTATTTTATCCTTAAGTGGCTACTTTGTATCTCATTATTGATGGTTATAACTTAATCGGCATTTTTCATAAAAATATGGAAAAAGCGAGGTCAGAACTTATTGATAAGCTTATAAGCTATAAAAAGATTAAAAAACACGAGATAACAGTCGTCTTTGATGCTTATAAGCATGGAAATATTTTAGAAAATAGCTCTTTCAGAGGAGGTATAAGGATTGTATATACCAGAGTTGGAGAGACTGCCGATGAAGCTATAAAAAGGATGCTAAATGATACAAAAAGACAATGGGTAGTGATTACATCTGATAAACTTGTGGCAAAGTATGTGTGGTCTGTACACTCAATACCTATTGAGTCTGAGGTTTTTTTAGAAATTTTAGAGGAGACTTTACAAAAAAATGAGCAGATTATTGAAGAATCTACAGATAAGGATTTTATCTCTAAAAAGTACTATGAGTATTCAAAGGGCTTAAAAGGAAACCCTTATAAACCTTCTAAGAAAAACAAAGCTATAAACAGGGTTTTAAATAAGCTTTAGTTCAAGAAATTCTCACCTTTCACTTTATCATAGAGAAAATTTTCTATATTTTTCATTTTTTTTCTTGCATAATAGTTTTTTTCATGGTCAAAGCCGAGTAGATGAAGGAGTCCATGAATCAATAATCGTAAGAGTTCTTCTTGCAGAGTGCTATTAAATCTTTGAGATTGTCTTTGTGCTTGATAGACATTTATTACTATGTCTCCAAGAGGAAAGGGAACATTAGATGTAGTAGTAAGGATTACATCGTTAATGGATAATTGAGGAAAGGATAAGACATCTGTAGGCTTATCTTTATGCCTATGCTCAAGATTTATTTGCCTGATTTTTTTGTCATTTACAAAACATAGACTTAGCTCTAAGGAAGATTTTTTTTCCCTAAGTATATGAATATGGTTTCTTTTAAGACCTTTATTTTCAGAGATGAGAATCTCTATGATCTTATAGATTAGTTTCTTTAATTTCTGTTGATTTATTTTGATCAATCGTTGTTTGTTTGTAATCAATATTTCCATTATCTTTAATAGAGGAGATTAAAGGATTTTTATCAGTATAAGTTGAACTATCAAAGGAAGTTATTACTTTCTGTTTTTTAATTAAATCCTTCTCTGTAGTATCTGGATAGGCTATCCTTTTATGGAATATGATCGTAAGAATGTGGATAAATCTTTTTTTAATCTCAGATAGATCTTTTAGTGTTAGTTCACACTCATCAATTTGACCATCTAAAAAGATATTATTAATAATCTTATCAACAAGAGCTGCGATCCTTGCTGGCGTAGGGTCGATTAGAGACCTTGCTGCTGCTTCAACTGCATCAGCCATCATGACTAGAGCTGCTACTCGGGATTGAGGTTTAGGTCCGTGGTATCTATAATCTTCTGGCATTGGAGGGGGGTCCCCTGCTTTTTCTTTAGCTTTTTGATAAAAATAGGCAATACTGCTTGTCCCGTGGTGTTGTTGTAATATATCTATAACTGATTGAGGCAACTTATATTGTTTTGCAAGTTCAATGCCTTCTTTTACATGATTCATTATAATCATACTACTCATATGGGGAGTTAATTTTTCATGTTTACTGATACTGCCACTCTGGTTTTCCACGAAATACTCAGGCATCTTAATTTTTCCAATATCGTGATAATGAGCACTAACTCTTGCTAACAGGGGGTTTACACCGACTGCTTCAGCTGCGGCTCCAGCAAGATTGGCTACTATGACACTATGATGATAGGTACCTGGGGCGTTTATCATTAAGCTTTTCATTAGTGGATGTTCTAAATCCAGTAACTCAAGAAGGCTTATGTCAGTTGTCACCCCAAAAAGATACTCAATTAAAGGCAATATTATTAGTACAAAAGCGGCTACAATTATACCAGATGTAAAAGCAAAGAAAAATCCAGAGATAAACTCAGTAGAGTAAAAATCTTCTTTAATTAAATAAATGATAGAGACGGTAATAATATTTACAGCACTGACATAAAGTCCTCCTTTTATAATAGAGGATCTTTTTTTACAGTTAATAGCATTAAAGGCTGCTGTGAGGCTACCGATGAAAGTGTAAATCATAAAAAGAGGGTCATAAAGCCATATACCAGTTATTAGACTAATTATAAGTGAGAATAAAATAGCTGTGTGAAAATCAAAGATTAACATCACGAGCATGGAGCCTATGGGTATAGGAGCCCCGAATATGAATGCATTACCATGAATATCAAGCCCTTTTAGGATAGCTTCATTTAAATAACAGAAGAATCGGCTTATAAGTAAAGTGGTAGTAAGTAAAATACCTAAAAGTAAAAGCATTTTTTGATTTTTTATGTACGAAGGCTTGTATCTCTTTATGTCTTTATAAAAGATCAAAAGAAGAGAAGAGATGAGAAGAAAACTACCTATAAACTTATCAATGACTATCTTGTTTTGGATAATTACAGATAGAAGCAAGCCAAATGATATTAATGTAGAAATCCTGACTATCTCTTCTCTGTTTTGTTGTTTATAGTTTTTGAGGAGCTCTGGTATCTTTTTAATTTTAAGTATAAGGTTGTTCTTCAGTTGTCCGTTTTTCATATCTTTCATAAGCTTTCACTATTTCCTGAACCAGCTTATGCCTTACTACGTCCATCTCAGTGAAATGGATAACTTTTATATCAGTTATATCTTTAAGTATCTTTAGAGCCTCTATGAGACCAGATTTTTTTCCTGCTGGTAAGTCTATTTGTGTTATATCACCTGTTATTACAGTTTTTGAACTAAAGCCAAGTCTTGTAAGATACATCTTCATCTGCTCATTAGTCGTGTTCTGAGCTTCATCAAGTATAATGAAAGAATCGTTTAAGGTCCTACCTCTCATAAAGGCTAAAGGGGCTATTTCCACAATGCCTCTTTCAATTAATTTAGAAGCTTTATCTATTTCCATCATGTCAAAAAGGGCGTCGTATAAAGGTCTTAAATATGGGCTTACTTTTTCTGCTATATCCCCAGGAAGAAATCCAAGTTTTTCACCTGCTTCAATAGCTGGCCTGACAAGCACTATTCTTGATACCTGCTTTGTAAGATAGGCATTAATAGCCATCGCCATTGCAAGGTATGTTTTGCCTGTTCCCGCTGGTCCTATCCCAAAAACTATATCATAGGTGTTTATAGCCTCAATATAAAGTCGCTGGTTTTCTGTTTTTGGTATTATGAATCTCCTTTTTGATGATATAGGAATGCTCCCAGAGAAAAGACTTTTAACTGATATCTCTTTGCCTTCAGAGAGAGACTTTACTGCTGAGGCTATATCTTCAGGTTTAAGAATGTAGCCATCTCTATTGACAGATCTAATCTCTTGAATTAATTGTTCAGCCTTTTCTACTCTGTCTTCTTCCCCTCTAATAAATAATTTATTACCTCTGACGCTAATATCTACATTTATTAGTTCTTCTATAACCTTAAAAGTCTTGTCCATTCCTCCATGGACGAAGGGATATTCCTTTGTCTCATCAAGTTCAAACTCTACTGTTTTCGTAAGTGCCCCCTTTGATTAGTATTATTGATTTATTAGATTTTTTAAATAAGAACCTTATAAAATAAGCATAGCATCACCATATGAGAAAAATCTATAACCTTTGCTAATAGCTTCTTCATAAGCTTTGAAGATCTTTTCCTTGGTGCTAAGTGCTGCAACAAGAAGGAGTGGTGTTGACCTGGGTAAGTGAAAGTTTGTAATAAGGCTATTTATAGCTTTGAACTGATAACCTGGATAAATAAATATATCGGTATAACCATATATTTTTTCTTTGCCCTTTTGTTTTTTTGCCAACTCTCTATAGCATCCGCTCATATATCCTTCAAGAGCTCTGGTAGATGTGGTTCCAACAGCGATAATCTTGTTACCTCTTTTTTTTGTTTGTTCTATTTCTTGTATAAGTGATAGTTCTATCTCAAAAAATTCTGCTTCCATCTGGTGATTTGAGATTAAGTCTGATTTTATAAGTCTAAAAGTTCCCGTACCAACATGTAAAGTTAAAGTTCTGAGGTTTACACCTATTTTTTTTATCTCTTCAATTAAAGATTCTGTAAAATGTAATCCAGCAGTTGGTGCAGCTATAGAGCCAACTTTTTTAGCATATACTGTTTGGTAAGTATCTTTATCCTTTTCATCTGGTAATCTACCAATGTACTTTGGCAGGGGCATTAGACCATAAGTCCATATAAAGCTGTATATATCAGAGTTTTTAATGTCTGAGAATTTAAGATATTTTTTTACTTCTTTAGTGCCATTTATCTTTTCAGTCCAGACTCTAAGCTTATAAACATCATTTAGGTATATGTAACCTTCATAATTACCACGATAAAGTACCTCCCAGGTATCTTTTTCAATCTCTTTTTTAAGTAAGACATCTAAAATCCCACCTGACGGTTTCTTGGCTAATAAACGAGCAGGAAAAACCTTTGTATCATTAATAATTATTAAATCACCTTTCTTTAAATAGTTTAATATATGATAGAAAAAACGGTGTTCTATTGAGCCGTCTCTATGTAATATTAAAAGTCTTGAATGATCTCTATTTTTGAGGGGTCTTGAGGCTACTAGTTGTTTGGGAAGGAAGAAATCAAACTCTTTACTCAACATAAGATTTTATAACTGTACCCGGATAAAATTTAGATAGTATTTCTCTATAATTTTTTCCATCCTTAGCCATCTGTTGAGCGGTCCACTGGCACATACCAACACCGTGACCATAACCTTTACCTTGAAAAATATAATAGTTACCTTCTTTTACTAAGCTGGTTATTTTTGTACTTGGTAATTTGTCCCAACCAATATTTTTTCTTAAATCTTTAGCTGGGAAGAGATATTCTCCATTGTTAGTAATAATTTTAAAGTCTTTAACTCTGTTTGTTATAGTCTGTGAAGCTGGAAAGATTTCTTTTATCTGTTTAATATTTGTAGCTTTCTCTATATCATTTACATGTATTTTTTTCTCCCATATATAAAAGGGTGATAACTCTGAGTTTGTTTCAACAGGTTTTAAATATGGTAAGTCTTTACCAAAGACTTCTACACAATCTTCAGTTAGTCCTCCACTTGTTGAGTGATAGAAGGCTAATATTGGTTCACCTTCATAAAGCAAAATCTCACCTTTTGTTGCATTAACTGCATTAATAATTTGCTGAGGAATTAGTTCTCCGCGGTAAACTTGATGGAGCACAGAGGATGTGAGGTGGTAATAAAGAGGTCCTGAAGAATTATTGTTTTTTTTCTGGTAAAGTGCATAAGTTCTTGAGGCTACTGCCTGAGCTTTTAAAGCCTCTTCTTCCCATTTTGATCCAACTTCAGCTGCAACTACACCTTTTAAATAGTCTTCTAATGGCAGTTCATTAATAACATATAAACCGTTTTCGCCTTTCCAAACCTCAAAATTGCCAAAATACTTTTTCCCATGCAGGTTTAACTCACCTTTTGTAACCCCTATTTTAGTAATCTTTTCATTTTTTTGTGGTAAAAGAGGATTTTTAGAATCAACTATTAGAACTCTAATCGTCTCGGTTGCTGTAACATAAGGTGGCAGCATAAGAGTAAAATAGATAAAAATTATCAAAAGATTCCATTTTGAGATTAGTTGCATTACTCTTCATCTCCTTGAAAAAAGCCAAATAAGAAGGCTTAAGATTATACTTATTATGATACTTGTAGCTAAAGGGAAGTAAAAAGTAAAATTTTTTTTCTGTATCAAAATATCACCTGGTAACTTTCCTATCCAGCTGATTTTACCTGAAAGGAGAAAAAAAGCACCTATTAAGATTATTACTAATCCAATAACAATCAAAAGCTTGCCAAAGTGTTCTAAACCGCTCATAATACTTAAAATTATTAAATAACTTTTTTTCTAAACCTATCCATTTCTGAGTATATACAACCACAATATTTTTGTTGGTATAACCCTAACTCTTTGGATATTTTTTTGCCTTTATAAAAACCTTTCCTAAAGTCTTCCCAATAAAATTTTATATTATATTTTTTTTCCAAGTCTTTACCTATTTCTATTATCTTATCAAATTTTTGGTAAGGACTTACTAATAATGAAGTAGAAAAAGCATCAAAAGACTGATTTTTTGCATTCTTTGCTGTTTCCTCCAGTCGACATTGATAGCAATACTCACATCTAGTGTCCTCACTTCCTGAGACAGCTCTTGTAAAATCAATTAAACCGTAATAGTCTATATAATCAACCTTTATATCCCAAAGTTTTTGTAAAAACTGAAGTGACGATAGTCTTTCTCTATATTCTGAAAAGGGATGTATATTAGGATTAAACCAGAGACATTTAAAATTGAAATGATTTTCTCTTAGGATCATGATTGGGTATATAGAACAATTAGCACAACAGATATGCATTAGAACATTAAGCATAATGTTTTATTTTAATACATTCCATGTTAATTATTCCAAATATAGAGTGGAATTTCTGAAGAAAAAGTGAATAGATTTTCGCTCATTCTAAGAACCCATCTTAGACTCCCTCTGAGGCATTATAGATCTTGATCTTAGCATCGTTAAGAAGCAGGAGATAGAGATTTTTAAAAATTTTTCATTTATCATTTTTCAGTTTTTTTACTTCTATAATAGCTCTTGCATTCTTTTACATAATCTGATAGTCTTAGATTGATATATTATCTTTATATAACCCAAAGAATTTTTTATTTTACAATTTTAATCAACAGGAGAGATCTTTTATGATCAAAGTTGGTTTTTATCAATTTAACCCATTCTTTGGTGACAAGAGCCTAAATCTTAAAAAAGTCATTGATACACTTAGAGGAAGCGTTGCAAATCTTATAGTGTTACCTGAATTTTTTAATACAGGGTATCAATTTATCTCAATAGATGAGATAGCTAATTTATCGGAATCTATACCTGATGGTGAGACAACTAATGCTTTGATAAATTTATCAAAGCAGAACAGTTGTTATGTGGTTGCTGGTATAGCAGAGAGAGATGGAAATAACTTTTATAACTCTGCCGTTTTAACTGGTCCTAAAGGTTACATTGGTCATTACCGAAAGACTCATCTTTTTTTTGAGGAAAAGTTATATTTTAGCCCAGGTGACACTGGTTTTAGAGTTTGGGATACTGAAATAGGAAGAATCGGGATAATGATATGTTTTGACTGGTTTTTCCCTGAATCTATACGAACATTGGCTCTTATGGGATCTGATATCGTTGCACACCCTTCTAACCTTGTTCTTCCCTATTGCCCTCATGCGATGCCTATTAGATGTCTTGAAAATAAGGTTTTTGCTATTACTGCCAATAGAATAGGCATTGAAAGTAGGAAAGATAACACTTCTTTTAAATTTATTGGTATGAGTCAGGTCACATCTCCAAAAGGGGAAATCTTGGTTAGGGCATCAGAAGATAAAGAAGAATTTTTATTAGTAGATATTGAGCCTGAATTATCAAGAAATAAAGCTTTAAACAACTATAATGACCTATTCAAAGACAGAAGACCTGATTTATATAAACTTGATTAAATTCTTGAGGTATTAATTGGTTATTAAATAACTCTAAAGGAGATCTTAATGTTTACTATTGTAATTGTAGTTGTTATAGTAGCCTTTATAGCTATTTTTGCTCTTCAGAACGCAACCCCTGTAGCGATATCTTTTCTTTTTTGGAAAGTTGAAGCCTCTGTTGCTATCTTGATTTTTTTATGCACCTTCGCTGGTGTAATTACAGGTATCCTAATATCAGCTCTACTTAAGTTAAAACTTTCTAACCGATCTAATAACAAGGAACATCAGTAAAGAGAGTTTATTTTTTAATGAACTTTTCTTGTAATCTGTCAAAAAGATCATAAATTACGGGGACTACTATCAATGTAAGAAAGAGAGAAGAAAGCAGCCCTCCTATTGTTGCTATAGCCATTGGTGCTCTTGTCTCAGACCCTTCCCCTATACCTAAAGCTATAGGCACCATACCAAAAATCATAGCAAAAGTAGTCATTAGTATAGGTTTTAACCTGATTGGTCCTGCTGTAATAATAGCTTCTTTTCTATCCATTCCTCTTTGTCTAAGGGTATTAGTATAGTCAACAAGCAATATAGCGTTTTTCTTTACAAGACCCATTAAAAGAATAAGCCCTATAAGACTAAATATATTTATGGTGTTGCCTGTAATAAGCAAAGCTCCGAAAGCACCGATAAAAGAAAGAGGCATTGAGACAAGAATGGTGATTGGATGAATGAAGCTCTCAAACTGGGAGGCAAGAATCATATAGGCTACTACAACACCTAATATAAGAGCAAAAAGAAGATAATAGAAAGACTCATCCATTATATCTGCCATACCCTTATAAGAGGTAGAAAAACCAGCAGGTAGTATCTTTGCTGCTATAAAGTTTAGCTCATCTTTTGCTTGACCAAGAGGTTTCCCTTCTAAATTAGCAAAAAGTACAATAGCTCTTTGTCTGTCAACGCGGTTTATTATACTTGAGCCACCTCCCTCTTGGATACTTATAATATTTGACAGCTCAATCAGTCTTCCGTCTTTTGATCTAACATAAATCTTTGCTAAATCTTCTGGCTTTGATCTATCTTCAGGATAAAGCCTCGCTCTTACATCATACCTCCTGCCCTTAGAGTCATCCTTGAACTTTGCTACATCTACTTCACCACTTATAAGAAAATTGATTGATTCGGCTACAGTAGCTATATCAATCCCTAACTCAGCGGCTTTATCTCTGTTAATGAAGACTTTAATTTCAGGTTTACCTGCTTCTAAGGTTGAATCAACATCAACTATTCCTGGTAATTTTGAAAACTCTGATATTATCATTTTTGAGTATTCTTCAAGGGCTGAGAGATCTCTGCCTTGTATGCTAAACTGAATAGGTACTTGTCTTATGCCACCTCCTACTAACGAGACATCTTCAGCTGTTGCTTTTAAGCCAACTATACCTTTAAGTCTTTTTCTTACCTCTTTCATGATTTCTTGTTGTTTCTTTTTTCTCTCTGCCTTAGGTTTTAGACCTACAAACATTGATGCTTTGTTAATCTCGGCAGTCAATCCTGACCCCTGAGCATAAAATACTGTTTTGACTTCGGGAAGGGTTCTTATTATATCTTCTGCTTGACGAAACATCCTGTCAGCTTCATCAATAGAGTAATTAACAGGTGCTTGAAGCCTAACTATAAATCTTCCTTGATCTTCTGGCGGGAGAAACTCTTTTCCTATAAACTTTGTGATTAAAAGACTGAAGATAAATATAGCTGTTGCGATAAGTATAACTTTAGCTTTATGTTCTAAGGAAAATACAAGTAGTTTTCTATACAATTCCTCAGTTTTAGCATATAACCTATCAAGTCCCTCTGATATATCGCCAAGTGCTTTAATTTTATAATGTTTTTTGCCAACTTTTTCATCTTCTGAGCTAAGAAATCTTGAAGAAAGCATAGGAGTAAGGGTAAAAGACACAAGTAATGAAACCAATACAGCAAATACTACTGTAAGGGCAAACTGGAGGAAAAACCTACCTACGATGCCTTTCATAAAAGCTACAGGTAAAAATATAGCTACTATCGCGAAGGTTGTAGCCATTACAGCAAGTCCTATCTCAGAGGCTGCAAAAGACGCTGCTTCCATAGGTTTCATACCATTTTTTATATGTCTATGGATATTTTCTATTACTATTATAGCGTCATCTATTAAGATTCCTATGCAAAGAGAAAGTCCAAGCATTGTCATATTATTGAAAGTAAACCCAAAGGCGTGCATTATGCTAAAGGTAGCTATAATAGATGTAGGGATAGCAAGTGCACTAATGAGAGTAACTTTTAAGCTCTTAAGAAAAACGAGCACAGCAAGAACTGCAAAAAAGCCTCCATAAATCAAATGAGTCTGCACCTCATGGATTGATCTTTTTATAAAAAGTGATTGGTCAAAGCTTATGTCTAATTTCATGCCTGGTGGTAAAGTTTTCTTGATCTTCTCCATCTCTTTTTTAACGCGGTCTATGACTTCTACAGTATTAGTTCCTGATTGTTTTTGTATACCTAATCCGACAGCAGGCATGCCATTAAACCTTGCTATAGTTCTTTTTTCTTCAACACCATCCTCTGCCTTCCCAATATGTTTTATTTTAATAGCTGAACCCTTGTGGTAGCCTAATATTAACTCGTTAAAGTCATTAACAGTTGTTACTTCACCTTTAATTTTTATTATGAATTCTCTTGAGTCACTTTCAATTCTTCCGCCCGGTATCTCTATATTTTCTCTCTGAATGGCTCTAATTATATCTTGTGCTGTAATTTTATAGGAGTTTAATCTCTCAAGGTCTAACCAGATCCTAATTTGTCTAAGTCTTTGACCTACTAATCTTATCGCACCTACGCCGTTTATCTTTTGAAGTTGTTCTTTTAAGACTTCATCAGCATAAGTAGAAAGTTCTCTTTGGGATTGTTCACCACTTAAAGCTAACCATAGGACTGGTGTGGCATCTGGATCTACTTTTTCTATAATGGGCTCTTCAATATCTGTAGGTAGTTTACTTCTAATAGCGGCAATTTTTTCTCTGACATCTTGTACAGCAAGATCTATATCTCTTTCCAGAAAGAACTCTACGGTAACAATGGATACCCCTTCAGTACTTGATGAGTTTATTGTCTTTACGCCGTTTATTGTGCTAATAGCTTCTTCTATCTTGTCAGTTACATCTATGTCCATTATCTCAGGGTTTGCACCCTTTAAAACAGTTTTGATATTTACAATTGGGAATTCAACCCTTGGAAAGAGATCTACGCCGATGCTTGGATAACTTACAACTCCTAAAACAACAAGAGCAAGGATGAGCATAGTAGCAAAGACGGGTCTTTTTATTGAAGTATCAGCAAGCCACATAAATTGTTCCTCTTATCTATTGACGTGAATCAACGATTTTGACTTTAGTATTTTCTGATAGATTTTGCTGTCCAGCTGTAACAACTATTTCTGCCTCCTTGATTCCCTCTATAACTTCGACATACTCAATAGTTCTTGATTCTTTATCGTCAGTTTTTTGAGAAAACTTGTATTTTTGTCCGATCTTTAGATTTCTCCGCTTGGCTACATCGCCTTCTATTATGAAGGCTCTAATATTTTCTGCTTCATAAAGTAAAGAGATAGCAGGGATGAGTATAGCTTCCTTAGGTTCGTCTGTAAAAAGGGTAATTTTTGCAAAAAGTCCTGGTTTTAATAAACCATCAAGATTTGGGCTTAATGCCTCAACTTGTAGGCTTCGTGTTTTTTCATCAAGGTTAGGATAGATTATATTTACTTTTCCTTTAAAGTCTTTGTCTCGATATGCATCAACACGAAAAGTTATCTCTTGTCCTTTTTTAAGTTTGCCGATATCTTTTTCGCTTACTGTAAAGGTGAGTTTAATTGGATTGTTTTTTATTATTACAAACAAATTTGAACCATTTCTGGCATAATTTCCAGCTGATACTTTTTTTTCTTTAATAAAGCCATCAATGGGGCTATATATTTTTGTTTTGATAAGTTTTTGTTTTGAAAGAAAAAGGGTAGATTTTGCTCTTTCTAACTCTGCTTCAGCAAGGGCAAGTCTTGTAGTAACATCGTCAAACTGCTGTTGTGTTATAAGTTGTTCTTTATATAGCGCACTCTTTCTTTGAAATTCCAGTTTTACATTCTCAAGGGTTGCTTGAGCTTGTCTTAAAACTGCTTCATTTCTTTTAACATCTAAATCATAATCGGTCTCGTTAATAGTAGCTATAAGAGTGCCTTTTGAGACAGGGGAGCCTTCCTCTACTTTTATTTCTTTTATAATTCCATCAATCTCGGCACTAACTATAACCTCCTCGTAGGGAATTAGAGAACCAGTTGTTTCGATATATGGTTGAACTATTCTTTTTTCTGCTGACTGGGCTTTCACATTTATTATTTTTTCTTCTATAGCCTTTTTTTCTTTGCTGCTACAGGCAGTGATAAAAGTTATAAAGAAGGTTATGAAAAAGAGAAAATATAATAGTTGAGTGCATTTTTTAATCATTTTAAGTTCCCCTGTAAATCATTTTTTTTATCTAATAAATATAGAATCGCCTTTATATTTTTTTTTACCTAAATAAAACTCTTCTTATTTTTAAGAAGTTTAAAACAAAAGAGCTAATGAACTCAGTACATTCAAATTAAAGTTTTAATGATTAATGCTTTTTATTGTATAAGACACCTAAAGCTTTTAATAGCTTAATTTTTGATGCCTCAAAACTATAAGTTACATCTAAAAGTTGTCTCTCTGCTGTGATAAGAAGTGTATTTGCATCCATTACATCAATACTATTTGCTAACCCGAACTGAAACTGTTTACTAATGGAGTTAAAATTATCTTTTGCGAATGCTACTTGGTCTTTGAGGGATTTTAGAATACCTTGCAAGGTAATATAATCAAGAAAAGCACTTTCGATCTCTAAGGTTATGCTTTTTTTTGTATCTTCATATAAAAATTCCGTCTGTTTTTTCCGTGACTCTGCTTCTTTTACCTCCGCCCTTCTTAATCCGCCTTCAAAGAAAGGAAAGTTTAACTTGATAGCACCATAAATGTTTTCTTTGATAAGGGATATAGATGGTGGATCTTCCTCTTTCTTTAGCCAAACTCCTTCAATAGATATGGTTGGTAAATAGGCTCCTTTTGCATATTTTATCTGCTCTTCAGAGATCTTTTTCTGTAATTCTAAAGATCTTAACTCTGCCCTACTGGCAAAGGCTTTTTCTGTAAAACATTGGATAGGCAGTGAACAATTCTTGAGTATTTGATCAATATAATTTCCATTTTCTTGGTTTGACTCTCTTACAGTAAATTCTTCTTTTATCCCAACTACTGTAGCAAGTACAGACTTTGCAAGTTTAAGTTTGTTTTCTGCCTTTATTTTATCTGAAATGGCACCAGAAAGCTCAGCTTCAGCCCTTAAAAGTGCTGTTTTTGTGACCTCACCTATCTTAAGTCGGGTCAAAGCAGCATCTCTATGTTTTGTAAGTCTATCTACGTTAGACTGAGCAATATCTAAGAGTTTTTGTGCTTTTAATAAATCATAATATGCAAGAGCTACAGTAAGGAGATATGATTCCTTAGTTGAGTGAAGGTCATATTTGCTTTTTTCTATCCCTTTTGATGAGATATTGAGAGCTGTAATTTCTCGCCCGCTTAGAGAAAAGGTCTGATCAACCCTTATTCCCCATAATAGGGACTCATTAGGTTGGATAACCGTCCCAGCAGAAGAAATGTTCTCTTTATTGAATTTTGTATAACCACCAAAGGCAGAAATTTTTGGCATCAAAGCTGATAGAGCTTTATCTTTGATTAATTCTGAGATAACAAGTTCTTCTTCTGTAATCTTGATCTTCTCTGAGTTTTGCAGAGCAATGCTATAAAGTTCATCAAGGCTATATTCTACTGAAGCACGGGCTAAGGACACTGTAGACAAAGTGATAATTGAAATAAGAAAAAATACTAAAAACCTTAGACAGAATATAAAGTTCATAAAGCTCATTTAACTGTCCCCTTTACAAATATTTTTACAAACTCTTTTATAGCCTCTTCGTAATCTTCAATGGTATTTTGTTTTTGAAATATATATTCTTCTACTTCAAAGTAAGTGAACACCATTCCTAATAAAGCTCTACCAGCAAGTCGTGTATCAAAATCCCTTAGAATTCCTCTTGTCTGCATTTCTTGAAAATATAAGGCTATAGTATCATATAGCTCATCTATGAATACTTGAAGATGTTTGGCAACTTTATCAGGATGAGTAAATATCTCCGCTTTCATTATTTTTATAAGGTCTTTTCTTAAAAAAAGAGAGTTTAAAAAGTTTTTAACAATTAAAAACAGGGCATCTTCATATTCTAAATTTAAGACTTCAGGTAGAATGGTCCTTAGATGGGGTAAAAATGAGTATTTATTTAGTACCTCTTCAAGTAATTTCTCTTTAGTTGAAAAGTGTCTAAATAAAGTAATTTCTGCTACTCCAGCCTCTTTTGCTATCTGTCGAGTAGAGGCACCTAAATACCCTTTTTGTGAAAAAAGTTTAATGGCGCTTTCAAGGATTTTATCCTTTGTAGATAGAGATTGTAATGTCATAAACCATACCTTAAAATAAGTAAGTGCTTACTAACATAAAATATTTTTTTAAAAAAGTCAATATTTTTTATAGGATTCATTTATTGAAAAAGAAGGAAGGCGTTTTTTTGAGTAGAATAAAAATTTTCATCTTTAAATAGCTATTTATGTTTTTCATACTTTAGATCATTAGGCTAAGGACTACAAAGTTAAAAATGTTTTAAAATTGCAGTCTTTGTGGGAAATGGAGTAAAATATTTAAAAATAAATTTATAAAAGGAGGGCACGATATGAAGATAGAGTTTGAAGGCACTCTTATCAAAATGATCCCTGAAAATGACAGAGAAAAGGGCGAGCTTGATATGCTCTGGAAAAAGGTTGTAAGTTGTATTAAGGAAGATAAAAAATTAGTTCCAGTTGGGGAGTATATACCTGGCATTAAGGAAATTGCTTATTTTAATATGGAATAATATTTTTGAAGTTTAGTTTTATTAAAGAGGGGTCATTATCAACTGTGACCCCTTAATGTTTATTAAAAGAAGGCTTTTTTATTACATTTTAATTATTATTTTCTTAGTTGTAATTATCTTAAATAGTAGATAATCGGCAAGAGAAAATTTAAGAAAAGGTATATAATATAAACCTTAGTTATGAATATAATCAAGTAAAGCTTAGGTTAATTTATAGCTGAAGAAAATACTAACTCTTAAAATCTTGCTTTATTAACTCTTTTTGTCATGATCAGCTTTTGCTTTAGTGAGATTTAGAGGCTGAGAATTATATAATCTATTACGTGGGTCAAAATTTTAAAAAGCGAGATGGATTTTTATCTATTAAGATCCAATAGTGAATCCAAATTAATCATTTGTAATTATGTATATAGTGTCTGTTAAGTAAGGATTACTTCAACAATTGATGTGAGGTAGCAGAAGAAATAAAAATTATGAAGATAAGGTTACTGATAAGCAAAGGTAATCATCAGAAATATCTTCTATTATTCTTAAAAGCTCTTTCTCTTTCATTGCTTTCCCATTAATAATAGCGTTTTTGAGGTTTTTTAATTGGATAAATTTTGCTAAAAGTTTTACAGTAGTTTGTTTTTCCAAAACAACGCCTTTCTTAAGAAGAGCTGGTCCTAAATCATTTATAAGCAAATTAAAGAGTTTTAAAATGATATATCCTTCTTTGAAAGAGCAGAAAGCACAAGCTCTCTTAGAAATCCCTTCTCGCATAGAGTACAAAGGGCTATTTTGCCTAAGGATTGCACCTACAAGTCCAGGCATGGCTGCTGAGAGTGAAATCTTTGAAAACTCTTTTATGATTTCAGATTGCAGATCATCTACTGGTTTATTATCAAGAAAAACTATTTTTATTTTATTTTCTATATATTCATCAGTTAGACCTATGTCGTCTTTTAGGAAAATGTAAAGGTTACTGCCAATATTGCTTGTTTTTATAAAAACTCCTGTTTGAAAAATATCTGAAAAGAGCATAAAGCTATTCTTAAAAACATCTATATGGATAAAGATAGGTTCTTGTATCATAATTGTCCTAACTCAAAGGAGAAAGTTAAGAGATCAAAGAAAAATAATTTATTCAATAACAAATTGTTATCTTTCTGCAGCAAAATCTTTATTGTCTCAGCAACTTGGATGGCTGAAATAAAGGGAGGTGCAAAGGACGGATTACCGAGTTCTCTTTGTAATTCCCTCTTGCCACAGGAGGATTTAAAGAGATCTATAAGTTTATTGCTTTCTATCTCTTGCACACTAACTTGCCCATACCACCCAGCTATAGCTCCGTGAACTAAAGGGATAGAGAGTCGTCTACAAGTCTCCGCCAAGTCCGTTCGAGCTTCAAAGGAGTCGAGGGCATCTACTACAACTTGAGCTCCCGCTAAGAGAGTCTCCCCTATTTCGGGTAAAAAGGAAGAGGTATGTGCTTTGACTACCACTGCTGGATTTATATTTTTAAGCTCTTCTTTAATAACCTCGGCTTTTAACTGACCTAAGGTATTTAGATTACAGAACCGCTGACGATTGAGATCTTCTTCACGAAAATAATCAGGGTCAATGCATATTAACTGTCCAACCCCTAACCTTGCAAGCATCTCTATTGTGTAGCCACCTAAACCACCACAACCAACTATGGCAACACAAGAATTAAGAAGGGCTAATTGTTCTACTCGTTTTATTACTCTTTGATTTCTTAGATAACGTTTAGGAATTAATCCCTTTGTTAAGGAAATCCTCTCTATTTCTTGGAAGGATAGCTTTGTAATCTTGACTGCATACTCAATAATTTTATGGGATAGCACACCGTCAATAGCATTTTCCCTTAAGAAATCTAATATGTTGTGAGCATCCATCTTTATTTTAACCACCACCTATAGGTGGGAATATGCTAACTACATCACCATCCAATAATTTTTGCTCAAGCTCAGCATGTTTCCCATTAACAAACACTATAGCTGCATCCTCAGTGTGGATATTTAATCTATCTAAAATATCATAGATTGTTGTATCTTCCTCAAACTGGAAGACCCGAGTATCAAATCTATCTCTTCTCAAAATAGCAAAGAGTTTTATGGTAACTTTCATGATCTCTATAGTCGTCTTATAAAAACAAGCCTTGACTAAAAATCAAGGCTTGTTTTACTTTTACCAATTAAAGACTTTGTCTAAGTCTTCATCTTTTATATCAAAAGTTACTTGATGAGGTGGGAGTTTATCTCTATAGAAGAATCTGGGTAGTCTGTCGTGTTCCTTTGTAAAGCCTGCTCTTAAATTGAAATCCCTTTCCATCGTTAAAATCTTTTTGCCATAATCCATAACACCTTCTGCAGTTAGATCCCATCCATAGAAGGCATTTAGTAAATCGAGTAATGCTTGGAAGGTTTCAGGCTGATCCAGTAAGGCAAAGGCGATAAATATACACATACCTGTGGAGTCTATGGCAGCGGTAGCTATCTGGAGGTTTCTGGAAAGCTCTATTTGACCTTCTGGTTTAAGAGGATCTACAAACCCACCAACTTTTAAGATGTTTGTAGCTACAGCATAACCAGCGGTATGATCTGCCCCCATTGTTGATGTGGCATAGGTAACACCAATACCTTTAACAGCTCTTGGATCATAGGCTGGTAAAGCCTGCCCTTTCACCACAGGAACTTTTTCAAGTCCAAAAACTTTCCCTGTGATCTCAGCTCCTGCACCAAGAATGCGTCCCAAATAAGTGCCTTTACCTACTTCTTTTACTAAGTTAATAGCTGCATCTGCATCACCAAACTTAGCAAGCCCCGCTTCCATTGCAAGGGCTATTGTCGCACCCATCTCAATAGTGTCAATACCGTAGTTGTCATCTAAATAGTCAATCATAGCTATCTTATCTATGTCATCTATGCCGCAGTTGCCTCCATGTGCCCAGACAGTTTCGTACTCAGGTTGTTTAGTGAGATAATGACCGTCTTTGTCATGGAAGATGCCCGAGCATCTGATTACACAACCTCTATGGCAGCCATGGGTGGGATTACCTCCTCTCTGTTTTTCCAGTTCAGCCTCAACTTCTCCACTAATCTTTGATGCTCCGGCGAAGCTACCTTCTTTGAAATTATAAGTAGGATAACCTCCTGCCTCACTTATGATGTTAGTTAAAACATTTGTTCCATAAGCTGGCAGGGCTTGACCTGTAACAGGATGTTTCATTAAACCATCTACAAACCTCTTGTTTGCATCTTTGAACTTCTCCAAATTGGCTGGAGTTCTCATGGGCATGCCGGTGTCGTCTAAGACAATGACTTTCACTCCTTTTGCTCCCATTACGGCTCCAACACCACCTCTGCCTGCATGGCGGGTAGGACGTATTTCCATATCTGTGCATGCTACAGAGGCAACGTTCATCTTCATCTCCCCTACTGGACCTATTGAGATACACGCAATTCTGTCTCCATATTGCTCTTTCATCTTTGCAACAAGATCATAATTGGGCAATAACTTTAATTCATTAGCAGGGGAGATTTTTACCCCATCTTTATTAATGTAAACTTTATAAATAGTATCATCCGTGGGCTTCCCCTCTAAAACAATTGCTGCATATCCCAATCTGGCAAGAACCTGAGCAGGTTGTCCGCCAGCATTAGATTCTTTGATAGTTCCTGTTAATGGGCTTTTACATCCTACCGATATCCTGCCTGACATTGCCGATGCCGAGCCGCTTAATAACCCCGGAGCTATTACAAGCTTATTTTCAGGACCGAGGGGATGGCATAAGGGAGGGACCTCCTTCGATACAATTGCAGAGGTCATACCTCTACCACCAAAGCCCGCATACTCGCCAAGACCAGTAATAGTTACCTTTGGTCCTCCTTCAGCGCCTATATCAATCCGTAAAATTTTATCCATAATTGACCTCCTTCATTTAGGTAAGATCTTTCTTTTTTTGTATCGTGATCTTTTTAAAATAAGGGTTGAATTTTAATAGAGTATCTATCCTTTATAAACCTCAAGTTTGAGGATTTAATATTAATAATATCATATCTTTTGTGAACATAATCTATTTAATTTTTCTTAAGAAAAACTTTTTTCATGTCTTCTTAACATATCCTAATCTGTCTGTTAGGTATGAATCAAAAAAGTAAATAATAAGGCAGAGGTAAAGTTACCTCTGCCAAAAATTTAACAGTTAGATTAAAGAGCATTTCTGTAGATCTGTATAACAT
>JAOAHE010000029.1 GCA_026415415.1 Thermodesulfovibrionales bacterium | reverse complement strand
TTTATATCATCCTTAAACCTAATAAAAGAGGAGGCTTTTACTTTTTTTGAGAGTTGCCTATCGGCAAATTTGGGAATCATCAAAACTGTTGCATTCTTCCCATAAATCTGTTAAGGTTATTTTAGTCAGTTCTTTTGCTCCGATGGGTGTATCCTCCTTTTTTAATTACTGCTTAGAATAATGGAGAATACACCCTCTATTTTTCTCACTTCAAGTTTTTACACAAAAGATTTTATACTACCCAGGCAATTCGTTTGTTTGACAAAGTTCTATATTAATGCTAAAATAATTATCTATTTTTGAAATATGGCCATTTAAGGGCCGCTAGCTCAGCAGGTAGAGCAACGCCCTTTTAAGGCGTGGGTCGTTGGTTCGAATCCAACGCGGCTCATTATATTACTCATGTAAATTGTCCCTATCGTCTAGCCAGGCCTAGGACATCGCCCTTTCAAGGCGGTAACGCGGGTTCGAATCCCGCTGGGGACGTCAGAAAAAGGGATAGACAGCATCTTAAGATTCTTCTATCCCTTTAATTTTTAAGTTATTTTTTCCCGCTTTTTACTTCTAATAGATTCTTTAAGTTTTCTTTTTGATTTTTTACTTGTTCATCTAATGACTTTAGTTGATCAAAAGCTTGTCTGATTTTACCTGCAGTTAAATTTTCTTTTGCTGTTAGCAGATCTATCTCCCATTTTCCTATGGTGGCTTGAATTTCTTGTTGATTAATTTGGATTTTTTTCCGAATAGCATCTGTTACCGATGTTTTTACCTCGTTCATAGCGTTTTGTATAGCTATTATTAACTGTTCTGTATCAGATTTCATCTTTGCTCTGTTAGTTTCAATAGCTTGAATTGACTGTTGAGCCTCAACTAAAGCTTGATCTGCAAGGTTTTTTGCATCTTTATAGTTTTTAGCTGCGACCATTTCTTTTGCCTTTTTAAGCGTTTCTGATGCCTTAGCAAAGAGTGTTTCAGCGTAAAGATCTGCTTCTTTCTGTTTTGCTTCTGCTATTGCTTTCTCAGCATTTTCTATCTCCTTTGTAGGTGGTTTTGAACAGCCTATGAAGGGAAAGGCTAATAAACTGATCAATAAAAGTAATAAAAGACTTTTTTTAGAAAATCTCTTCATAATTAAGCCTCCTTAAGTAAGATTGATATAGTTTATAAATTATAAAGTCTCGCTTTGTTAATGGCAATATTTAATTTTTTAAATTTTCAATTAATTTTTCAGCAATTTTACTATTAAATCCCTTTATCTTTGCTATTTCCTCTACAGAAGCGTTTCTTATATTATCTATGTTACCAAAATGTTTAAGAAGTGCCAGTCTTCTTTTTTTCCCTATAAGAGGAATGCTTTCCAAAGGAGAACTCAGTAATTTTTTGCTCCTTATTTTTCTGTGGTAGCTTATTGCGAATCTATGGACTTCGTCTCTAATCCTTTTTAAAAAGGATGATAAAGCGCTTTTATCATCAAGAGGGATTATCTTATCATTTAAAGTGAAGACCCTATCTGGTTTTTTTGCGATTGAAATTAAGTCAATGCCTATATTAAGGTTGTCAAGAACTTTTTTCACTGTGTTAAGTTGAGCTTTTCCACCATCAACTATTAAGAGGTTAGGAATCAGTGTTTCATTTTTACTAAAAGTTCTTTCTACTATTTCTGTAAGCATAGAGTAATCGTCAATGCTTGTTACTGTTTTAATTTTGAAATGCCTATAATTTTCTTTTTTAAAATTACCATTTTCTAAGAATATATAGGCACCTACTGAGTCTTTGCCTTGTACAGTAGATATATCAAATGCACCTATGGTGTGAGGCACTTTTTTGAGTAAGAAAGTATTTTTTAGGTTCTCCAATATCTTTTCTGATGATTTAGTTTTTGCAATAAAGAAGATTTTTGCGTTTTCATTAGCCATTTTTAGTAGTTCAAATTTTTTACCATTTTTTGGAATCTCAATAAGGACATTGTGCCTACTTCTTTCTTTAAGCCATTTTAAGATAAAACTTTTCCCTTTTGGAAAGCAGTTTGTTAGTATCAGAGGAGGTATTTCTATTTCTTTTGAATAAAAATTGCTCAATATACTATGGATAATCTCATTTTCTCTATCTATTATTAAAGAATCAATAAAAAATTCTTTTGCTCCAATTAAAAAGCCATTTCTTACAAATAATATTTCTATTGCAATTTTGTCTGATTCTTTGTAGTAACCTATAACATCTAAATCATTTAACTCAGGAGATATGATTTTTTGAGAGTTAAAGGCTTTTTTAATATTTTTTATTTTATCTCGTATTTTTGCTGCTTCTTCATACCTTGTTTGTTCTGAAAGAGTAAACATTTTTTTCTCCAGTTTCTCGATTAACTCATTTTTCTCGCCTGAAAGAAAAAGTTGGACGTCCTCAATCATTTTTAGATAATCTTCTTGAGACACCTTTCCAGAGCAAGGTGCAACACATTTTTTCATTTGATATTGAACACAAGGTCGTTTTTTATTTTTATCTAATGATTGTTTGCAAGTGCGTATAAGAAAATTTCTTCTTATGAAGTCTAAAACATTCCAAACACTTTGAGCAGGGATATATGGTCCAAAATAAAGGTTACCATCTCTTTTTAGCCCTCTTACAACTTCAATTTTAGGCCATTTTTCTGTAATTGAAAGTCTAATATAGGGATAATTTTTGTCATCTCTGAGAATTATGTTAAACTTGGGTTTATACTTTTTAATTAAATTTGCTTCTAAGATTAACGCCTCTAATTCATTTGAAGTCACTATGTAAGAGTAGTCTTTAATTATTCTAACTAACTTTTTTTTTCTTGTATCTAAGCTTGATGAATTTTGAAAATAAGTTTTTAGCCTGTTTTTCAGATTTTTGGCTTTACCAATGTATAGGATTTTATCTTTGCTGCCTTTAAGAAGGTATACGCCTGGTAAGTTAGGGATAGTTGAGATATTTATATCCATATGATTAATATAACAATATAGATAGTATACTGTGAAGCAGGGGAATAGATATTAAAGGTTCATAGAATTTCAAGTCGGTGTTATAATAAAAGCTTAAGAATGAAAGATTGGCATTTTTGGCATTATGACGACTTAAAAATAAAGTGGAAGATTCTTTTTCTTGTTCTTCCTCTTGTAATAATTCTCATTATAAGCGTTGGAACTATTATTGGTTCAATAGCTACTCATCAGGCTCACAAAGGTATCACAGAGACAAGCATGGCAGATTTAGATCATATGGCAGAGTTTACAAGGGATTTATTAATCACTCACAATATGCATATCGGGAAACCTGAAGAGAACAAAGAAGCTTTTGAACATTTAAAAAGCCTAATAAAGAGTAAAAAAGTTGGCAAAACTGGCTATATTTATTGTATGGATATTACAGGTACTTTGACGATTCACCCTGCAAGAGAAGGTGATAATATTTATGATGCAACTGATTTCAATGGATTCCCTTTTATTAAAGAGATGACCGAGAAAAGGGAAGGATGGATTAGATATCCCTGGAAGAATCCCGATGAGAAAGAAGCACGAATGAAGATAGTCAGATATATATATTATGAACCGTGGCAGTGGATAATAGCGGTTGGTTCTTATGAGACAGAGTTTTATCACGAGGCCTCTCTCATAAAAAATTATATCTTTACTAATATGATATCAATCATTTTAGTGTCAATTATGATATCAATAATTTTGGTCTTCTGGGCATCTTCTACCATAACGGCTCCGATAAAAAATATGATGGAGGTGGTTAGAAAAATTAGAGGGGGAAAGTTAAACGAGAGAATACATATTAATAGTAAAGATGAGATAGGTGAGCTTGCTCAAAATTTTAACAGTATGGTTGAAATATTAGAAAAACAAAAGGAGATGGAAAAAACTCTTAACCAAAATCAAAAAATGGCTTCCTTAGGTATCCTTGCCTCTGAGGTTGCACATGAGATTAATAACCCCTTGGGGATTATCCTTGGTTATGCCTCATATATGGAAGAGAAGATTCCAAAAGATGAACCAACTTATAAGTTTCTAATTGAGATGAAGAAAGAAAGCCAGAGATGTAAGAAAATAATTGAAAACTTCCTAAACTTTGCTAAGATTCCTGAGCCTACTTTTAAGTTAAATGACTTAAATAGTGTTATTGACGATATAATTAATTTTGCCTCCAACCATCCTGATTTACATAATATAAAAATAAAAAAAGAATTTAATGAAAATATTCCTAAATTAATGTTTGATGAAGATCAGATCAAGCAGGTTGCCATAAATTTAATTTTAAATGCTGCTGCAGCTCTTAAAAATGAAGGGGAGCTTTTTATTAAAACAGATTTTGGAGATGATGGCTATGTTAATATAGTTTTTGAGGATAAAGGGATAGGGATCCCTCCAGAAGATTTAGATAGAATATTTGAGCCTTTTTTTACAACAAAAACAAAAGGAACAGGACTTGGCTTAGCTGTTACTAAGCAAATTATCAAACAACATTTAGGTGATATATCAGTTGAGAGCGCCGTTGGCGTTGGAACGAAATTTACAATAAGTTTACCAATAAAAAGGTAATAATATGCAATATATTGACCCAATAATGGTGATTGATAATGACCCTGGCCTTTGTACCCTTATTTCAGCTATCTTGACTGACAATGGTTATGCAGTTAAGACTTTTAATGTGCCATATGAAGGAGTTGCTGAGTTTAAAAATGGCAATTATTCTTTGGTTATATCAGATGTTAAGATGCCAGGTATGAATGGCATACAGGTTCTTGAACATATTAAGAGGATAAACCCAACCACTCCTGTAATTATAATAACTGCCCATGCAACCTTAGATATATCTATTCAAGCTTTGAGAAAAGGTGCTGACGATATGATATTGAAGCCTTTTGAGTCAGGCGAATTAATGCTAAGGGTCAACAATGTTTTAAAGAATAATGCTTTATTAAGAGAAAATATTAAGCTTAAAGAGGAATTATTTGGGCGGTTTAGGTTTGAAAATATTATAGGGATATCCAAGGGTATAAAGGATGTTTTAGATAAAGTTCAAAAGATTGCCCCAACAGATATACCTGTTATTATAATTGGTGAATCAGGGACTGGCAAAGAGCTTATAGCTCAAGCAATTCATTATAATTCTTTGCGAAAAGATAAACCTTTTGTAGCGCTTAACTGTGGGGCATTACCTCACAATCTTCTTGAAAGCGAATTGTTTGGCCACAAGAAAGGAGCTTTTACCGGTGCTTTAGAAGATAAAACAGGTTTAATTGAGTCTGCTGATGAAGGGACTCTTTTTCTTGATGAGGTAGGCAACCTAAGTATGGAAGCTCAAAAGGGTCTATTAAGATTTTTGCAGGAAAAGGAATTTAGGAGAATAGGAGATAATAAAAATATAAAAGTTGATGTTAGAGTTATATCTGCAACTAATGTAGACCTTTTATCAGCGATAAGAGATAATAAATTTAGAGAAGACCTATATTATAGGCTTAATGGTATAAGTTTACATCTTCCACCTTTAAGAGAAAGGGTTGAGGATATACCTTTACTGACTTCTTATTTTATATCTCAACAAAATAATAAACTTCACAAAAACTGTGCAGGTTTTACTGCTGAAGCTATGCAGGTGTTAACAGCATATGCTTGGCCTGGAAATATCCGTCAGCTTAAAAATGTAGTTGATGCTGCCTATGCATTGAGTAATGATAAATATATTGATGTGGATATAATAGAACAATTTGTTAAAAGTGCAACTAAGGATATAGAAGGAATTGGTGGAGATTATTATGTTGCTTTAGCTAATTTTGAGCGAGAGTACTTTAAAAATTTGTTACATCAGTGTAAAAACAATGTAGAAGAGGCTGCAAAGAAAGCAGGAATAAATATGGTTACTCTCTATAGAAAGATAAAAAAATATGGCTTAAAAAAAGAGGAGACTTTATAATTTAGTCTTTTTATTTTTTAAAAGTTTAATTTTTAAAATGCTCTTTCCTTATAGTCTAATCTTATGTTAAAAAACTTTTTCAAATCTGAAAAAAATTTTTTTCATTAATGCAAATTGTTAAACTGCTTTATAAAATCTTTTCTTTTTAGATTAAGCTTATCAATTTTCATATCTGCAAAAAATCCTTCTAGTGATTTCATCAAAGTTTTTTTAACTTGCTGTAATATAAGAGTTTTTTTTCTTTAAATTTTTGGCATGAGGATTGCTCATAAAAAGATTAGTTTAGGAAAACTTAAGGTAAATATGAAAAGATTTTTAAAACAAATGGATATCAAAGAGAAAAAAGATAAGATAAGGATAAGATTTAACGATTTATTGCTTCAAGGACTTAATATTGGTGCAATAATTGGTATTATAGTTTTTGCTTTTGTTGGTTTAATGCCAAGTTCTTTTTTTAGTGAAACCATAGGGACTAAGATAGCAAGTTATTTTTCAAGTATAGATTTGGTGCCAAGGATATTTGCCCCAGTAATAATGATAATTGGCTTAATGGCAATAGGTGTAACTTGTATTGCTGGTGCTTCCTTAGTTGCAGGATTACTAAATAATTATAAAATTTGTTCTTTTAAAAAATTTAGATTTAAATCTAAATTAATATTTAATATCGGAGGTCGAAATGACTAACAAAGGTTGGAAGGTCGTATTTGCAGGTATGGGCTTGAACTTAGCTTTGGGCGTACTTTATGCCTGGAGCGTATTTGGCAAACAGCTGACAGAGGCTGTTGAAAATGGTGGTTATGGTTGGACTAAAACTCAAGCAGCTCTTCCTTATACCATCGCTATTGCAATTTTTGCGATTATGATGGTACCAGCTGGAAGGCTGCAAGATAAGTTCGGTCCTCGTATTGTAGCTACTATTGGTGCTATTATGACAGGTCTTGGTTTAATTGTAAGTGGTTTTGCAACACCTGATAATATTTTACCTGTCTTAATAGGGTTTGGCGTAATGGCAGGTATGGGTTTTGGTCTTGGTTATGCAGCAGCTACGCCTGCAGCTGTAAAGTGGTTTGGTCCTGAGAAGAAAGGGCTTGTCACGGGTATAGTTGTAAGTGGGTTTGGACTTGCACCAGTTTATATAGCTCCTTTAAGCAAATTTCTATTGTCAGAGTATGGAATTAGTGCTTCTTTTCAGATTTTAGGTGCAGCATTTGCCGTCATAACCTTTTTCTTATGCCAATTAATAAAGAATCCTCCTGTTACAGCAACTGTGGTCAGCACAAATGCAAGTGCTGTGAAAAATTCTTCCGCAGCGTCAAGTAAACCTGACTACACATGGAGGGATATGCTTAGAACTCCCACATTTTATCTTCTTTGGTTAGAGTATGCCTGTGTGGCAATTGCAGGCTTGATGATAATAGGACATCTGGCAAAAATAGTTGCTATTCAATCAGGCAATACAATACAGATCGGCTTCTTGTTTGTTGCAATCTTAGCAATATTTAATGCTTCAGGTAGAATAATTGCTGGATTTGTTTCAGACAAGATTGGTAGGATTAGAACTCTTTTCATCGTATGCATGACACAGGCTGTGGTTATGTTTTTCTTCTCTAACTTCTCAACTATAACTGCTTTTATTATAGGTTCAGCTATTGTAGGTTTTAGCTATGGTGCATGTTTATCATTGTTCCCCTCTACTACAGCAGATTTTTGGGGTTCAAAGAATCTTGGTCTAAACTATGGGCTTTTATTTACTGCATGGGGTGTAGGTGGAGTATTCGGTCCCATCTTAGCAGGAATGATTGCTGATATGACGGGTAATTACAACATGGCATATATGGTTGCCTCTGGATTGATGGTATTAGCCGGGCTTCTGACTTTCTTGACTAAAGCACCAAAGGAGCCAGTTGCACAGAGAAGAACAAAAGTATTTGTATACCCAAAACCAAGTATTGCAAAGTAACTTAAAGTACATATAGAAAAATCAGCTTTGGAAGGGAGGGATTATGTTGCATAGAAAGCAGTTGATATTCATAATTTGCTGGGCAATGATGTGGGTTATAGCGATAGTAGCTTCTTTGATGTTCCCTGAAAAGGTTCGTGCAGAAAGTGTATTTGCAGGAATTGAACTTGCCAAGCAAGCATTTGCAATGCAGACTGGTGATGTAGCAAAACTATTCCTTTTATAGCATATAAAACTACCCCCTTACCCCGGAGGTCTCTGTAGATCTTCGGGGTTTTATATTTTAAATTAATGGTAAGTAGCAAGATCTTCTCAAGATTTCTGCCATTTTTAAGTATCTTATTTTCAGATATTCCCTTTTAAATTTTATTTAAAAAAATTGAAATGATATAATATTTTTATGCAAGCTATTGATAAAGAAAAAAGTTGTATTGACACTTTGAAGACATCTTGATAGCATTAAGGCAGAACCCTAAGCAGTTAGAGAAGTCAAAGAAAATTATTTTTACTGGAGAACTTCTCTCTCTTCCTAAGAAATTTGAGATTTTTTTACAAAAAGAGTTTAGCCCTCTTTAAGAAAAAGTATACACTATAGATAAAGAGATAGTGATTATCCGACAAGAGGTAAGTATTTTAAAAGAAGACGCAAATGTTTTAAAAGATGATGTGAGTATATTAAAGCAAGATATGAAGATTTTAAAAGAAAACTTAGCATCACTGAGGCAGGAGGTAGCAACTTTAAAGGCAGTATTTCGATAGGACTATTTGAGAAGAAGCTCTGCATATTTTGGACGACTTCTTAAAGGATGCAGAGTTATCGGTCTTGAACAAATAGCAGATAAACTTGAAGATGCTATTGATAGCTAACTTATTAAAGAAGATGATAAATATGATGACCTTTTGATTGATATTGTAGTAAGTGAAAAGTTAAAGACAGATAAGGATGTTATATTAGCAGTTGAAATATCTCTTAAGGTAGATATAGAAGATGTTCAAAAAGCTGCACGAAGAGCAATAGTTATAGGAAAAGCATATAAAATAGAAACCATAGGGTTGTCTTAAATAAAGATAGAACAGAAATATCTGAAATCGAAGCACATAAAGCAAAAGTGCTATTTATTAAGTAGTATCTTTAATGAACATTTCTGAGTAAGGTTATCTTACAAAATGTTCTTTTGATGCAATACTCTACTCAAATTTTTTGTTAGTTTTTAGATATTTTAAATATGAAAAAAAAATGTCATATAAAAGAATTAAGGCTATAGCTTTAAAATATAGGCATAAAAAGGATTTTGCTCCTAAGGTAGTTGCAAAAGGAACTGGTAAGATTGCAGAAACAATTATAGCTATAGCTAACGAATATGGCATACCTATACAGAATGACCCATACCTTGTTGAAGCCCTTTCAAAGCTTGATTTTTATGAAGAAATCCCTCCTGAGTTATATAGAGCGGTTGCTGAGGTATTAATTTTTGTTTATAAAATGAGTCAAAAAGCAAAATCTTAATCTTTAGCTTATATTCTCTAAAGGGCATCCTTTGCAAATAGGCGTTGCTTTGCAAAAGTCTTTACCAACTTTCACAATAAGAGCATGATATTCATTATATATCTGAACATCTGGAGTTATTTGATCATGAAATAGTGCTTGAAATTCCTCATAAGATGCTTTGAAATTCAGTATCTGATGTCTTGATAATAATCTTTTGGTATAAATATCTACTACAAATATAGGTTTCTCTAAAGCATAGAGCAAGATAGAATCTGCTGTTTCTTTTCCTATTCCTTTAATTGAAAGTAGTTGAAATCTTATTTTTTCTATTTTTTGTTCTTTTAAAAGTTCTAAATTGCCTTTGTAATTTTCATAAAAGAAATTCACAAAGGCTTTTATCCTTTGTGCTTTGATTCTATAGTAACCAGAGGGCCTTATGATCTCAGAGAGCTGGAGATAGGAAATATCTCTTAATTTCTCGGGACTTAATAGATTTTCTTTTCTAAGGTTTTTAATTGCTTTTTCAACATTAGTCCAACTCGTATTTTGAGTAAGAATTGCACCAATTATTACTTCAAAAGGTGTTTCAGCAGGCCACCAGTTCTGTGGACCATAGAATGCAGATAGTAAGTTATAAAATTTTATTAGGCTATTTGTGTTATTCATAAGGTAATTTTTATAGTTTTAACTGTCTGTT
This sequence comes from Thermodesulfovibrionales bacterium, assembly GCA_026415415.1. GTDB lineage: Bacteria > Nitrospirota > Thermodesulfovibrionia > Thermodesulfovibrionales > Dissulfurispiraceae > DYHD01. Next base: position 14,724 of record JAOAHE010000029.1, on the reverse strand, counting down.
ATTATTTATAATTAATTATTATATTAAAAAAAAAGTTTTCTTGGTGGTAGTCTATAAATGTTTACACCTCTAAGCTTATTTATTCTTATATGTGTTTACATGTTAATACTTTTTATGGTTGCATACTATGCTGAAAAAAAAGAGAAAGCAGGCAAAAGTGTTGTAAACAATCCATATATATATTCTCTTTCTTTAGCTGTTTACTGTACTTCATGGACATTCTATGGTAGTGTTGGTAAGGCAGCTACTTCTGGTTTGAGTTTCCTTACTGTTTATATTGGACCTACTTTGATGGCTGTTTTATGGTTAGTTGTTTTAAAGAAAATAGTGACTATAGCAAAGATAAACAGTATCACAACAATATCTGATTTTATTGGAGCAAGGTATGGGAAGTCACTGCTCCTGTCAGCAATCGTTACGATAATAGCTATTATAGGCATAACACCATATATAGGTTTACAGATTAAGGCTATTATAAGTACATTTCTTCTTATGTCAGCTGAGCAAGCTGGCGGTTCCGCAATAGGTTTGTTTATAACATTTCTTTTGTCTGCCTTTGCTATCATTTTTGGTGCAAGGAAACTTGTAACGTCAGAAAGACAAAGTGGCTTGGTCTTCGCTGTTGCTTTTGAATCAATTATTAAACTAATAGCTATTATATCTGTGGGTGTATTTGTATGTTATGGTTTATTTGAAGGCTTTGACGATATTTTAAGTAAAATTAGTCAGTCTCAATATAAACATCTTTTATCCATAGGTGTAAGTTATACAGAGTGGTTTGCCCTTAATTTTCTCTGTATGATGGCAATTATCTTTCTTCCAAGGCAGTTTCATATGGCTGTTGTTGAAAACTATAATACTGAACACATAACTAAAGCTATGTGGCTTTTTCCATTATATCTTTTTTTAATAAATATTTTTGTTCTTCCTATTGCCTATGGTGGATTGTTGCTCGGGGGGACATACAAAGAGGCTGATTACTTTGTCTTGACATTACCTCTGAATCAAGGAGAAAAATACCTTTCACTCTTTGTTTTTATTGGAGGGTTTTCTGCTGCAACCGCTATGGTTATCGTTGAGTCATTAGCTTTAAGCACGATGGTACTTAATAGCATAGTAATGCCGGCATTGATGAAATTTCAGAACTTACCAAAATTTCATGCCTTAATCTTGAACATTAAGAGGCTAATTATTTTAATAGTCATCTTCATGGGATATTTAGCTGCGATAACTATTGGTGATCTTTATGCTTTAGTTGATATTGGTCTTAAATCATTTGTAGCTGTATCTATTTTTGCACCTTCTTTTTTGATCGGACTTTATTGGAAAGGTGGTACAAAAGCGGGAGTTATTGCAGGGTTAATTGCGGGCTTTACTATTTGGTTTTATACTCTAATTGTCCCTGCCCTAATAGAAGCAGGAATTATAAAAGAGAGTAGTTTTATAGGAACCCTTGCTCATTCGGACTTTCTCAATGTTCGTAGCCTTTTTGGTTTGACAGGCATGGAAAAATGGACACACTCTTTATTTTGGAGTTTACTTTTTAATATCATCTTTTTTTTAGGTGTTTCAGTTTTTACTAAACAATCTAAAGAAGAAGAGTTGCAGTCTTATATTTTTGTAGAGTCTTATGATAAGGTTCGCCAATTAGGTGTGATGGGATCATATAACTTAGATGACATAAGAAATATATTAGCTCAATATCTTGGCAATATAGAAGCTCAAAAGGCTATTGATGAATTCTTAGTTAAGAAAAATAGAAAAAAAGATGAGGTGACTTCTTCAGAATTGTCGGAACTGAGAAATGAGGCAGAAAAATTGTTAGCTGGAGCTATAGGCACTTCAATGGCTTCAATAATATTTGAAAATCGCCTTTTTCTAACAGAGCAAGACAGAGGAGAACTCTCAGAGTCTATAAAGCATATAACTGAAAATTTAAGGCTTTCAAGACAAGAATTAGCAGAGACTAATAGAGAATTATCTTATTTAAAAGAATTTACAGAAAACATTCTTGAAAGCACTCCTATAGGAGTAGTCACCGTAGATTCAAATATGCAGGTAAAATACTGGAACAGGTCAATGGAATTGCTAACTAATATTGATAAGACATCTGCTATCAATAACAGCATATATGGTTTATTGCCTTGGTTAAAATCTACTTTTCAGCATGAACCTACAGAGATTATCCTAAATTCTCCCTCTCGACAAACTTTTAGAGTAAAAGTAAGTCCTTTTAAAGATCCTTCTGGCGGTTTGGTTATAATTTTTGAGGATATTACTGAGTCTGTAAAGATGGAGAGAGAACGAAAGAATATACTGTCTATGTTTGCACACGATATGAAAAACCCTGTTATTATTGCACAGGGATTTTTATCAAGGCTTCTTTCTTGTAAGGCAGGACCTATAAATGAGGAGCAAAAAGAGTATCTTGAGATGCAAAAGGAAGAGCTTCAGAAGTTACAGATTTTAATAGGTGATTTTTTAGAGTTTTCGCGCTTTGAAGCTAAGGAATGTAAGCCTATGTTACAGCCTGTGGAGTTAATAGGGCTTTTTAAACAACGAATAGAGATAATTAAGTTTGAGGCTGATAAGAAAAATATACAGATATTTTTCTATTATGATGAGGATTTACCCAAATCTATAAATGTTGATTCCTCAATGATAGCCAGAGTGGTAACAAATTTATTAGATAACGCCATCAAATATACAAACCCTGGGGGGACTGTGTCAATCAAGATTTCTAATAGAGATAAAGATGTCCTTGTACAGATAAGTGATACAGGAATTGGGATCCCAGAGGAACACATACCTTATATATTTGATGCATTTTATAGAGTAAGTAGGGATGCAGGTGGCTCAGGATTAGGGTTATCTATAGCAAAGACTATTGTGGAAGCTCATGGCGGAAAGATTTGGGTTGAAAGCACACCCAAAATGGGCAGTACATTCTATTTTACCCTTCCTAAGTAAAATTTTAAAGTTTGGATTTATCAAAATGGTTGCATGGCCTATCAATAATTGCTGAAGGTATTAAAAGTTTATAAAAGAATGAGATTATTAATAACTAACGATAACTATCGTTGGAAATAAACATGGCAAAGTATCATTGAATGGAAAACAGGTAACCTTTCTTGAACTTTTCTAAGAGTCTCTTTGAGGGTATTTCTTTCAGTATAAAGAGAATCAAACTAAATTTTTGACTTATGGAATTGATTGATAAACAAGAACTCATAATAAAAGGATTAGATTTCTTAGGGATCAGACCAGAGACTTTCCTTTTGGAAAGTTTTTTGCTATACCTTGAGGAACTCCAAAGATGGAATAAGGCTTACAACCTAACGTCAATTAAAGGAGATAAAGATATAATAATTAAGCATTTTTTAGACTCTCTGCTTTATCTTAAGTTTATCCCAGAAGTTTCATGCTATGTCTGTGATGTTGGAAGTGGTGCTGGCTTCCCAGGACTCCCTATAGCAATAGTAAGACAGGATTTGAATTTAACCTTGATAGAGCCATCTTGGAAAAAATGTGCTTTTCTTAAATATATGATAAATAAACTAAGATTATTAAATGTTACCGTCGTGGAGGCAAGGGTTGAAAATTATAGAGATTCGAGATTTGACGTTTTAGCTACAAGAGCTCTTTTTAATATTGGAGATTTTATAAAAGCAGCAGCCCATTTACTCAGTGAGAAAGGCTTTTTTATCATGAGTAAAGGTCCCTCTATTAAGAAGGATATACAAGAAGTTTCATCAAATTATACTATAGAAGTCTTACAGATTAATCTTCCATTAACTTCTATCTTGAGAAATATTGTTAAAATATCACCAGTTAAAAATTTATCTTTGAGAAGTTAACTTTTATTTAAAGGAGAGGACAGGATGCAAATAATTCCAGCTATTGATCTAAAAGAAGGTCAATGTGTAAGGTTAATTCAAGGCCAGAAAGATCAAGTGACAGTATATTCTAATGACCCAGTATCAACAGCTTTGAGGTGGCAGTCTTGTGGAGCTTCCTTTTTGCATATAGTTGATTTAGATGGAGCATTCTCTGGTAAGCAGAAGAATTTTGAGAGCATAATTAATATTAGAAAAGCAATAAAGATGATAATTCAAGTTGGTGGAGGTATTAGAGATATAGAACGAATAGATTTGCTTATTTCATCAGGTATTGACAGAGTAATATTAGGTACAGCTGCTATTGAGAGGCCTGGGCTCATATTTGAGGCATCAAAAAAGTATCCAGGTAAAATTTTTGTGTCTATTGATGCTAAGAATTCATTTGTAGCAGTAAAAGGATGGATAGAAACTACTAACATAGGAGCAATAGATTTAGCATTGAAGATGCAGGATTATGGTGTTGGTGGTATAATTTACACAGATATTCTTAGAGATGGTATGTTAACGGGTCCTAATATTGAAACTATACAGCAGATGGTTGAGGCATTAGATATCCCTGTTATAGCCTCAGGAGGTATATCCTCAATAGAAGATATTGTAAAACTCGCAAAAATTAAAGGTTTATGGGGAGCTATAACGGGTAAAGCCCTTTACTCCGGAAAGCTCGATCTGAGGGATGCTATTGAGTTAGTAAAAGGAGGATAGTATCACTTTAAAGTTTCATTTAAAGGACACTACAAATACTTTAAAAAGGAGAGTTATTTAATCTTGCTCCTGTAGCTGGTGAGAATCTTTTTTTATCTTTTTTAAGCTGGGCCTTGTCTTTAGTTCCGTGTAAAGAAGATAGTTTAGTTATAAGGTTAAGTATTTAGACATATCTGCAATTAAATTTTTATTGTAAAGCTAAGGCATATGGAGAAGTTCTGTCGGATAATAGATAGAAAACTTATTTTCTTACTTAACGTTACCGAAGTTGCGGTACAAGTTAGCGCCTGGTGTGTTAGATGAATTCTCTTTTAACTGGCAACATAATAATAAATTTATAACTGCTCTTGCCATTTAAGATAGAGTACAGCAAGGGGTGGTAGGGTTAAAGATAAAGAAAAGTTGAAGCCATGGAAAGGGATTTTTTCCGTCTTAACCTTTCCAAAATTACCATATCCTTTGCCCCCATAATAATCGGCATCGCTGTTTAAGATCTCTTGCCAAACACCTTCTTTTGGGACACCAATTCGGTAATCAAACCTTGGCACAGGTGTCATATTGCAAATCACTATGACTTCGTTGAAATTACTGTCTCTTCGTAGAAAACTGATTATGCTTTGTTCAGAGTCTTTAAAGTCTATCCACTGAAATCCTTTTGGTAGAAAATCTATTTCATATAAAGCTGGTTCATTTCTATAAAGATGATTTAAGTCTCTTACCCAGTTTAGGATACCGCGGTGTGATGGATACTGTAGCAAGTGCCAGTCAATGCTACTTTCATGATTCCATTCATTATATTGGCCAAACTCTCCCCCCATAAAAAGAAGTTTTTTACCTGGATGAGCATACATATACCCTAAAAGTAGCTTTAAGTTTGCTTTTTTAGCCCAGTCATCGCCAGGCATTTTCCCAAGTAAAGAACCTTTTCCATATACTACTTCATCATGCGATAAAGTCAAAATAAAATTCTCATAGAAGGCATACCAAATACTAAAAGTAATTTTTTGGTGATTGTATTTTCTATAAATTGGATCTGATGAGAAGTAGTCAAGGGTATCATGCATCCAGCCCATATTCCATTTTAAGCCGAAACCTAACCCTCCTAAGTAAAGAGGCCTCGAGACAAGGGGCCATGAGGTGGATTCTTCTGCTATAGTCTGAATATCAGGGTAATTTTGATAGATTGTGAGATTAAGTTCTTTCAAAAAGTCTATAGCTTCAAGATTTTCTTTACCACCGTATTTGTTTGGAATCCATTGACCTTCTTTTCGTGAGTAGTCTAAATACAACATAGAAGCGACAGCATCAATCCTTATACCATCAATATGATATTTGTCAAACCAAAATAGAGCATTGCTTATAAGAAACGACTTGACTTCATTCCTACCATAATTAAATATATAGCTATTCCAGTCTGGATGAAAACCTTTTCTGGGGTCTTCATGTTCAAAAAGATGGGTACCGTCAAAGTATACCAATCCATATATATCATCAGGAAAATGAGAGGGCACCCAATCAAAGATAACACCAATGCCATTTCTATGCAAGTAGTCAATAAGCCACATAAGATCCTGGGGGCAACCATATCTGCTTGTAGGTGCAAAATACCCAGTGGTTTGATATCCCCAAGAACCATAGAAGGGATGCTCCATTATAGGTAAAAACTCAATATGAGTAAATCCCATGTAATTTGCATATTCAGCAAGTTGAGGAGCTAATTCTCTATAACTGAGGTATCTATTATCTTGCTCTGGTACCCTTTTCCATGAACCGATATGAACTTCATATATAGACATGGGTGAACTAAGTGAGTTTTTTATATATCTTTTGGACATCCATTCCTCATCTTGCCAGTAAAAGTCTAAATCCCATACGATCGAAGATCTGCCCGGCATATTTTCACAGAAAAAAGCAAAGGGGTCTGCTTTGTCTACTCTATACCCTGAAAATTTTGAGACTATGTGATATTTATACAAAGTGCCTTTTTTTATGCCGGGAATAAAGCCTTCCCAGATCCCTGAAAGGTCTTCTCTAAAAGTAAGTGGATGGCTGTCCGGGTTCCAATTATTGAAGTCACCTATTACGGAGACCCTTGAAGCATTTGGAGCCCATACAGCAAAATATGTACCTTCAATGCCGTCTGCATTTAAAATATGAGAGCCTAATTTTTCATAAAGTTTATAGTGTTTGCCTTGTTTGAATATATATATATCGTATTCTGTCAATAAGCTAATGTCATATCTAACCATTAATCCTCCTTATTTTTTAAGAAAACTACGCGGTGAGGATAAGGTATCTGGATACCATCTTTACGAAATCTATGAAGAATCCTTTTTCTTAGTTCATGCTGAATAGGGTTTTGAAACCTGAATTCTTTAATAAAACAAATTAGAGTTAAATCTAATGAGCTCTCAGAAAAACCCGGTGTGAACCTCACAAGAGGAGGTGGCTCATCAAGCAGACCTTCTATCTCCTTCGTAGCTTCTTTTACAATATCTAACAATATCTCTTCAACCTTGTTTAAGTCAGAAGAATAACTGACGCTTACAGGCAGTTGTATAGACATTTTTGTATCAGGTAAAGAGTAGTTTATTACTATACTTTGAGAAAGTTTTTCATTAGGAATAATTACCATGTTATTATTGATTGTTTTTATTCTTGCTGTTCTCCATGTCAAGTCTTCAACAGATCCCTCAAGTCCTGACTCTAATCTTATGTAATCACCTACTCTTATTGATTTTTCTACTAAAATATGAATGCCAGAGAAAATGTTAGAAAGGGTATCTTTAAGTGCGAGGGCTACTGCTAACCCCCCAATACCTAATGCAGTTATTATAGGGGTAATAGAAATGCCTAAGGTAGTTAAGATAAGTAGAATTCCAGTAATCATAATAAAAATGTTCAATACAGTAGAGATTAAGCCAGTTGAAGGGATAGATAAGTTAGTTTTCAGTGTATAGAACTGAATAATCTTGGTCACAAAAGTTGATATTGCTATGGTTACTGTAAATATGGTAATTACTATAATTGCTTTATTAACATAAAAAAGGAATTTTTCTGGCACTTCAGAGATTAATACACTTATGTAAAAGCTTAAGGCAATGCAAAGAATGAGAGAGGGTATCTTGATTGATTTAATGATTGCTTCTGCCGTTTTTAGTTCTTTTTTAGTAAAAAAATTTTTTAGGATTTGGAAAAAGAATTTTCTTAAAAGGAGCAGGAGTATTGTAATAATAATTGTTAAAAAAGCAGGTGCGATCAGTTTTTTGAAAAAAAATTGTATTCTTTCAAAATCAATTATATAAAATTCTAACATGTTTAATTATAATACAAGTTATGAGATTATAATCTAATTTAAAGAAAATATGAACATTTTAAGTAGAAGTTTAAGATTGCGTAAGATATTTTTGAGTTGCTTTTTTAAGCTATAAATAAAGGGGACTGTTTGGCATCAAGAGAGCACTGGAGAACAAAAACAGGGCTTGTTTTAGCTATGGCAGGAAGCGCTATCGGACTGGGTAATTTTTTGAGATTTCCCACGCAAGCTGCTCAGCACGGTGGTGGAATCTTTATGATTCCTTATATGATCTCTTTAATCTTAATAGCCATTCCACTTTTATGGATTGAGTGGGCTATGGGGCGATATGGAGGTATAAGGGGACATGGAACGACTCCTGCTATTTTTAACTTGATCTGGAAAAATCCTTTATCAAAATATTTGGGTGTTTTTGGTCTTTTTGTTCCTTTTGTAGTATGTTCTTACTATATATATATTGAAAGTTGGACTTTAGGATATGCAATTTTTTCTATCTTAGGAGGTTTGCCGGCTTTACCTTCTGACTTTAATATAAGTAATGAGGTACAAAAACCTTTCAAAGACTTTTTTTTACATTACACAGGATTTAGCTCTTCAGGCTTTTTAAATAAGCCAGTAATATGGTCTTATTTAGTATTTGTGGTTACCTGTGCTTTAAACTATTTTGTCTTAATAAAAGGTGTTTCAAAAGGCATAGAGAGATTTTGTAAATTTGCAATGCCTTTGCTTTTTTTAATGGGAATATTCTTAGCTGTTAGGATATTTTTTCTTCAGACAAATTATGGTTCAGCAGTTGAAGGACTAAATTTTTTGTGGGAGCCACGATGGGATAAATTGACAGAGCCAGCGATATGGTTAGCTGCAGCAGGACAAGTTTTTTTCACCCTCTCTTTAGGTTTTGGAGCTATAATAGTTTATGCTTCTTATTTAAAAAGAAATGACGATATTACTTTAACATCTCTTACTTCGGCATCTTTAAATGAATTTGCAGAAGTTGTCTTAGGTGCATCAATTGCTATACCGGCAGCTGTAGCTTTCTTTGGGCTTTCTGCTGCTCAAGAAATAGCAAAAACAGGCTCTTTTACTTTAGCATTTATAAGTCTACCAGTAGTTTTTGCCTCTTTACCTTATAGTAATATAATCTCTTTTATATGGTTTTTTTTACTTTTCTTAGCAGGAATAACTTCATCAATTGCAATTACTCAGCCTATAATTGCTTTTCTTGAGGATGAGTTAAAATTTTCAAAAAATAAGGCTGTTACCTTAACCTTCACCACACTCTTTTTAGTAGCACATCTACCAATATTTTTACCTTTCGCTATAGATGAAATGGATTTCTGGGCAGGTACTTTTTTAATAGTGGCTTTTGGTTTTATACAATCATTAATTTTTTTGTGGTCATTAACACCTGCTACTGTATGGACAGAGATAAATCGTGGTGGTTCAATTAAGTTACCTAAAATCTTTTTTCTAATAATGAAATATATAACCCCTGCTTTCTTAGGAATTTTGACCTTCTGGTGGATTTTTAAGGAGTTGCCGAGTTATTTACAGGCTGACGATCCAAGGGTTTGGATTACCAGGGTAGTTTTATTTATACTCTTATCTATTAAACTATATTTAATATTCTTTGCTTATAAGAAAAAGAAAAAGATTTTACGATGAGTAGTAGTGCACTTTTATTTATGTTAATATCTTGGAGTTTTATTTTTGCTATTTTAGCTTTTTGTTTTTCAAGGTTGTTTTTTGAAAGCTCTAATAAAGAAAAAAAGCCTGTTGTCAAAAATACTAAAAAAGGAGAAAATGAAGAAAACAGAAATATTAAAAGTTATTGAAAGTACTGCTGATTTATCAGGGCAAGATTTAACTTCTATTAAACTATCTGGGATGGAACTTATAGGGGTTAATTTTAAGAATTGCATCTTAAAAGGAGCTGATTTAAGTAAGTGCAATTTGTCTCTTTGTAATTTTGATTTTGCAGATCTTACCGACTGTAAAATAGATAGTTCAAATTTAACTGGTTCATCTTTTAGAAAGGCTGTCCTTAATAACTGTGATTTCAATTTTTCTTCGTTAATAGGCACTGATTTTTCAGGTTCAGATATTAAAAGAGCTATCTTTTTAAATGCAAAGGTAATTTGTTGTAATTTTGAAGAAGCTATGTTAAAAGAAGCTGATTTTCAGATGAGCGAGACATTACTTGCAAACTTTAAAGGGGCAAAACTTAACTCAGTTAATATGAGACTTACAACTTTAACAGGAACTGACTTTTCTTGGGCAGACTTAAGTGAAGCTGTTTTCTTTCAAGCAGAGATTTTCGGAGTAAAGTTTTTAAATACTATATTGGAAAAAACTGAGTTTATCCGTTGCAACATTATTAATGTAGATTTCAGAGATGTAAACTTAGAGGAAACCATATTTGAGAATAATTTAGAGTTACGCGTTCTTAAGCCCATAATATAAGTCCTTAATTGTTATATTTTCATAATAATAATAATAATGCAGACCTCATCTATTTTTAATAAATAAATTTCTAATTATTAAGTGATCTTCAGTTTTATAACTCACTTGTTAATTTATAAATTAAGGAGTAGAAGAAATGCCTATTGAAGATATAAATAAACTTAGAATAGAGAAAAAGTTAGGATTCGGTAAAGGCAGAAAAAAGCTTTTCTATGCAATAGGAGGAATGGCTTTCCTTACAACTTTGTTAATCATGTATATGATGGGATATTTCACTACAGCTCTTTCTGTAGAGGTGTACACAGTATCCAAGATATATCCCTCTGAAGCTTATACCCTTCTTAATGCAAGTGGTTACATAGTTCCTCAAAAAAAAGCTGCGGTGGCTTCCAAGATTACTGGTAGATTAATCTCTTTATCAGTAGAGGAGGGTAGTAAACTAAAAAAAGGAGATATTATAGGAAGGCTTGAGAATGATGACTTAGTAGCTATATATAAGCAAGCATTAGCAAATCTTGACACAGCTATATTCAACTTACAGTTTGCTCAGGTTGAGTTAGAAGATGCAAAATCAATGTTTTTACGGAATCAAGAACTTTTACGGCATGGATTTATATCTCAACTTGAGTATGATTCAAGCGAAGCTCGTTATAAAAAAGCCATAGCTTCAGTTTCGTCTGCTGAGGCAAATGTTAATTCTGCAAAAGCAGCACTTGAGGTTGCAAAGCTGAATATAGAGTATACCTTTATAAGGTCACCTTTTGACGGAGTTGTCCTAACTAAAAATGCAGACATAGGAGATATTGTTACCCCTTTGAGTGCTTCTGCTAATGCAAAATTTGCCCTCGTTACAATGGCTGATTTAAGCTCGTTACAAGCAGAAGTTGATGTGTCTGAGTCTAATGTAAGATTGATAAAAATAGGTCAGCCTTGTGAAATTCAGCTTGATGCTATTGCTGATAAAAGATTTGATGGAGTTGTTCATACAATAGTGCCAACAGCCGACAGAAGCAAGGCTTCTATACAAGTAAAGGTTAAGTTTATAGATGAAACTAATTCAATCTTGCCTGATATGAGTGTAAAGGTTGCTTTTTTGAGTAAATCTTTATCAGAGAAAGAAAAAATGCCAATAACAGTTATAAAAGCTAATGCTATTTTAGAGAAAGAAGGTAAAAAATATGTATATTTAATAAAAGATAAAAGCGCAAAATTAGTGCCTATTACAACAGGACAAGTTGTTAATTCTTTAATAGAGGTCAAAGATGGCTTATCTGTTGGTGATAAAGTTATTATAAGCTCACTGGATAAGCTGAAAGATGGTATGAAAGTCAAAATAGCTCAAAATTAAGATGTCAAAGAAAAAAAATCTCATAGAGATAAAGAACGTGTATAAATCCTACCGGCGTGGTAATCTCTTGATACCTGTTTTAGAAGATATAACCTTTGAGATAGAAGAAGGAGAGTTTCTTGCTTTGATGGGTCCTTCAGGATCTGGTAAAAGTACATTGCTAAATTTAATAGCAGGTATAGATAAACCTGATAAAGGAACTATTATAGTTGATGGGATAGATATTACTTCTCTCTCTGAATCTGAGCTTGCTCAATGGCGAGGACTGAATATAGGATTTATTTTTCAATTCTATAATTTAATACCAGTTCTTACTGCTTTTGAGAATGTAGAGTTACCTTTGCTCTTAACAAATCTAACAAAGAAGCAAAGACGCCAACAAGTTAGTTTGGCCCTTAAAATAGTTAACTTAGAAGACAGAAAAGATCATTATCCTGGTCAGTTATCAGGAGGTCAGCAACAAAGGGTGGCTATCGCAAGAGCATTTGTTACTGATCCTACTATACTTGTTGCAGATGAGCCTACAGGTGATCTTGATCGGCTTTCTGCAGAGGAAATACTTGATTTAATGACTCGCTTAAATCTTGAGCTTGGGAAAACAATTATTATGGTTACCCATGACCCCCAAGCTGCAAAAAAAGCTCGTAAGATACTAACTCTTGATAAAGGTATTTTATATGCTGATCATCAAGCTCGTATTTAAAAACGCCTTTCGTTCTAAATTAAGATCTTTTTTAACCATTTTAGGCCTATCCCTTGCTATTGTAGCTTTTGGTTTTTTAAGAACGGTAGTAGAGGCTTGGTATGCAGGTGTGGAAGCTTCTTCTGCGACTAGGCTTGTAACAAGAAATGCAATCTCTCTAATATTTCCTCTTCCTATCTCTTATAAAGAGAAAATAAGACAGGTAGAAGGGGTAGATATAGTCTCTTTTGGGCATTGGTTCGGCGGTGTGTATATTGATCCAAAGAATTTTTTTGCTAATTTTGCTATAGAACCAGAAAGCTATCTAAAACTCTATCCAGAGTACCTTATCCCAGAGGAGCAGAAAAAAGCTTTTATTAAAGATAGGAAAGGAGCCATAGCTGGAAAGAAAATTGTTGAAAAATTTGGATGGAATTTAGGAGATAATATAACTTTAAAAGGGACTATTTATCCTGGCAACTGGGAGTTTGTTCTTAGAGGTTTATATATAGGGAAGGATAAAACTATAGATGAATCACAATTTTTCTTTCATTGGGATTATTTAAACGAAAACCTTAGAAAGTTCTCACCATCAATTGCAGATCATGCAGGCTTCTATATTGTGGGAATTAAAGATGCCAAGTATGCTGCAATTGTCTCTGAAAGGATAGATAAACAATTCAAAAATTCTCTTGCAGAAACCCTAACAGAGACTGAAAGGGCTTTTCAGTTAAGTTTTATATATATGACAGAGGCGATACTCTTTGTGATTCAACTTGTATCTTTGATAGTAATAATTATAATACTTGCTGTAGTAGCTAACACTATGGCTATGTCAGTAAGAGAAAGGTTACCTGAATTTGCTGTTTTTAAAGCATTGGGAGTAGGTGGGTGGAGGGTGGTTTTTTTGATATTTGGAGAAGCCTTAATACTTACAACAATTGGTTGTCTAATTGGTACGATCTTAACTTTTCCTGCTGCTAAGGCTTTTGCAGATAAGATGAGTAACTATTTTCCTGTATTTATAGTAAAAGATGAGACTTTAATCTTTGACATAATAATTACATTAGTTATAGCTGTAGTATCTTCAATATTACCAACAATTAGAGCTTTAAAGGTTACAGTGGCTGAAAGTCTTACGAGAGTTAGATAATGGGTATGTTTCTATTATATAGTTGGAGAAATCTACTTACAAGGAGATTAACAACTATATTGACAAGTTTGGGTATGTGTCTTGTTGTCTTTGTATTTGCTTCTATAATGATGCTTTCAGAAGGTTTAAAACAAACTCTTGTAGATACTGGTTTGTATGACAATATTATAGTGGTGAGGAAAGGTGCCACCTCAGAAGTACAAAGTATAATAGAAAGACATCATGCCTCAATACTGGAGACACAAAAAGAGATAGCTATGGGAGTTGCTGGTAAACCTCTTGTCGCAAAAGAGTTAGTTGTGTTAGTGAGTCTTAATAAGAGGGACAGTGATAAACCTTCAAATGTAGTGATAAGAGGTATAGATGAGAGTTCTCTCGTATTAAGGCCACAAATAAAAATAGTAGAAGGTAGGCTACCTAGACCTGGGACATCAGAAATTATGACAGGTATAAATATTGCTCAGAGATTTAAAGGTGCAGGTATTGAGGAAAGCTTAACCTTTGCCTTGAGAAGTTGGAAGGTAGTGGGAATATTTGATGCTGGTAAAACAGGGTTTAGTTCAGAGGTTTGGGCTGATGTGGACCAACTTATGTCAGCTTTTCGTAGACATGTTTATTCTTCAATAATTTTTAAGCTGAAAGATCCATCTGAGTTTGATAAAGTAAAAGGTGCAATAGAAAGCGATCCTCGTTTGACAGTAGAAGCTAAAAGAGAAATTACATATTATGCCGATCAATCAGAGGCTATGGCAAGTTTCTTAAGAATTTTAGGTCTATCTTTGACAATAATATTCTCTCTTGGTGCTGTTATAGGAGCAATGATTACTATGTATGCTGCTGTGGCAAACAGAATAGGTGAGATCGGCACATTAAGGGCTTTGGGTTTTCAAAAAAAGAGCATCCTTATGGCTTTTTTGATGGAATCTGTGCTTATAAGCTTGATAGGAGGTATTTTGGGGTTGGTACTTTCTTCTTTTTTGCAGTTTATTACAGTATCAACAATGAACTTTCAGACATTCTCAGAGTTAGCTTTCAGTTTTTCATTGACTTATGAAATAGCTATAATGTCAATTGGATTTTCTATTATTATGGGATTTATTGGGGGTGTGTTGCCTGCTTTGAGGGCATCACGAATGAAAATAGTTGACTCACTAAGAT
>JAOAHE010000028.1 GCA_026415415.1 Thermodesulfovibrionales bacterium | reverse complement strand
ATTTTATATCATCCTTAAACCTAATAAAAGAGGAGGCTTTTACTTTTTTTGAGAGTTGCCTATCGGCAAATTTGGGACTTATTAAGGATTCTTTCTATCTTTGGAAATATCAATTACCTAAAATTTTAAGTAGTCATTTTATATTCATAGTCTAATCAGATATTAAAGATTTATACATGTTATTGAAAAAAAAGTACAAAAGACTATCTCTTTAGCCTCTTTAATATTAAATCACAGTTAGGTCTTTAGTGAAATTGGTGAGATGCATTTAACCAGCCAATTACTTGAGGGTTAAAGCGATGAAGAACTGAAGCAGTTTATAGCTGATCTTATTAAAAAACCTGAAAAGCCACAGGTAAAATTATTAAAAGTGACAAAGGTCATGATCTTGGATAGATACTGAAAGGTACTGTAAAGAAGGCTTACCTATCATTGGTAAAGTAATAGAAGGGTGTCTTATAGGAACTGCTACAGTAAAAAATAGGCAGTCAGTTTGTTACTTCTGCTGGACAAATTTCGGGACTTAAGAGTTAGAAGGTCTTAGTCCAAAGGATCAAAAATTTGATAGCTTCCTTCCTATTTTATTAGTTTTAAAATCTTGATCTGATGAGGCTCAAGGCTAACTCTGACACATTGTCAATTAGCCCTCTTTTCTACTATTATGATAAATCTATGTTCAAGTAAGTCCATCAATTTACCCTCTTCTGGTATAAGAAGAGAGTCAACAGCGACAAAATCACTTCTTTTTTTCATCGAGATACATTGTTATCAATACCTCGGTGTCATCAAGGATCCTTGAGTATGCCAATGTGCATCTACCATCAATGGGATAATCAAAATCAACCTCATTTCCGGAAATCTCCCTGAAATATTGTCTTCCATATCGTAGTGCAGGCTCTTAATGTCTTATCTTAGCAATTCTTGAGATACTTTTATAGATGGGATTTTCAGGATTAAAGAAGTGGTGACCAAATGTGTTAAAAGCTCCCCATTTTCCACCGAACATACACTCCCTTATATATTTATCATGGTCACCACCCCATCAAATCCCTGTTCTGTGCCACAGTAGATGCAGGGAATCCCAATACTCGTCAGCAGATATCCAATAGCGAAAAAAGCTTGTTTCTCATAGAGGTTTCTATATAAAAACCTTGCTCCTGGTGATCTTCCAATCTGATCGTGGTTATCAACAAAGGTCATAAAATACTCTCAGCTCTACCATGGTCACTGTATAAATCCCTAAGCCTTTCATGCCTGAGCCTTAACTCCGATGGGTTTATAAAGCCCTTTATAACACCATCTAATATTGACCACGGTGGGAAATCCAAAGCTACATCAAGGGATGGAAATCTCTCACCACTATCAGATATTTTGTATTCCTATATAAAGATCAATGAACTTGTCGTCACCTATAATCCCCCCCAAATAGAAAGAAATTCTTCTTTCCTATTTTCTGAGCATACCCCCTTATAGCATTACAAAATATAGCTGTGCTTGACTCTTCAAGATGCGTCACAGCATCAAGCCTGTATCCATCAATATCTGTTGCAATCCAATATTTATAAACATATATCAAAGCCGTAAGGACATCTTTATTGGAGATATCAAGTTCTTTAAAGGAACAGAAATCCCCATCCCTTGCCTCTGGAAAGGAATCCCAGTTTTTTATCTCGCCTTTTCTCCTATACTATTGGGGGTTTTGGAATTCCACAGGCCAGACTGCATCATCAGGCCATTGAATCCCTTCTGATGAGTCAGCCTTATGCCAAAAACCAAGGGGAATCTATTGCCCTCTGAATAGTAACAGGGAAAGCCTTCTGGATATGCCCAATTGTCCCCTGTATAATTAATCACAATATCAAAGAATTATATACATATTTCTTTTATAAGCCTCTCTTACAAGTTCCTGAAGACCCTCTCAGCTGCCAAATCTTGAGTCTATGTATAAAAAGTTTTGTATTTCATAGCCGTGATAGGTATTCATCTCTTTACAATTTTTAAATACTGGACTCAACCAAAGGGCAGTGCATCCAAGACCTTTGATATAGTCAAGCCTACAAGTGATTCCCTTCAAAGTGCCACCCTACTATCTTTCACCTTCTGATTCATCCCTACCTATTGATGGATTTTCTAGATCATAAGGGGGTATATTGGTGTTACCATTGTTAAACCTATCTATAAGTAACTGGTATATAAACTGATCCCTCCAGTTAAAAGATAATGGAAAAACCTTTAAAATAGGCCTGAAATCTATCCAAGGGAGACTTTTAAGTGCCTCAGGCATAATCTATCTCCTTTAATGTTTCATTCCTTTTTCATGAGACAGAATCCCACTGAAGCGCTATTTTGATTTCCTTGCATATAATTATTCACAATCGTTCTATCCCACACATGGAGGTATAAAACATATCCACACGGTTTCATACCTTTTGTATGCAAAATAAAGGTCCCATTTGTAACGCCTGAAGAAGGCAGTGCAGGGTAAGAAGGTACTTGACCATATATATACTCTAATGCAGGAATTGGATAATGTTTGAAGTTGTCATTAGTAGATGGTCCGTAAGGTAATAAAGAAATACTATACTGCCAGAAATGTTTATCAGTAGCCTTAAATTTGCCTGTAATTGTGACACCAGAGGTTGTAAACTCACAAGGACCTGCATCAAGAGTAATTTCAGCTTGTGGTCTTGTATTGTCTATCATGATCTTGACTACATTGCTTGATATATGATCAGATGGCACTCCTGGGGTTGGTAAGGCTCCAAGCTTGTATAGTAATACTCTAATCTCATATAATCCATCACCTTCTGGCACAGGAGTATGCCATTGAGCTAAAATATTTCCTTCTACAAAACGCTGAGTAGGTGGTGCTAAATCTTCCTCGTACTTGTAATATCCCTCTGTCGCAACCTGGTCTTTGTGCTCAATACTCCAAGATACCCCATTCCATGTACTTATCCATATCCTAAAGGTATTTGTAATATCATGCCAGCTTGATTCACCTGATTTTCTATACTGCACCTTATATCGCAACTTATCAATATCTTCAGGATCGTTTGGAGGATTGGATATATGCCCACATATGGTGACAACACCACCAAAGGAACTTTCAAGAGCAAAAAATCCACCATAAACACTGGGTCCATTAGCATACCCTTCACCAAGGGCACTTGATAGAACTGTATGTTGATTACCTGAAATGCTTTCTACTGCCATTGCACCTACTACACTTATAAAGGGTATTTGTGCACCATCCTCTATTGGTTTGCCTGGCTTAATTTGTATCAGGGCATCAACTTTATTTCCCCATACAGGATTGTAATTTGGATTGT
The DNA here is from genome assembly GCA_026415415.1 of Thermodesulfovibrionales bacterium. Taxonomy (GTDB): domain Bacteria; phylum Nitrospirota; class Thermodesulfovibrionia; order Thermodesulfovibrionales; family Dissulfurispiraceae; genus DYHD01. Next base: position 21,621 of record JAOAHE010000028.1, on the reverse strand, counting down.
TATCAGGTGGTGGGGTATTCCATGAAAGAATTGCCCTAATCTTCATTACCTTATGCTTACTACACAGATCTTTATAACTTGATAAATCAACAGGCAGATATACTGCATACTGAAGTCCTTCAGGAGGGATATTTGCTATATCATAAACTTTAACACTAGTTGTGCCGAAATACTTCCAATAACAAACTTGCTCTACTTGATCCCAGATATATCCCCAAAAGGCAACATATTCATCACTGCCCTTCGTGCAGAGATTACCATTATATCCGTATGGTAGTTTGACTGTTAAAGTAGCTACAAACTGATCTAAATCATAGTTTAACCCTACACACCTTAGCTCTTCATATTTTGTGTTAGGTTTCTCAGAAAGTATAAGATCAATATACTCCATCATCTTGCTAAACTTAGGTTCAAGTTTATATTTAGCCATAAGAGTGGGGTCTAACTTAACACTTTCTGCTATATTTATTAACTCTTTTGAATTAAAGCGTAACTCAGGGACGTCTTTATCTTTATAAATGTCTTTTAATTCTGTAAGTGTGAGTTCTTTTGTTTTAGAAATATCCAAATCAAGCTCAAGCATTTCCTGATCAATTTTCAATTTTTGTAAATCCACAACTGTGATTATATCTTTTAAGAAAAACTTTGCTGGCTTTATCTGTATCCACCCATCTAACACATTTCCCCATACGGGGCTATAATTAGGGTTTCCTGGAGGAGGTGGTGTATTCCAAGAGAGAATTGCTCTCACTTTAACAAGATAGGGATTAACACAGATATGTTTCTTGGAATTTATTTTAAGAGTAAGAGCATAAGATAGGGGTTTATTCTTATCAAGGCATACTTTCTCTGTATCAGGTATATCATGCACATTAAGTGAGACGATCCCAACATCATCATCTGGGTCTATAAAATCCCCATCTCCATTCCAGTCAACAAAAAACCTTACATACTCAAAAGAACCATCTGTGCAAAGATTACCACTGTAACCATAAGGAAGTTTTATCTCTACAATTGCCTCCAATATATCATTTTCTGGATAAAACCCTATGCACCTTAACTCCTCATATTTTGTATTAGCCTTCATTGGTTTGACAGGCTTGATTTTGTAATCAGGAATTGTTCCAAAATAGTTTGGATTTTCAAGAATAAGCTTTTTAAACTCACTTCGTTCTTTTTCTATAGCTATTTTTTCTTTTGGCTCTTTTTCCATAATTTTCTCCTTAAATTAAGATAAATATAAAGATTATAATGACAAAAAATCAGCAAAACCCGTTATTGTACCTTTTGATATAAGAACTCACATCCTTGTGAATCAATAAAAGTAAATTCATCATCAGAAAGTAAATATTTATAAGCCAAAATGGTATCACTAATTGTGGATATCTTTATTTGTCGGGAATTTATAATTTCCCAGCTACCAGTATCACATGCTGATAATAAACCTACTTTTGCTCCCGTACTGTAATGAAGACCATTACTGTGAAATTCAATGAAAATAGGATAAATTTGACTACAGGGCAAATCAGTTTGCTTTTTCCACAGACCTAAAAATCTTTCCTTTTGTGATATCATACAGCTCTATCAAAACAATTGGTACAGACAACAAGCCATTCAAGGACTAAGAAGATCCAATTAATGATTTTTTTCTAAAGCGCTTCTACCATTTTCTTAACATCCTCACTAACATCTAAAGTTTTTATCTTTCTCTTAAGTGAGTTTGCAATAGTTTTAGCAAAACTGCTATCAGCACCCTCTTTGTTAATTAATTTAGCTAATTTTTTAATTTCGGCAGGACTCATAATTGTGTCATCAGTAATTAGTTCAGAAGCAGCCTTAAAGTTAGGCTTACGTTTACCAAATCTCTGAGCAACCCTCTTAGCTTCTATATAGGCAAAATGAGGACGCAAGATGGGACTCTTTAAAGCCACTTGAAGAGCATCAATACCATCAGTTAAATGATCACCTCCTAATACAAGAATTAACAAGATATCAGGTGTTGTAATAACTTTTAAGGCAGCTTTTGAATGCTCTACATCAATAGGTGGTGTAATCATAATAGTAGTATTGCCTGAAAGCTGGACCAAATAACCGTTTATATCCCAACTTAGAGTTATAACTATATTATGAATTCCTGGTGACTGGAATAATGATCCGTCAATACCTCTTAACAAGGTTAGAGAGTCATTTATGCTACTTGCTGGTTCTAACATCTGCAGTTCAGCATCATCTAAATATCTTATAATCGTAGAAAACGTCCTTTCTGTTCCTGATGAGTCAATGACTTTACCTGTTACATGTCCTGTTTTTATGCTTAACCGTTTAGGAACTGGTATGGGCAGAGTACTAGTATTTAATAGCTTGAAGTTTATTCTTACAGGTGCTCCAATCGGCACTGTCTCAAGTAAAGGTGTAACATGTAACTGAAGCCCTTCTACTTCAGCTGCCAAATCCAAAGGACTAAGCGGGATACCAGTATATGGCGGAGCCACATCAGTTCCAAACTTAAGGACTGTTCCCGGTCTTACCACGACATCAGGTAAATGCCTAAGTAATCTCTGGTCATCTGGTGAAAAAGCCCATTCTATATTATCAGGAAATTGTTGAGGTGGAACAGCATTTTCGGCAATTTGAGGAGTAACTTGCATTATATGATTCCCGGTAGTAGCTGAAGGATGAAACATCATCTGGGCATGACCTATCTCATGGACTGCTGTTCTAAAATAGGGAGCTGATGCAGCACCAAACCGCATGCCTTTAACAAGTCCCCACTTATTTGTATTTGGTATCATCCAATGAGATGCTATAGCTGCGCCCTCTCTTGGGATATTATTGCTATCTCCACCGTAGCAATCATACATAATACCGCGTTCAGTGCTATCTAATAGTCTTACGCAGAGAAGGTGATATAACCACTGACTGTCAAGATCTGCTGAGTCACGCCAGTTGAGCATAGTTTGATGTAATTCAGCATCACTCCAACCTTCCCCACTTGGTTCGGTTACGTTTGTATTACTTTCAATAACAGTTATTTGCCATCCTACTTGATCATAAATAGTCTGCCAGTTAATGCCAGCGCCATTGTTCAGTGGAGATTCTGATACTGATACCCTATCTATCTCAATAGTTGCACGACGTAAATAAGAAGAAACCCATCCCATAGTTAAACGACCAACTACTTTTCCACCTGCAGTTTTTACATCACCTTCAAGATAATCACTTTTAGATGGATAACCAGCTGGCGCAGTAGTCCATGACATCTGAGCCGTAAAAGTGCCTTCATTCGTCCATGTTTTAGAAGAAGTCTTGAAGCGAAACACTTCAAAACTAAGAATAAAAGAGTTTGAAAATGTGAACCATTCAAGTATCTTAGTAACCCGTAAGTAATATCGATATCGATTGCGTGGCAATATAGGTATGCCGTGCTTTGGATTAGGAGCAGGAGTTAAGAAAGGAGCAAATTTACCTTTAAAAGAAGAGATTTGGGGATAAAAAATGATACTTCTCCTGTAAAGATCTCCACTTGCAGAAAGACCATTACTATGGCATTCGACCCTTATAGTACCATCATAGACTAACAAAGGATTAATATTAGAGGTTAGTTTAATTAAATAGCAGCCACAACGAAGACTTTTAAAGTTTGCCCAAAGATCAGGTTTTAGAATCGATTCATTTATTGGCTCCGGCGATATTACATCTGGTAAGGGGGGAAGAAATACTTTTGGGTTTTGATAGTCTAAATTTTTTATTTCCAAAGTAGACCTCCTCTTTACATAAAATACTTAATAAAAACAATATCTAAAACCCTAACTCTAAAAGCTGTTTTTTCTACTCATCTTTTTGATCACCTCCTTACTTTTGGCTAACTCAGATTCCTAATTTTTGATTCTTAAGTATGTTCTTAAGTAATACCCAAAATACATTATTTTTTCATGATAAGAGATAGGTAATAAAAGAGGTACAAAGATAATGAACATTCCTAACTGCAGTATCTCTTAAATTTTTTACTCTTCAAAACATCTTTCAGAGAATTTAAAAGCTATAATTACCAAACTAACGAAGAGTACCATTGGATATAATCTCACCCTTGTTCTTATTAAATATACCTTTAAAAAAATCATGTTTTTTTGCTTTTTTAATATTTTTTTTGACTTTTTTAATATTCCTTCAATCTCTTTGTTAAAAAATGTATATTTGAACACCAACAGTTATTAATATATATAACGGTGAAGGATTTTTTATTTTTTAGCTAAAATTTATTCTATTAGGAATAAATTAATTTACTTTCCTCAATTATCCTACTGTAAATAAAACTTTCAAAACTAAAAGAGTGTTTTTTTTCCCTTATCTTTGTTAAAAATCCTTTGTTTTTTACAAAATTTTAAAAGCTTCATTATTCGACTTGATTTTTCGGTATGACTTAAAACTTCTAAAAATACAAAATGGGATCATTATGCTATCTAAATTAAATTGATGCTTTACTTGAAAACTAAGCTGGATTAATTTTAAACTCAAGATATGAAATAAAAATGATAATTTGAGATTAATATAGCTTTTTAAGTATGCAGGAGAAAATTCTAAAAATTTATGAAACTATATCATGCCATCTATATCTTGGCGATGAGACTTTATTCTTTGATGATAACTCCTTTGAGCCTGTAACTCTCTTTGGTATACTTACTTTGCTGCTTGATGGAAAAGAGTTAATTTATGGAGGTTATGGCAGTGGAAAAACTACCTCATCAGAAAGAATGGCATCCATAATAAAAGGGTTACCTCTTGAGTTTGTTCAGGCAACCACGATTCACGGGCATCCCGAACAAACAGAGGAAAAGATAAAGGCAGTGCTTGACCTTGGAAGGCTACAAAAAGAAGGTAAAGAGGTCGTGAGATGGAAAGTAATCCCCTACTCTCCAGTGGTAATAATAGATGAGATAAATCGGCTACCTGTAGGCAAACAAAACATGTTATTAAACGAGGTCGACAGAAATATCTGGAGCTACAGAGGTGAGACTTTAATAATTGAAAACTCTAAAGCTTTTTTAGCCACAATAAATTATCACGATATGGGCACAACTAAACTTATACCTCCTCTTTGTGATAGATTTGATATAGCAGTTGAGACAGGTAGTTTACATCCTCTAAGAAAAAGGTTCATCAGAAGAGGAGTAAACGATAATCTTTTAAGAGATCCTTCATTATCTGAGGAGATGATAAGTTATATCTTAACTTATAACCATACTAATGAAGCACAAAGGATTTCAGATTTTATAGATAAAGTAACAGAAGATTTTAAGACGGAAATAGAAAATAGACTAAAAGATGAAGGCGTTGAAATCCACATTCCAAGAAAGATTGAGATTGTTGAGATAAAGAAAGAGATATCAAAGATTAATCTATCTGAAGATGCAGAGTTGTTTCTTGACTATCTTGGTCAAGAAGTCCCCTGCCAGTACTCAACAGTGAAAGAATTTTCAAGATGTCACGGATGCCATTATTACAACTACTTATGTTCTGATCTATATAGTATCTCTAACAGAGCAGAACAAAGTCTTATAAAATACTCAAAGGCTTTAGCTTGGTTATTAAAGGATGAAGAGATAACCCTTCAACACTTACTAACGCTTATTCCTTATATTTTATGGCATAGAGTAAGCATTAGTGACAGAAAATTAAGTGAGGTCAAGTTTACCGAAAAAGAAACATCTGATAATTTTTACTCTATTTTAGAGCTCATTTCCGATGCAAGAAAGAGATGGGAGGAACAAAAAGATGATGTAGTTGAACTCTATTACGCCTTCAAAGAAGGCAATTTCAATAAAGTAAAGGAGATCTCTCAAAAGCAACATCACCCTCTTTTCAAGGCATTTCTTAAAGGACTATGATATACGAAAAACTAAAAGATATCTTTAAAAAAGCCCGTAAAGACCTTCTATATCCACCAATTTCTAACTTCACGTTAGATAATGATATAAATATATGCGAATTTGATTTTTCTGGAAGATGGAAAATTATTATAGATAGAAAGATCGCACATGACCTTTCCTTAGTTGCGTTACTTGGAGTATTTCATCATCAATTAAATCATTGGGCTAAACATCCCTATGATCTCAAGACGATTATCTTAGAGAATTACTATCTTGGAGATATGCCAAATAAAACAGAAATAAGAAATCTATATGATGATGCTGTAGCAAATTTAGACCTTGTTATTAATAAAGAGCTTACAGAAATAGCAACGACCTATAAAGAGATTCCACCTAAAAGTAAAGCTGATAACGTGCTTAGAGCTTTTTACAAGGAGGTGACAGGACTTGATTTTGGAGACAGTCTTAGCGATCCTGATTTGCAAGAGTATGTGAAAGCTTTATTAGAAATTGATTTTTTAAATACAAATCGTATGTTCCTTAAACTAAATTTAAAAAAATTTGCTCACTTAATTAAAGATTTAATGGATAAAGACCCTGCTATCCCTTTTGGCTTTTTTTCCCTTAATCAATTCACTTTACAAGAGATTAAAAGATCTTTAAGAAACATAGCTAAGGAGTTTAGTCTTGATGAGTATAGAAAGATAGTTAATAATGTCTCTGAAGAAATTAAGGGTAGTATAGCCCCTGCTAACCAGTCTTTCTTAGAAGAACTTAAGAGACCTGATATAGGGTGGTATGAAACAAAAGCCCTGGATTACACCATCTATATTGAGGCAATTTATAAAGATGGTTCCCTTTATCCTGATGAGATCAAAGACTTTGAGATCGAAGAAAGTATAGATCACTATAGCCCCGTGGAAAGTTATGGTATGTTTTTACCAGGTATAGCAAAAAAATATACTCTAAGAGGCTTTGAGGGTAATGCATATGCTATCCCCTCAGATGCAGTGGTTATTATTGATTCCTCTGGAAGCATGATACAGCCAGATATAAATTTATCCTATGCAGTATTATCAGCATTTTGCCTTGCCAAAAATTACATCGAAAATGGCTCTAAAGTTGGGGTAGTCAATTTCTCTGATAGGAATATCTCACTGCTTCCAACACAAGAAAAACGTAAAGTTTTTGAAACATTAATAGCTTATCAAGGTGGTGGGACAACATTACATATTGGGGATTTTCTTAATTATATAGACAGTGCTAACCTTAAAAAAAGGAAAGATGTAGATTATATTATAATAACTGATGCAGGTATTCACAATTTAGATCCTTTACTTAGCTACCTGCCAGAGATGAGCGGTAGAATCACTTTTTTATGGATAAAAACAGGTGAATCCTTTAAGGACAAATTTCAAAAAATCAAAGAATCTCTTCCATCAAATGTGACTTTTGTTGAGATTGACAACATAAAAGATATGGCAAAGATAGCCGTAGGAAAGGCATTTAAAGAGTATGCAGAGTCTTATTAAGCTTATCGCCAAAAACCCTAATATTATAAGGATTGATAACATCAAAGAAAAGACCTTAAAAAAGAAATATGAAAGCTCCCTGCAGTACGACAGAGTTTATGAGATTGCAGAGGAATATGCCCAATTTGCCAAAGATATCCCCCTCTGGAGAGTTGATTACCAGACAATAGAACAGAATTTCAATTTTGCAATTAAGTTAGCCCAAGAAATTAAGCTTAAGGTGGAAGAAATAGAAATGTTATTTAACGAACACTTACCCAAATTTTTTGATGGTGGCTGCATAGGATTTTTTATCTCAGGACTTTATAACGAAACAATTAAAGGTAGTGATACACTTAAATTAAATTTAAAAGCTTTCAAAGTTAGTATTTCAGGTCTTGGTTTCCGACATCCAACAGGAAAACTTGAGGTATCGGGAGATAAAGCTTACTATTTAGGGATGCAAATGAAGGGTGGAGAGATAAAGGTATACGGAAATACAGGTAACCATATAGGCACCGAGATGAAAGGTGGTCAAATAACCATATTCGGAAATACAAGAAACTTTGTAGGAGAAAAAATGCACGGAGGAACGATCTTAATAAAAGGAAATGCTATGGATGCAATAGGGATTAAGATGATAGGAGGTGAAATAATTATAGAAGGTAAAGTTGGCCAATGGATAGGTGCTGGTGCAAAAGGAGGCAAGATCTTAGTATAATGATATTTTAGAAAACAATCTACCCCAAAATTACAACTGCAAACCTTATTAATTATTTACATAAAATTAGTAAAACAATTAAAGCTAAATAATCCTATTGCAAAACTAAAAGTGCGATTAGTTATTATAAGTTAAGTTACAGATTATCTTAAAAACATCTAATCCTATTCTTTACACAAAGCAAAATTCTCTTTACTCTTTAGGAAAGAGAAAAGGGAATGTGATTATCAACCTTTGTAATAGCTCTCTACGGTTAAATTTAATAAGTCTTTAGGTTATCTAAACTGTTTCAAGCTATTAGCAGATAATATGTTAAGTAACTAAGGATATTTACATAGGCATCATCTCTTTTAATAAGCATCTGTTATAGAAATATTAATAAACAAACCCTATTTACTATTTTTCAACTTACAAGATGGTTTTTCAAAGTAAGAATTTATAAATTAAAAAACAGGTTTTATTGACTTAATGAAATTAATATTTTCTAAAAACTTCTAAATTTTTCACCCTGAATACCGCATATTGGACATCTATCAGGAGCCTTCCCTACCACTGTATGTCCACAAATAGGGCAGATATTAATGTCTCCCATTTCAAGATCTTTCCCAGATTTGACCGCCTCTTTTGCTTCAGTATAAAGCAATGCATGTATTTTTTCTGCTTCAAGTGCAAAATACATTGATTTTGATGCTTTTTTCTCATCCTGAAGATCTGCTACTGTTTTATAGGCTGGATACATCTCATTAATCTCAAAATTCTCTCCATCAATAGCAATATCGAGATTATCAAGTGTAAGATTACTACCATTTAAGGCATTTAGGTGATTACTAGCATGGACACGTTCAGCATATGCTATAGCTTCAAAGAGTCTTGCAATATTTTGAAAACCCTCCTCCTTTGCTTTCTCTGCAAATATAAGATACTTCATATGAGCTTGACTTTCACCAGCAAAAGCAGATTTAAGGTTTTCTTTTGTCATTTGTCGCATATCTACCTCCTTAAACAAGCAAGATTGCTTGTAAATTATAAAAGTGATGATCTCAAAAAGAGCTTGAAAATGTCCTTTCCTTAATTTATATTGTAAAAATATCAGATTTTTAGAGTTATACCCCGTACAAGCAGAAAATTGTTAATTGCTTCAAGTTCAATTTAAGAGCTCTTTTTTAATTGTTCCTTTAACTTCTTGTTTTCCCTAATTGTCTTAAGCCATTTTATTGCTTTATCAATCGTAAATAATATTTGCTCTTTCCTGAAGGGTTTTGTTATAAAATCAAAGGCATCCATAGACATCGCCTCAATAGCAGACTCAACAGTTCCATAGGCGGTTATGATTATAACTGGTACATCTTCATCATACTTTCGTATAGTTTTAAGAATTTCCATTCCATCAACACCAGGCATCTTTAAATCTGTAATAACAAGATCATACCCACCTTTTTTAATCCATTCAAGTGCTTCATAAGGGTTGCTTGTAGTTATAACCTCATAAGATGTCCTACTTTTAATTATCATGCTCAAAAGTACCAACATATCAGGTTCATCATCAATTATCAATATCTTCTCTGTCATTTACCCCTCTCTTCCTTATAATTTTAGAAATTTAATATTAGTAAATAAATTTATTAATTACCTTCCTTGTTAATAATAATTTATAATTATGTGCATGAATTTTAATAAATAAAAGTATATACAACTAAAATCTTTAGATATCTTTAAGTTAAACTTTACTTTAACTTGTCTGTATAAATGATGTTAGTAAACTCATTGTCCATTATTTTTAGAAAGCCAAGATAGTTAAATTTCTTATGGATAAACATCCTCAAAATTTTATTCAACTTTGCTTTAAATAGTTTTATTTAAATTATTTAAAAAATCTACTTGTCTTTATAATACTACGTGTCTCTTTTTCCTATAATCTTTATTTTGCAACCGGAAGGGTTATAATAAAAGTAGTGCCTGGACTTTCTGATTCTTCTTTAGTTTTAGTTTCAAATGTTATCTTGCCTCCATGCTGGGTAATAATCCCATAACAAACTGATAATCCTAAACCTGTACCTTCACCAACCTTTTTAGTAGTAAAAAGTGGATCAAAAATTTTACTTCTGTGTTCAGGCGCAATTCCATGGCCTGTATCACTGAACCTTATTTCTACACTTTCATTATCTATGGATCTTGTCCTTATAGTCAAAGTACCACCACCTTTCATTGCATGGATGGCATTATTAATTATATTGAGGAATACTTGCTGAAACTTCCCAGGGTCTCCCTTTATCCGAGGCAAATCACTTTGTAACTCCTTTTTTGTGTGTATGTTATTGAGAATCAAAGAGTTTTGAACAACAGAAAGTACAACATTAATATTTTCATTAATATCACATATGTCTTCTTTTTGCTCTGAATAACGGGCAAAACTTAAAAGTCCTTCCACCACTTTTTTAGCATTTAGGGCATGTTTTTCTATTGTCTTAAGCATTACATATTCATTACTATTTGGGGTAGTTTGCTCTAAAAGAAGATCAGTAAAGCCAAGTATAATTGCAAGAGGATTGTTTATTTCATGGGCCACTCCAGCAGCTAAAGTTCCCATTGAGGCAAGTTTTTCTGTATGATACATCTGTTCTTCCATTTCTTTTTTCTTAGTAGCTGTAATATCTCTCGATATGCCTAAGACAGCATAAGTTGCTCCTTCTGCATCATAAAGTCTTCTCATACTTGTGTTTAACCAATATTCATTTTCGTCTATCTTTATATAATGTGTAAATTTAATACTTTCCTTGTTCATGAATACATCAATTAACATTGTTGACAACACATCTACGAAAGGTTTAGGGATTATTTCTTCAATATGTTTACCAATTACTTCTTCTTTTTTTCTATTGAAAAATTTAAGTCCATATTTGTTCATTGATAAATATTTTCCAGTGCTGTCAAGGGTAAATATAATATCATCAGCATTTTCTACTAATGCTCTATATCTTTCCTCGGATACCCTAAGTCCTAAGGTTGTTTTTTCCACTTCATGTCTAAGTGAATCTGACCAGTTAATCAAGACAAAAGTATGCATTAAACCAAAAATCATACTTCCAAAGATAAACACCATTTGTATTATAGATAACCTCATTTGTAAATCACGAATTGCCCCTTCTACTTCTGTTTCAGGTGCTACTACTGCAATTGACCATAGATGATTTGTTGAATCAGATAAGTAAATTGGGGTATAAGCTATCAGTTTTTTCATCTCCCCCATTACTCCCCTGTGCCAGCCTGATATGTACCAGTCAGTACCCTCATAGCCCTTAAGCATATAATTACTCTGGATCTCATCAATTTTTTCAAATGGTATTCCAGGTCCTTTTTCTTTTCTTACCTCTATAGAATTTCTACCAATAAAGCCTTTCTCATAGTGATAGAGAAAAAGATTTTTCTGATCAATTACGTATGCATATCCTGTATGGCCTGATATTATGCCTTTTGTAATCTTAGATATGAGTGAGTAGGCATCTATTTTAAAGATAACTACACCTTTTGTAGTTTTTTTATCGCCTCCCTTAAAGCTTTGTTTTTTAATAAATTTAAAGATATTAAAATGGGGTCTATTGAACCCTTTATAATTTTCAATAAAAATCTCGGTTAAATATTTATCATCACTACTTTTATTTACTTTGGTTAACTTTAAAAAATATTCAAGATCTGGAAAGGTAACCTTTATTTTTTTAAACCCTGCTTCATCATGTGAATACATAAACTTTTTATCATCAACATACTTAACCTCTACCCCTCCTTTATCTTTGATACCAATATAGTGAATTTTCATTATAGTTGACAAATTAAGTATTTGATCATTGGAGATAATAGAGGAAAACTCATCAAGTTGGTTTTTAAGAGAGTCTATATCATTCTTTATTAAATCAGCTGCATTACGCGCTAAAATTAGTTGTTGGAGATTGAAATTCTCGGTTACAACTTCTCTTATCTTTTTTGATGATAACCACCCAAGAAATAAGATTATAAAAATAAATATAGGTATTACAATAAATACTATTTTCTGAAATATCTTAATATTCACTGAAGATTTTTCCTGCCTAAATCAAATATAAAAATTTAGTTTTGTATTATTAAAAATTTGTTTCGCTAAGTAATGATATCAGCTAAGAAATTATTTTTTTTTTAAATCCTTATAGTTTTTTGCTTAACCAAGATAAAAGACATTTCCTTCTTAATATTACTATGAATTCAAAAATTAGTCATTAATAATAAAAAGACATTAAGTTCAACAAGTGAAATCTTAACAATTTTATTTAAAAAATCTTTCCTTTCAAAAAAAACTTTATAAATTTAATCTCTAATTGTGGAATCGTAATCATTTAAAAATAAATTTAAAACCCCCTCCAAACTAAGAGGGGGCTGCTGATATTTAATATTTTAAATACTTTCACTTATATTTTTACTTTTTCGTTATCACTTTTTTAATGTAACTACCAACTACTAAACCACATACGAGAGACAATAATGCTACAATACTGAGCACCAGATATTGCATTTTATATCCTTTGCAAGAACTCCTCACCTTCACCTGTCACCACAACAACAGCACAAGGCAGACCAGCAGCAACCTGATTTACAAGAGCAACTGTATTACTGCCAGCAAAGATTCGTGAGCCTCTTCCTTTTCCACTTGCACCTACCACTATCATCGCTATCTCTTTATCTTTTTTAGCAATTTCAGCAAGAACCTCATCAGGAATACCCGAGGCAATCTCTGTAGATATTTTTATTCCCTCTACCTGAAATTTCTCTTTTACCTTCTCAAAAAATGCTTCCGCTTCTACTTTTAATTTTGCAGATATATCAGCATAATATTCTTTATAAAGAGGCTCATTTATAACTGTAACACCTATAACCTCAGCTCCTATACCTTTTGCCAATTTTATTGCATAATTTAAAGCATTCATAGATGCATTTGAACCATCAAGTCCAACAAGTATCTTTTTCATGGAAGCCTCCCTACTTACCAGCCTTCATCTTCTTCTCAAGGCTTATACCTTGAATCATTCTTACAATAATTAGTAAGCTTAATCCACATGCTGCACCAAGCATCAAATAGCCAGAGTAAGCATTCCATGCTGCTTCTGAGGCTCTTGCTGCCTGAATAAAATCAGGCTGTGTAGCAAACCAACCTTTTACAGCGTCCTTATTGAATAAGATCCAATCTCTTACCTGAACTTTTGCAGAAAGTTTTGCGCCTTCTGTTTGTGCCCATTCAATGAAATTTGGGTTTGTCTTAACCCATGCACTTAAACTCGGATAGTAAACATCTTTATGTGTTCCAGCTATGTGTTTAAGAATAACTGAAACACCAGCCAACATCATCGTAACAGCAAAATAAAGTCTTATTTTTAATCCTTTAACATACTGGGTAGCGAGTGTACCAAACTGTGCTCCTACTGATGCTCCAATTAACATAACTACAGCAGCTACAAGTTCTACCCTTCCCTTTATTGCATAAGTAAAAGCACCATAAGCACCTGATACCATAACTTCAAATAGATCTGTACCAACCGCAACCCTCGTGGGACATCCAATGACATACATAAGAGCAGGCATTCTTAAGAAACCACCACCAACACCTAAGAATCCTGCTACAAAACCTGTAATTGCAGCTACAATCAATATTACCCAAACTGATATTGTAAATCCTGAAACTTTTAGATGTACCATTGGTGGAATTTTAATAGCATGCATCTTAAGTGCAAGGCCAGATGTGCCTGCATCAGTGACAACTTTTTTCTTCTCCTCTGTCACTCCTCTTGTAAGTTTGATATATTCATATAACATATAAGTGCTCAGTCCAAAGAGCAAAGCCATATAAGTATATCTAACAACGGCATCAACCCTTCCTACCTTTTCAAGCCACATTATAAAGGTAGCACCAAGCTCAATACCTATAGCTGTACCTAATATCATTATTATGCCTAGGACCATATCCACATTACCGAATTTCCTGTGTTTTGCTGTAGCAACTATAGATTTACCGGCTATATGAGCCATATCAGTTCCAATAGCATAAGCCATTGGAAAACCAAATACATTTAAAGCTGGTGTGACCATAAAAGCTCCACCAATACCAAAGAAACCTCCAATTACCCCAACTGTGAAGCCAAGGAGGATAAGCTTCCATGCCATTATCTCCACGCCCGCTATGGGCAGATACATTTCCATCTTTAATTACCTCCTATCCCTAAAATTTTCCTTATCAAATAATTTGATACTCTGCTGACAACAACCATTAGCCCAAATATTGCTATGAGAAAGATAGCTATATAAGCTATTGATAATATTTTTTCAACGACAGCCTCCATTTTTTTCCCCCAACTATTAGTGGTGTATCTCGATTCTCTCTCCTTTAACACCAATTAATTTAAAAAATAGTTCTGTAATAACAGCAATTAATACACCAACACCAGACATTGTTAGGACAGTAACTATCCCAAACCAAAAGGGACTGTTTTTGTTTAAGTCCACAAGCCACGCATTCAATACATCCATTCTTTTTCACCTCCTTTGATGTTAATTTAAAAGTTATATAGCAAGTTATTACTTAACTTATTTTTTCAAACTCAGTCTGAATCTTATACTTTTTACCACTTCCTGTTAACTTAATATAAGCTATTACTGTAGAATCTGAGCCTAAAAGAAGGCTATGAACACGCAAAGCATGACACCCAAGTTGCAAATTTAAATATTCAGCAAACTCTTTATTTACCTCAATCACTTCTATCGTTTGGATAATCTTGAAGATCTTTTTTACTGAATTACTCTGTATCTGCTCATATAAAGATGTCTGACAAAAATCTTCATTATGTATTAAGTGCATCAGTGAAGTTGGTATAAAAAATTCTTCAATATACACAGGCTCATCATCAAAAAACCCTTCGCAAGTTATATAGTAAATTTCATTTTGATTTTCAAAATATGTCTGGATATCTACTGTAGGCTGCTTAATAATTTCCTTTTTTAAAATCTTTTTAGTAACAATCACATCCTTTGAGAGCAAGTCTTCTGTTAACCTTGTCTTCATCGCTATACCAAAATGAGAACCTGAGTATGTTACAAATGTTCCCTTACCCTGCTGTCTCTTTAGATAACCTGCCCTTACAAGTTCATAAATTGCAAGTCTTATAGTTGCTTTACTAACATCGAAAATCTTGCAAAGCTCATCCTCTGTTGGAATAAGTTTACCAACAGGCCATTCACCTTTTTCAATTTTCTTCTTGATTATTTGCTGTATTTGTACATATAATTTTTGATGGCTATCTCTATCAATAACTTCTTCCATAAGCATTTTTTAAAATCTTATTTCCTAATTTTATATTATCATATCTTTATAATGTTATAAAAACATGAGCAATATACATGCCACCTCAATATCCCATTGATAAAGTTGAATTACTTTAGCCAAAGAAAATAAAAAGGCTTGAACTTTTATAAGAATATGAAACAAAAGGTTGCATTTATTCAAAGTATAAAATATAAAAGGTTGGTTTATTAAGATAAAATTGAAACTAATAGTTGCATTGAACAATTAAGTTGCTATCTTTAAGCTCTTTATTTTTCTCTGTAGCTGTTGACGATGCATTCCTAAGGACTCAGCGGCTTTTGTTATATTACCTCTTGACTCTTGCAAAGCCAGCCATATAAGTTCTTTTTCAGTTTTATTAATGGTCTCTTTAAGTTTTGATACCTTTCTCTGAGTCGTTTTATGCAGCAAAAAAGAAGGTAAATCAAAAGGATAGATATAAGGATTGTTAGCAAAAGATATGGCTCTTTCTATTATATTCTCAAGCTCTCTTACATTTCCTGGATAGTTATAATTTAAGAGTGCTTTCATAGCCACTTCTGTAACTCCTTTGATATGCAAATCCTTCCTTTTCGGTGAATGTTTATTAATGAAATGAGAAACTAAAATTGGGATATCGCTTTTTCTTTCTCTTAAAGGTGGTAAATGGATATGTATGACGTTAAGTCTATAGAAAAGATCCTCTCTAAACAAACCTTTTCTAAGGGCTTCCTTTAAATCTTTATTAGTTGCCGCTATAAATCTTAGATCAACCTTGGTTGGATAAGATCCACCGATTCTCATTACTTCCCCTTCTTGTAAGACTCTCAAAATCTTTATTTGAAATAACTGTGATACATCTCCAATTTCATCAAGCAGAATAGTGCCCCCATCCGCTAATTCAAAAATACCTTTTTTTGTATAATTTGCTCCAGTAAAAGCACCCTTTTCAAAACCAAAGAGTTCTGACTCAAGAAGTGTATCTGGTATGGCACTGCAATTTATAGTCATAAAAGGCTTTGTCTTTCTTGGGCTATACCTATGAATTGCACGGGCAACAGGTTCCTTACCGGTACCACTTTCTCCAGTTAGAAGAACATTACTGTCACTTAGAGCCGCTTTATTTATAAGCTTGTAGACTTCTTGCATAGCGTCACACTTGCCAATTATCTCATCAAAAAAGAGGGTATCTGATATTTTTTGGTTTTCTCTAATAGCCTTGCTTATTTTTTCTATAGTTAAAGGTTTTAAAATAAAATTGGAAGCACCTAATTTTAAAGACTCAATAGCCAAATCTATGTCTTCAACTGAGAAAGCAATAGTAGGTATTTTTTGTATAGAAATATTTATTATTTCTCTCCAGTTATCCAACTGTAAATCAATAAAGGCTAAATCATAATGATAAAGAGAGTGATCATCTCTAAGAATCTTCTCAGATGATTGAACAGACTTCAATGTTAAAGAAAAGTCCAAAGACTTTGAAGATACTTTAAAGTGCTCTAATGGTTCATTAGTGATGATAAGAACCCTAAGCATAATCAGATAAAACTTACTATATTAAAAAATCTTCTGGCTTGCAAAAAAAACTGTAAACAGAAAAAATATCTAATGAATTATGCAATAAAAAAAATAAATTAAAACAATATGTTATCACCCACGCCGCAATATCGCTGTGCAATTTGATAGAAAAATCAGAATAAGCAACTGAAACCCCTTCAAAAAAGCAGACACTGTTTCTCTCGTCTAAACAAAAGTCTTTCTCTTTTTTATTTCAATGAATGAGTTAAATACAAACAATAACTGATCAATTGTATAAACTATATGCTGGATATAAATTTTTATATACTTTTCATCCTACAACTGCTCTATATCCTTGCTTGTCAGTAAAACAACCCCTCTTTCAACCAAGGCTTCAATACCAAGATCTAAGTTTTCAACTTTGAGAACAACAATTGCTTTCTCTCCACTTCTCTGAACAAAAGCATAAATATACTCAACATTTAAGCCTTTATCATTTAAGATCTTCAATACACTTGCAAGCCCACCAGGCACATCAGGAATAGCAACAGCTAATACATCATTTTCTCTAACAGCAAAATTATTTTTCTCTAAGATATGCTTAGCTTGTTCAGAGTCAGCAACAATTAGCCTCAAGATGCCAAACTCTGAGGTATCAGCTATAGAGAGAGCTCTAATGTTAATTCCTGATTTTGCTAAAGCTTCTGTAGCCTCAAGTAATCTACCTCGTTTGTTTTCAAGAAAGACTGAGATTTGTTTTATCTTCATTATTCCCTCCTATAACTCCCTTTTGTCTATTACCCTTTTTGCCTTGCCCTCACTGCGCGGAAGAGTTTTAGGTTCAACAAGGGTCACCTTTACTCTTAACCCAATTGATTTCTCAATGTGATTTTCTATTTTCTTTTTCATAGCCTCTAAATGTCTTATCTCATCTGAAAAGATATCCTTTGATGCCTCAACCTGTACTTCCAGTTCATCAAGATGATGAGGTCTGGTAACTATAATCTGGTAGTGTGGTTCAATCCCTTTTATCTCCAAAAGAGCTTTCTCAATTTGAGAAGGGAATATTAGGACTCCTCTGATCTTAAGCATATCATCGCTTCTACCTGTAATCCTCTCCATCTTAACAAGTGTCCTTCCACATTTACATACCTCTCTTTTCAATGAAGTAATATCCCTTGTGCGAAATCTGATCATTGGCATACCATCACGGGTAAGGGAAGTAAGGACAAGTTCTCCTTTTTCACCTTCTGGCAAAGGTTCAAGGGTATCCGGTGAGATAATTTCAGGATAAAAATGATCTTCTGAAATATGTAAACCGCTTTTGTCTTCGCATTCTTGAGCAACACCAGGACCAATAAGTTCAGTAAGACCGTAAATATTAAGAGCTATAAGATTAAATTTGCTCTCTATAGCATCTCTCATCTTTTCTGTCCAGACTTCAGCTCCAAAACAGCCTGCCTTCAATTTTAAATCTCTACCACTTATTCCCATCTCAGAGGCAACCTCTGCAAGGTGTAAAGCGTAAGAGGGGGTGCAGGTCAATATGGTGCTACCAAAATCAAGCATGATCTCTAATTGACGTTTTGTATTTCCTGCTGAAATAGGAATGACCGTCGCCCCTATAGCTTGAGCTCCATAATGAACACCAAGTCCACCTGTGAAAAGTCCATAACCATATCCATTTTGAATAATATCATCCTTTGTAGCCCCAACCATACAAAGAGCTCTTGCCATCACTTCTGACCATATCTCAATATCTTTTTTCGTATACCCCGCTACAACAGGTTTCCCTGTAGTACCTGAGGAGGTATGAATCTCTACTATATCTTTGAAAGGAACAGCGAACATCCCGAAAGGATAGCCCTCTCGTAAATCAGTTTTAGTAGTAAATGGTAATTTCTCAATATCTCTAAGAGTCCTAATATCTTCAGGTTTTACCTTTAATTCCTCAAACCTTTTTCTATAGTATGGAACATTATCATAAACTTTCTTTACAGTTGCCTTTAATCTCTCAAGCTGAAGTTTTCCCCTTTCATCAAAAGACATACATTCCGCTTCCTTATTCCAGATCATTTTACCTCCTTATTTTCATCATAAAGTTTAAGATTTTCCTTCTGTAATAATCTTTTTGCCCTCTCCATATCTTTTACCTGCACAATGAAATAAGCTTTTTTCCTTGAGTCTTCAACAAATACATAGGCATTTTCCATGTTTATCTCAAGCTTTGTTAATGTTTTTGCTATCTCATGTATCTGCCCAGGTCTGTCTTTCATCTCAAAGGCGAGAACCTCATTAAGGGAGACTGTAAAGCCTTTCTCCTTAAGTTTCTGATAGGCTAAGTCAGTTTTATCTACAATAAACTTGATTATTCCAAATCCATTAGTACTTGCAATTGTTATAGCAAGTATATTAATACCTTCGTTAGCAAGAACAGCAGTAATTTTTTCTATTTTACCGGGTTTGTTTTCTGCAAAAACTGATATCTCTCTAATACCAGCCATGAAATTCTCCTTTGCTTTAATTATAGAGTTCTTTTATCTATTACTCTATTAAGTTTACCCTCACTAATAGGTAAAGTACCAGGTTCTACAAGCTCTACCTTAGGTGTAACCAATATCTCAGATTTAAGTTTTTCAGTTATTTTTGTTTTTAAGTTTAGCAGATGCTCTATGCTCCCATCAAAGAAGTCTTGTTCTATTTCCACTTTTACTGATAGCTTATCATAGGATTCAAGTAATATTTGGTAATTTTGAGCTACACCTTTAATACTCATAAGTACTCTCTCAATTTGTTGAGGGAATATGTTAACACCTCTGACTATAAACATATCATCAACTCTGCCCAGTATACGAGAGATCCTTCTATGAGTTCTCCCACAGGGACAGTCCCCAGAAATTACTTTTGTTATATCTTTAGTCCTATAACGCAATAATGGCATTCCTTCTCTGCATAAAGTAGTCAGAACCAGTTCACCTTCTTGTCCTTCTTTAACTGGTTCATCAGAGCTTGGATCAAGTATTTCAACTAAAAAGTTATCTTCCCAAATGTGCATACCGTTTTTACAGATACACTCAAAAGCCACCCCTGGTCCATTCATCTCAGATAGACCATAAGAATTATAAATGTCTATCTCAAACATACTCTCAAGTTTTTTCCGAGTCTCCTCTGAGTAAGGCTCAGCTCCAAGATAAGCTCTTTTTAAAGACAAGTCTCTTTTAGGTTTAATGCCCTTTGACTCCATAACCTCTGAAAGATAAAGGGCATAACTAGGGGTAAGGTGTAAGCATGTCGAGCCAAAGTCTTGCATTAAGGCTATTTGTCTCTCTGTATTGCCAGGGCCTGCAGGTATAACTAATATGCCTACTTTTTCAGCACCATAGTGCATAACTAAAGCACCAGTAAATAAACCATAAGTCATCATATTCTGTAGTACATCGTCTTTCGT
Source organism: Thermodesulfovibrionales bacterium (assembly GCA_026415415.1). GTDB lineage: Bacteria > Nitrospirota > Thermodesulfovibrionia > Thermodesulfovibrionales > Dissulfurispiraceae > DYHD01. The sequence goes on along the minus strand of JAOAHE010000028.1, from coordinate 1,220 downwards.
CACCCCTGTCATTATTAAACAACGAGCAATAAGTTCAGCAGATTGATTTATATCATTCTTTGAGAAAAAAATAGCTTTAGGTTTTCCAGTAGTTCCGCTTGAGGTATGAAGGCGAACGATCTTATCCCTTGAGACCGCTAACAAACCATAAGGATAGTTATCTCGTAAGTCTTCTCTTGTAGTAAAAGGAAGTTTTCTAACATCATCAAGAGATTTTATATCTTCTGGGGTTATTCCTAACTCTTTAAATTTATTTTGGTAGAAAGGCACTTTTTCATATAATATTCTAACTGTCCCTTGAAGCCTCTTTAGTTGAAGTTTTTTAAGGTTAGATCTATCAATAGTTTCTATTTCTTCGTTCCAGTACATCATGTCTCCTTATCAGTTTTTGCTGCTGAAATAAACTTTCTACCTTCTTCAAAGGCTTTAAGATTAAGTTCTATAGTCTTTTGAGGTACTAACTCTTTGATAGACTCTTGCCACTTTTCTACTGGTAAGTTAACAAAAGAGGAGATAACTCCAAGTAAAATTATATTCTCCACTTTACTACTACCAATCTTCTTAGCAATCTCAGGAGCATCTACTTCTATAACATCTAACCCAAGTGATTCCAAATCTTTTTTTACATTTTCTGGATAAGGACATTTTTGACTTACAGTTACAGGTTCAGTCTTTCTTTTATTAAGAATTACTTTACCCTTGGGTTTAACAAAATGAGCATATCTTAGACCTTCTAATTGTTCAGTTGCTATGAAGAAGTCAGCTTTACCTAAGGGTATTAAAGGTGAATTAACCTTTTTACCAAAACGAATATGACTAATTACACTTCCTCCCCTTTGAGCCATCCCATGAAGCTCACTATCCTTTACATCATAACCACTTCTGAAGGCTGCCTCTGCCATGATAGCGCTTGCTAAAACCACACCTTGTCCGCCAACTCCAGCAAAGAGCACATTTACAACATCATCTGCCATATTTTTACTCCTTAATTTTAATTTTCAGTTATTTATCCATCTCATAATTAGAATTTATCTAAAACATAATTTCGTTGATAATGGTAAATTTATAATAACTATAGACTTCACATAGTTAATTAAAACTTGTTATTTTAGCATAATAGAGTTCTAAAAAGTCTATCTTAGTTTATTCCCAAATTTGCCGATAGGCAACTCTCAAAAAAAGTAAAAGCCTCCTCTTTTATTAGGTTTAAGGATGATATA
>JAOAHE010000027.1 GCA_026415415.1 Thermodesulfovibrionales bacterium | reverse complement strand
AATCTTTCTAAATGCCTAAAAGAAGCAGAGAATGAGATATTTTTTAAATTTTAAAACTTCTATCGGCAAATTTGGGGAAAAAGTTGTAATTCTGTTTTACCTCCTTTAAATGGTAAAATAACATAAAAACACTCTTTAACTATAATGTCAAAAGAAATCATAATAAAAAAACATCCAAAAAAGATACTTATCGTCAAGCCAAGCTCTTTAGGAGACATTGTCCATAGTTTACCCTTTTTAAACGCTATTAAAAATCGTTTTGAAACAGCAGAAATTCATTGGGTAGTTGCAAGAGGTTTTGACAATATTATTGAAAACCACCCTATGATTAATAAATTAATAGTAATCAACAAAGATGACTGGAAAAACCTTTCAAAGATCAAAGATACATTCTCTGAATTGTCACAAACTTTTATAACTCTCAAAAACGAATCCTACGATATCACTATAGACCTTCAAGGACTTCTAAGAAGTGGTATTATTACTTATCTCTCTGGAGCTCCCTTAAGAATAGGTTTTAGTGACTCAAGGGAAGGTAGCTCTTTATTCTACACAGATAAAATATACGGTGGTAAAGACATTCATGCCGTTGATAGATATCTTAAGATAGCAAGAGCCTTAGGATGCAGCATCGAGAATGTAATATTTCCTTTACCTTTAGTCTTTGAATCAGACAAAATAAAAGAATTTAAAGCCTCTATTAAGGATTATGCTTTGATTATCCCTGGTGCAAGATGGAAAACCAAAATATTTCCACCTGAAAAATTCTCCCAAATAATAAAGATGCTCAACATTACAAGCGTAATCATAGGAAGTAAAGCCGATATAGAGATTGCTGACCTAATCGTTAAATATTCCGATGGCAAAGCTATCTCCATAGCTGGAAATACTACCATTGAAGAGTTGATTCATCTAATAAGAGGTGCAAGATTTGTTATATCAAATGATTCAGGACCAATGCACATAGCCGCTGCATGTAATATACCTGTAATAGCTATTTTTGGTCCAACTAACCCAAAAAGAACAGGACCTTACGGTGATAAACATATTGTTATTAAAGCAAATCTCTCTTGTTCGCCTTGCTACAAAAAAAGATGTAGCAGTTTAGCTTGTATGAATAATATCTCTGCTGATCACATATATGAAAAAATTATAGAAAAAGGAGTTACTCAGAGATGAAATTAAACAAAAATATTTTAAAAACTATAGGTAATACCCCTCTTGTAAAGATAAATTCATTAGTATCAAATGAAGACGCTGAGGTCTGGGCAAAATTGGAAGGGTTTAATCCTTGTGGTTCAGTTAAAGACAGGACTGCCCTTGCGATGATAGAAGATGCTGAAAAAGAAGGAAAACTTCAGCCTGGTAATACAATTATTGAACCAACGAGCGGTAATACAGGTATTGGTTTAGCTATGGTATCAGCGGTCAAAGGCTATAACTTAATATTAACTATGCCTGAAACCATGTCTTTAGAAAGAAGGCAATTACTACAAGCCTTTGGTGCTGAATTAATCCTTACACCTGGAGAAAAAGGCATGATGGGAGCCGTTGAGACAGCTACAAAAATAGCCAAAGAAAACCCTAAATACTTTATGCCTCAGCAGTTTGATAACCCAGCAAACCCTAAGATTCATAAAACAACAACAGCATTAGAGATCTTAAAAGACCTCGGTGAAGCTCCTGATGCATTTATAGCTGGCGTAGGTACTGGAGGCACTATCACCGGAGTTGGTGAAGTACTAAGGCTAAATAAGCCAGATATACTAATCTTTGCAGTAGAACCAGCTGGCTCTCCTGTTCTATCAGGTGGCTTACCTGGAAAACATAAAATAGCTGGTATAGGGGCCGGTTTTTATCCAGGGATCCTAAATACCAAGATCTATGATGAAGTAATAACAGTTACCGATGAGGATGCTGCAAGAACTATGCGTCTTCTTGCAAAAAAAGAAGGCATCTTTGTTGGTATCTCTTCAGGTGCTGCGATGTGGGCTGCCCAAAAGGTTGCTGCAAGATTAAAAAAAGGGAAAAAAATCGTTACTATCTTTCCAGACAGAGGCGATAGATACCTGAGCACTGGTTTATTTCAGTTTGTATAAGGCTATTAAATAATTAATAAATATTTTTACATTCAATCTACTATCTTTAGGCTAATATTTCAATATAAAAACTTTTTAGAAATAGCTAAAATATAACTTTTTTCTGGGATTACCTTATCACTATTTTTAATAATTATCTCAATCTATATAAATCTTTAGCTTTAAGTCTTTTTTTCTATATTTTTATAATCCTATTCTTTACACTCACAACATATGAGGGAAAATGCAATTAGACTATGATAAGCTACAAAAGAGAAATAAATAAACCTTTTGCATCATTTAATTATTTAAGCAATAGTTTATATAGCCCTCTTAACAAAAAGCCAAATTTAGAGAAAACTTAAAATAGTTTTAAACTTTTGTTATTAAATAAGCAATTTTTGTCCATTTGTAAAGATAATAACACAATGCTCATGTTATAATATTAAATTATGCGAGAGTGGCGAAACTGGCAGACGCGCTGGACTTAGGATCCAGTGGGGAAACCCATAGGGGTTCAACTCCCCTCTCTCGCATTTCAAAAAACCTCTATTTTACATTGAGCAAGCCTTTTCATCAGACTAAATAATTTATCTTTAATAAAAGATACTCAAATTCCCTATTTTTAAGATGTATATAAAACCAAAAAAATCAAAAGGGTATCATAAAGCCATCTTCTATTTGTTTGATATTTACCATTTTCTTGTATGAACATTTTCTCTGATTCCTTTTGTTTAAGCTATTTCTCTTAATTTTACTTTTATAAACCCTTAAAACAACAGCAGTTTAACCTCCTGTTTGAACCTTGTAACTGTACAATTTGTCAATAAAAGCTTTATTTATAGCACAACTATTAAATGATTTCATCCCTTATAAAAAAATTTGGTATAATAAAACATTATCATGTTTTAGGAGGTACAAAATGGCTACACCGGTAGTTGATTTTGATGCTTGTATTGGTTGCGGCTCTTGTGCCGAGTTATGTCCAGAAGTCTTTGAGATGAGAGATGAAAAAGCTTGGGTCATAGGCGCTGATAAATGCAACACATGTGACTGTGAAGAAGCTGCAAATGCTTGTCCTGCAGAAGCAATAAAGCTTGAATAACTAAAATTATAACGCCAAAGAGAGCTTATACTTATTGAGATAAGCTCTCTTTTTAACTTTCTTTAATGTAACTGTAATAAGCTCTTGCCAACTCTATAAAACCATAAATCTTGAGATCAATTAAATCTCCCTTTTTTCTGAAACCATCAAGAACATAATAGGCATCTTTCATGGGAGTTTTTATTATATCTATTGATTCCGTCTCTTCTACCTCATGTAGAATTCTTTGTTCCATTGGTGCTTGATAGGCATTTTTCGCTAAAAATACCTCCATCATCTCTGCTGACATTCCAGAAGATAGAGGTCCTTTAGCAATAGATATAAAATCCTCAGCGGTATATCCTGTCTCTTCAATTAACTCCCTCTTTGCAGCATCAACAGAGGACTCCCCCTTATCATTAAGTCCCGCCGGGAATTCTATAACAAAATTATTAACCACTGGTCTAAATTGTCTTACAAATAATAGCTCTTTTTCTTTTGTAACTGGAATTATAGCTACAACACCATTACAATTAACCCTCTCTACAGCTTCCCAGTTTCTTAGGTTCCCGGTATGATCTTTATAAGTTAAAATAATCATCCTAAGGAAACTTCCCTGCCAACAAATCTTTCTATCAGTTATGGTCATTCTTTACACAACCCTTAAGTACTTTTTATCCAAAAGGTGAGCGCATCTGACGGCCTCCCATTAAATGAAAATGTAAATGATATACAATCTGGCCGCCTTCTGGGTTGCAATTTGTGAGCAATCTAAACCCTCTATCAGCTATACCTTTTTCTCTGGCTACATTTTTTGCAACCTTGAAAAGATGAGCTATGATCTGATAATCCTCTTCTTCCATATCAAGAAGAGTAGGAATATGTTTCTTTGGGATTATTAAGGTATGAACAGGAGCTTGAGGATTAATGTCTTCAAAAGCTACTACCAAATCATCTTCATAAACAAACTTTGAAGGAATTTGTTTAGCTATAATCTTACAAAAGATACAATCTGCCATTACAAGACCTCCTTTTTTTGACAACGATTATAATTTCCTATAAAAACATGTTCTCTCACCTGTATGACATGCACCATTACCATGTTGAATAACTTTTATGAGTAATGAATCCTGATCGCAGTCATAGTAAATCTCTTTTACCTCCTGTAAAGCTCCTGATGTTTCTCCCTTTTTCCAGTATTTCTGCCTTGATCTTGACCAAAAATGAGTAAAGCCAGTCTGAAGAGTCATCTCAAGAGACTTTTCATTCATGTAAGCTAACATTAGTACCTGTCCATCTCTAATGTCCTGTATTATTGCTGGTATAAGACCTTTTTCGTCATATTTTAAATCTGAAAGCATTGATGTCCTCAAAAATAAAAAATCATCAGTATTATTTATCAACCTATTAATTTTTTTCAAGTCCTTCTTAAATTAACCTAACTATAGTTATCCCTTCTCCCCCTTTTTCATGGCTTTGAGAGCTAAATCCTTTAACTAACGGATGATTTTTTAAGTGCTCATGAACTGCCCTTTTCAATATCATCTTTCCTACACCATGAATAATTTTAACTTCACTAATCCCTGCAAGAGTAGCTTGATTTAAAAAAGACTCCAACATGGACAAAGCTTCATCAACTCTTCTACCTACTATATTTAAGCTATCTGGAACTGTCTCAAATTCTAATCCATGATAAGTTTGAAAATCTTGAATATTTAGATCAGGGGTAGCAAGGTTTGTATCGGCTATGGGTACATATAACTCCTTACTGTCAATCTTTACCTTAAGCTGTTTTAGTTTGAAATTTTTGCCGATAACCTTAGCCTTTTTACTTATAGATTTTATAAAAATTGTATCCCCCTCTTTTATTCTGTCTATATCCAGATCTTGATCAGCATTGTTATGTGTGAACTCTTTTATTCTTTCTTCTACCTCTTTCTGCTTTTCTCTTAATAACCTAAGAGCCTCTTTTTTCTTCTCTTTATTCTGTTCTAAGATATTATTTATATCTCTTTTAGTATCTACTATGACCTTTTGTGCCTCTGTATAAGCATTAAAAAATATCTCTTTTTTCTTATCTTCTAAATCCTTTTGTTTCTTCTCTAAGAGCTTTTCTTTTTCTTCGATCTGGGACTTTTTAAAATTTATTGCAGAAATAAGGTTATCATATTCTCGCACTCTACGATTTAGCTCAGATACAAGAGCTTCAAACTCAAACTTACTTCTATCCATTAACTGCTTTGCCTCTTCTATAATTCTTTCAGGGAGTCCATACTTCTTAGCCATCTCAAAGGCATACGATAGTCCTGGTTCTCCTATTTTAAGACGATAAAGAGGGGAACGTGTTAGCTCGTCAAATTCCATTGAGGCATTGATCATATGTTTATGTTTGTAGACAAAGCTTTTAATTGCTGATAAGTGTGTAGTCGCAAAAACAATAGAACCCTTTAAGTGAAGTTCATTCAATATAGCACATGCAAGCGCTGCTCCTTCATCAGGATCTGTACCTTTACCTATCTCATCTATCAAAACAAGGGTTCTAGGTGCAGATTTAAAAATAATCTCTGACATATTTTTAATATGGGCAGTGAAGGTTGACAAATTGCTCTCTATAGATTGATCGTCACCGATATCAACTAAGACATTATCAAGTAAAGGGATCTCTGATAAAGAATCTGCAGGAATTGGCATTCCGGACAAAGCCATCAAAACAAGAAGTCCTATAGTTTTAATCGTAATTGTTTTCCCACCTGCATTAGCCCCGGTAATGACCATTACGGTTGTACCTTTGCCAAGGTAAACGTTTAGAGGAACTACTTCTTTGTTAAGAGATTGTTTTTTAAAAGTAAGATGTAATAGAGGATGCCGAGCATCTTTTAGTTTGATTCTATTCTCAGTAATAATTAAAGGGTTTTCCATCCTTAAGCTTTGAGCAAAATTAGCTATGCAGTTTAAGATATCAAAATAGACAACAATCTTAAATTCCTCCTCTATCTTAGTGAGATTCTCCCTAATCTTTGCTGTTAGAGTTCTTAATATCCTTATTTCCTCAGCTTTCTGCTCTGCCAAAAGACTCTCAAGTTCATTAGAGATTGCTATAATCTCTACAGGCTCAATAAAAGCTGTCTGACCAGAACTAGAGATATCATGCACTACTCCTGCTACTTGTCCTTTTGAGTCCATTCTTACTGGTATCACCCATCTGCCCGACCTTTGAGTTATAAATTCATCTTGTAGAAATTTTGAGACCTCTGGTCTACTAAGAATCTCTTCCAATTTTTTCTTTATCTTGTTATTTAATCCTCTCACTCTGGTTCTTAACTCAAAAAGCAAGGATGAGGCAGAATCCTTTATGTTTCCATCGCTATCTACGGATTTATGAAAAATCTTCACTAACTCGGGGAATCCTGTTAAAGGACTTATCAAAGCTTTAAGATGAGGAGAGTTCTTTCTCCTGGCAATATTTTCGCAAATATCAAAAATAATGTTAAATAAAACGAGATAATCATAAATTTCTTTTCCCTCCAATATAGAACCCTCTGGTCTGACCTTTTCAAAGGAAAGTGTCAAGTCCTTAAAATCAAATATAGGCAAAGGAGTTCCCTCACTATACATTTGCATGATTTCCTTAATTAAGTCTTGTCTTAACTTTATTTCTTCTAAGGACTTAAGAGGTTTTATCTGAAGAGTAGCTCTCTTTGATGCTTGGCTCTTTGCAATATCAGCTATCATAAATAAAAGTTTATTAAACTCAAGATGTTCTATAGTATTGTAAGAAATCATTTTCTATTATAAATTTTAACTTCCTCCTTTATCTTTCTAAGTTCTGAGATATTATAACCTGAATAAAGGTATGAAAAAACCGTATTATTAGTTAACAGAGGATCTAAATTTTCAGGTATTAGTCCTTTTTTCAAAATATCATCATAACTCTTAGTACCTTTGAGAGGTGAAAACTCTGTTAAATGAATCTTTACATCTAAAGGTTTTAAAAAATTGATGCTTTCCTTTACCTCTTTAATTTCTTGTCCAGGAAGCCCATACATTACATAGACACCTATCTCTTCTTTGGTAAATCCCACTTTTTTAAGAATTTTTACTGCCTCTAAAAGATCCTTTTTTTGGACTTTCTGTCCTGTCTCTAAGAGCCTTCTTTCGTTTACAGTTTCTAAGCTTAATCTTAGGGTTTTAAAGCCAACCTTTTTCATTAACCCAGCCAACTCAGTATCAATATACCTTGCGTGTAGTCCATTGGGAGTGTGAAATCTTGCTTTTAATCCTCTTTGGTTTATTTCTCTTAAGAGTGGTTTAATATGTTGCTCCGGGTTAAACAAAAGAGCATCATCATAGAAAGCAAAATCTTTTACACCTAAGGATAGAAGTTCTTCAATCTCTAATATTGTCTTTTCTTTTGTTGCCGCTCTGTAGCCACCATAAAGAATTGTAGAGGCACAATAAGAACATTTAAAAGGGCATCCCTCAGTAGTTAAAAGGGGCGCATACGTCAGGGTTTTATAAAGCTTTTGTTTATAGTATGGTTTATAATTGGTAACTTTAAAATTTATACCAAAATCACCGAGTATCTTCTCGAACCTTTCATCAAGCCTGCCAGTAAAAACAATGTCTGATCCACTATTTCTTAATGCATGTTCGCTATATAGGGTAGCATAGATACCACCTAATACAACAGGGACTCTACCGAAGACTTGCCTAACTAATTCTATAGCCCTTTGCACCCCTGGATACCAATATGTCATTATAGAGGTCATAAGTACAAGATCAGGTAATTTTAGTGACCTTAGTTTTTCAATAAAATCTGTATAGGAGATGCCATATTTTTTATATCTAAAAGGGATATTTTTGACAACATTAGGTTTTTCAACCTCTTCAGTATTAAACTTTCCTATACCCCAATGTTTAACTCTACAAGCATCGGTAGCATCTACAAAATCTATTTCTAAATCATATTGACTTAAAAACTCAGCAACTTTAAGCAAACCAAGCGGGCGAGACCAAAAATTATAGGCAGCAAAATCAAAAATCCAAGGGTTTACAAGTAAAACTCTCTTTCTCATAAAACTCCCCCTACCCTTGATAATTCATAGCAAGAAGTTAAAAGAATAAAGTATTTTGGAAAATAGCTTTTAACCCTTTTCTTCCTCCTTAAGCGTATTTTAGAGTTTAACTACAACTTGTAAAATGTGATAAAATTATTCAATGAAAACAATTAGAATAAGCCTTTGTCAAATCAACCCAACTGTAGGTGATCTTAGCGGAAATGTTCAAAAGATTACTAATTTTTTTAAAGAAGCTAAAAAACTATGCCCAGATATTATAGCCTTTCCAGAACTATCTATAACAGGTTATCCACCTGAAGACCTAATCTTAAAACCTCAGTTCATCAAAGACAACTTAGAAGCCCTTAAAAAAATCCAAGAATTAGTTGATGATACTATCGTCATAGTTGGCTTTATTGACCGACGAGACGATATATATAACTCAGCCGCTATACTCTTTGAAGGCAAAATCATAGATATCTATCATAAAGTCCACCTGCCTAATTATGGAGTCTTTGATGAGTTCAGATATTTTCAAGCTGGAAATAGATTCCCCGTATATGAGGTAAATGATATTAAGTTTGGTGTAAATATATGTGAAGATATATGGTATCCTGAAGGTCCAGCAACCGTCCAATCGCTTGGAGGTGCAGAATTTATAATAAATATTAATGCATCACCCTATCACATAGCAAAATCTAAGTTTAGGAAAAAGATGCTCTCCTCAAGGGCTTTTGACAACAATATAATCATCGCTTATCTAAATACCGTAGGAGGCCAAGACGAACTCGTATTTGACGGTCATAGTCTTATCATTAATCAACATGCAGAAGTAATAGCAGAAGGTAAACTTTTTGAAGAAGATATTATCACTGTTGACTTAAATTTAGACTCTGTATTTATAAAAAGACTACATGATCCTCGGCGAAGACAACTTGCTATTGCTCAAATTAAGGAAAAAATTGAAAAAATTGATATAAAAAACATCTCATTAAAAAAAGAAAGAACTTTTCTCTGTCCTAAACCTTTCTCTATCCCAAAGAAAGCTATTCAGCCTGAACTTGATGAGGATTTAGAAATTTACAAAGCTTTAACGACAGGCACCAAAGACTATGTATACAAAAATGGTTTTAAAAAAGTCTGTGTGGGCCTAAGTGGAGGCGTTGATTCTGCTCTTGTTGCTACCGTAGCCGTAGATGCAATAGGGAAAGAAAATGTAATAGGAATCTTTATGCCATCTCCATATACCTCTAATGTTAGTAGGGAAGATGTTTACGCTTTGTCTACTAATCTTGGAATACAACTAATAGAGGTGCCTATAACTCCTATTTTTAATTCTTATAAAGATACCCTCTCTGGGAAATTTAGCTTAGTCCCTTCTGAGATGTCCATGAAAGAAGATACAACAGAAGAAAATATCCAAGCAAGAATCAGAGGCAATATACTTATGGCTTTCTCTAATAAGTTTGGTTGGTTAGTTCTTACAACAGGAAATAAATCTGAAATGAGCGTAGGTTATGCCACTTTGTATGGTGATATGGCTGGGGGTTTTGCTGTTTTAAAAGATGTCCCTAAAACTCTCGTATATAAATTATGTAAATGGAAAAATAAATCCAGTAAAAAAATTATTATTCCAGAAAGAACCATTCAAAGAGAGCCTACAGCAGAACTTAAACCTGATCAAAAAGACACAGATGTTTTGCCACCTTATGAGATTTTAGACCCCATATTGAAAGCCTATGTAGAGGAAGATAAGAGTTTTGAAGAAATCGTTGAAATAGAACCAAAGTGTGAAATAAACTGTATTAAAGAGATCATCAAAATGATAGATTTAAGTGAATACAAACGTAGACAATCTCCACCTGGTATAAAGATCACCCCTCGTGCCTTTGGAAAAGACAGACGATTTCCTATAACAAATAAATACAGGAGTTGGTAAGATGAAGAAGAAGAATAAAAAACATTACATGCTAAATATCGCTATCATAATTTTTATTTCCCTTTTTGCTATTTCTTTCCTGAGCCCTCTTGAGGTCTATGGAATAGAGAAAACATCATCAACCCAGTCACCTATTTATGGCAAAAACCCTGAAATTGGACAGATAAAACCTAAAAAACCTGTAAAAATTAAACTAAAAAGAAGTAATAAAGGTGAATACTCCTGGGATCTCTCAGGCGACAATGTTGAAGACATAGTCAAGGTTGACAAAAGATTAAGAAAACTCTTAGAAATAGAGTAAAATGAAATCATTCAAAGAAGGGCAACTCTTTATAGTAGCTACTCCAATCGGAAACCTTGAAGATATCACTCTTCGTGCACTCCGAATCTTAAAAGAAGTGGATTTCATAGCTGTAGAAGATACTCAACACTCACAAAAACTCCTTAATCATTACAATATATCCAAACCCCTAATAAGTTATTGGTCAGAAAAAGAAAAAACAAAAGCAGATAAGATAATCGAGAAAATAAAAAGCGGACAATCATGTGCTTTAATATCTGACGCAGGCACACCAGGAATCTCTGACCCAGGCTACCTATTAATCCAAAAAGCGATTGCTGAGGGTATTTCTATTATACCTGTGCCTGGTCCTTGTGGAGCCATTGCAGCCTTATCAGTTTCTGGGCTTCCGACAAAAGAGTTTTCATTCATAGGTTTTCTACCTGCAAAACGATCTGAACGCCTAAAAAAACTCCACGAACTTTCCTTTGAAAAAAGAACAATTATCTTCTACGAAGCTCCTCATAGATTGATTGAATCCCTCTCTGACCTCTTAGAAGTATTAGGTGATAGAGCAGCTGTAGTAGCAAAGGAACTTACAAAGCTTTACGAAGAGGTTATAAGAGGAAATATATCTGATCTTATTAAAGAATTAGAAACTAAAAAGATTTCTGGAGAATTCATCATCATTATCAGTGGGAAAGAAAAAGAGTTCAAAAATACTAAGTCCTTAGATGAAGCAATAAAAGAGGTCAAAATTCTAATGAAAAAAGGACTAAGCAGAAAGGAAGCTGTGCGCAAAGTTTCCATGGATTATACCCTAAGTAGGAGAGACCTCTACGAAAAAAGTATTGCTGATTAAACCTCTACTTTTAGAAGGCTAAAATGAAAAACCGTTTTTTTCCTATTATCTATACGATTTGTGCGATACTACTTTTTACTCTATATAGTTGTGAAAAACAAGAAAATACAAAAACCTTTGGTGGTTCCTTCATTGATTTAGCTTCAAATATAGAGAAAACTTTTGACAATGGCTTTATTATTGCTGGCATCACATATTCTTACGGTGCTGGCCTGTCTGATGCTCTGGTTCTTAAAACAGATCAAAGAGGAAACCTCCTTTGGTATAAAACTTATGGTGGCTTAAGAAGTGATACAGCAAACTCAATTAAGCAAACCTCTGATGGTGGCTTTATCGTAGCTGGCTCTACCTTCTCTTATGGCAATGGTCTCTCAGATGCTTGGATCCTTAAACTAAACCCTCAAGGTGACCTCCTATGGCATAAAACCTACGGTGAAGCTTACAGAGATGAGGCCTACAATATCAAAGAAACAACTGATAAAGGATATATAATAGCAGGCTATACCTCTGAGTCCTTAGATAATATTAATTTTTGGGTTTTCAAGACAGACATAAGAGGTACTCTTTTATGGCAAAAAAAACTTGGAAACGAAAACTTTGATGAGGCATATGCTGCTCGGCAAACCTCTGACGGTGGTTATATCGCTGTTGGCTATGCAACTCCGGTTAGGACAAGTTTTTCAGATATTTGGGTGGTCAAATTAAATTCCAAAGGTCATACTGAATGGGAAAAGATATTTGGTGGGTCTCGTAGGGATATAGCAGCATATGTTATAGAAGATGCCCTCGGTGATTATATAATTGCCGCCTCTACTACTTCTTATGGATCAGGTAATTATGACCTCTGGATACTGAAACTTGACAATAAAGGCAACTATGTATGGTGAACGGGAAGATTATTATTGAAAATTATATCATAGAAATCTTCAGGTATTGACATCTCAATCTCTATATATAGAATTTTTCTGGCTGATTCAAAATCCTCAATCTTTACTTTGTCCTTTTCAGTAGTAACTATATAATCACATCTTAACTTCTCTGAGTGTTTAATCAAATTAATTATATCTTTTTCCCTATAAATATAATGATCAGGAAATTTTTTAAAATGAGCAATATGAGCCCTTAGTAAAGCCAAGGTATCATTGAAAGATTGAGGTCTTGCTAAACCGCAAAAGGCATATAACCTTTTGTTAACGAGACTATCAGTAGTAATGTATGAACCGTCTATGCGCCTTAGTGCTTTTATCTTGATCGTGGAGTGAAAAAGAGGTATCTGGGGGTTTATCTTTTTTATGAAGGTCTCCAGCTGTTCATTTTCAGTTTTAGAGATGACAATAACATCAGCCCTTTTTAAGCCTTCTGGAAACTCTCTTAACTTTCCTAAAGGGAAAAGCTTACCATTGCCAAACGGGTCTGCCCCATCAATTAAAACAATATCAATATCTCTATAAAGACCCCAATGCTGAAAGCCATCATCAAGAATAAATACGATCTCCTCTTTTCTGAGGTAATGTTTTAAGATATTGAATGCGAGTATCCCTGCTTTATATCTATCTGAAAACTTTACTAAAGGAACATCTCTAAGTTTTTGAGATATCATGAAGGCTTCATCGCCAAGCTTATCTACAAACCTTTCACCACGAATTAAGTCTAAATACTCACAACCCAAAGGCAGAAAATTAACAAATACAGGACCCTTAGCCTTTCCTTTATATCCTCGGGTAAGAATTATAGGTTTTAATCCTTTTTTCTTTGCACGCTGAGCAACTGCTATAGTAGTAGGGGTCTTTCCAGTACCTCCCACAGTAATATTACCTATGCTTATAACTTTACATGGAAGCTTTTTTTGTCTAATTAGTAAACATTTTTTCTTGAAAGAGTATCCTAAATAATACAATAATTCTAAAGGATTAATGAACCTAATCATTTTTTAGATATCTATATTTCGTGCCTCAAGGGCATGCTTTATAATAAATTCTTTTCTCGGTTCAACCTGATCCCCCATCAAAACGCTAAATATCTGATCAGCTTTAATAGAGTCTTCTACAGTAACCTGAATAAGGGTTCTTCTTTCAGGATCCATTGTAGTCTCCCATAATTGCTCAGGGTTCATCTCTCCCAAACCCTTATATCTTTGTATCATCAAACCTTTCTTAGCTGCATCTATAGCTACTTGAAGTAGCTCCTGTGTAGAGCGAATTTCTTTTCTTTCTCCTTTGACTATTATATTAGCTGGCATTGTTTTAAAAAATTCAGAGACAGCATAATATAATGAGGCTGCTTCTTTATACTCGGATGAATTTATTAAGTTTTCAGATATGTTAAGTTTAAGATTACGCCTTCGTACTTCAACTGTAAAGGAGCCGCTTTCCTCGTCAAACTCTATATCCTCATGCTTTATATCAGCAAATTTTTCTTTTATATCCTCAACAATAGACTTAACCTTGTTTAGGTCTTTGAGATCCTCTTTTTTAATACCTTTTTGTATCAAATAGGATATTAACTCATAATCTCTTCTTTTTTTACGGAACCAAACTAATAGTTTTTCATAATTATAAGCCTTTTTCAAAAGAGGAACTAACTTTTCCCCTGTAATAGATTCGCTTTCTCTTAAAAGCACTATTTCTTCCGAAGCAAGCTCAAAAAGCATCTTTAAAAGCTCTGTCTCGTTTTGTATATACTTTTCCGTTTTCCCCCTCTTTACTTTGTATAAAGGTGGCTGAGCTATATATAGATACCCTTTCTCTATCAACTGGGTCATCTGCCTATAGAAGAAGGTAAGAAGAAGAGTTCTAATATGTGCGCCGTCAACATCGGCATCGGTCATAATTATGATTCTATGATATCTACTTTTGGATATATCAAAATCTTCTGGACCTATACCAGTCCCTAATGCTGTAATAAGTATTTTTATCTCTTCTGATTCAAGCATCTTGTCAAAACGAGCTTTCTCCACGTTTAAAATCTTTCCTCTAAGAGGCAAGACAGCCTGAAAAAACCTATTTCTTGCCTGTTTAGCTGATCCTCCTGCTGAATCACCTTCTACAATAAAAAGCTCAGACTTTGCAGGGTCTTTTTCTGCACAATCTGCTAGCTTTCCTGGCAGACCTGTGTCTTCAAAAAGCCCTTTTCGTCTTGTTAACTCTTTAACTTTCTTTGCTGCCTCCCTTGCCCGTCCTGCCCTAATAGCCTTCTCTACTATCTTTTTTGCTATTGATGGGTTCTCTTCAAAGAAACTTGAAAGGGCTTCATTACAAGTTGACTCAACTAAACCCTTTATCTCACTATTGCCCAATTTCATTTTAGTTTGACCTTCAAACTGAGGGAAAGGAAGCTTAACGCTAACTACAGCGGTTAAACCTTCTCTTACATCTTCACCAGTTAAGCCTTCTTTGAGCTCTTTTAAATCCCTTAACATACCTGATGATGAAGCATAACTATTTACAGTACGCGTAAGAGATGACTTAAAACCTATTAAATGAGTTCCACCCTCTTTGGTATTGATATTATTAGCAAAGGTATAAATATTTTCTTTATAGGAGTCATTGTACTGAAGAGCGACCTCTATAACTACACCTTCTTTTTCAGCATGAATGTGAATAGGCTTAGGATGTATGGGGATCTTATTTTTGTTCAAATACTCTACAAAAGAAACTATCCCCCCTTTGTAAAAGAAAGTCTGAGATTTATCTGCTCTTTCATCAGTGATAGCTATCTCTAAGCCTTTGTTTAAAAAAGCAAGTTCTCGCAATCTTTGAGCAAGGGTATCATAGCTAAATTCTACAACCTCAAATATCTCTTTATCAGGTTTGAACGTTATCTTTGTACCACGTCCTTTTGTCTTACCAACAACCATCAAGTCTGTTACAGGTCTGCCTCTCTCATATCTCTGCCTATAAACCAAGTCATTCTTTCTTATCTCAACCTCAAGCCACTCAGATAAAGCATTTACAACAGAGACCCCCACTCCATGTAAACCACCCGAGATCTTATATGCCTTAGACTCAAACTTTCCACCGGCATGAAGTTCTGTAAGAACAATCTCCACTGCGCTTCTTCTCTCTGGATCATCTGGGTGTGGCTCTACAGGAATTCCCCTGCCATCATCTATAACTGTGCAGCTACCATCTAAGTGGAGTATTACATCAATTTTTTTGCAATAACCAGCTAAAGCTTCATCAACACTATTGTCAACAACTTCATAAACGAGGTNATGCAAGCCCTCCAACCCTGTAGATCCTATATACATAGCTGGTCTTATCCTTACTGCATCTAACCCTTTTAGGATCTTTATTTCCTCAGCGCTGTATATCTCACTGTATTGCTCATCTTGCTGTCCAAATAAACTAAGTTCTTTTTCTCCAGACATTTAATCACCTTTTTGTTTACAACATTATTTTGATTAAACTAAGCTTAATACTTTCCTTCCAGAGTTATTAAAAAATTAGCTATACTCTCATAGAAAAGGTCATTTCCTTAAAATATAAAGGAAACTTTAGCTCTGAAAAATTTTTTTATCTTAACGAGCCATAAGAATTTCTGACTACGACCTCAGAGGCATTACAAGGCAGATATAATCCTCAGAGTCTATCTCTTTAAGCATTACAGCTTTTAAAGGATCTATCATCTTAATATCTACTTTATCTGAGGACATATGGTCTATAGCATCCAATAAATACTTTGCATTAAAAGATATAGATAAGTTATCTCCCGAATGTTCAATATTTAGCTCATCAACAGCCTCACCATAGTCAGGATCAGAAGATGAGATGGTCATCTTGTCTTTTTCAATATCAAGCCTAACTATGTAACCTCTCTCTTTGCTCATAATTGATACTTTCTTAAGAGACTTTAACAGATCTAATCTGTTTGCCTTAATATTAAAAATAAATTCCTTAGGTATCGCTTGTTCGTATTGAGGAAAGTTTCCATCTACTTGTCGGGTTAAAAGTTCTAAATTACCAACTTTGAAAAGAACATGGTTTTTACCTATAACCATATCTATCTTATTATCTCCATCACTGAAAACCTTCCTAATCTCTATTAGGGAGTTCTTAGAAATCAATATATCCCTTGGCTTTTCTAAAGAACCATTTTCTTTTAACTCAATAGGCAATTTCGCAAGAGCTAATCTATGGCCATCCGTTCCAACTACAGTAAGGGTTTCTTCATCACTAATTCTGAAAAGCAATCCATTAAGAAAGAACCTTGTATCGGAGTCCTTTGAGGCATAAAGAGTCTTGCTTATAATTTCTTGTAAATCCCTAAGCTTTAAACTGAATATTGCCTCCTTTTCCAACTCAGGCCATTTAGGAAAATCCTCATAGGGCAGGCAAGCCAATTTAAAAAGACTACGACCGGAGCTTATCTTTATCCAATTTCTATCTAAGGTTTCTATTGTTAGTTCTTTATCCACTTCTTTTATAATCTCAAAAAACTTAACCCCATGAATACAAACCCTTCCCTCTTCCTTGATATCCATCTCCAACAAGTCTTTGTAAGCAGTCTCAAGATCTGTAGCAACAATTAGAGGATATTTACTTTCAGCGATGAGTAAAAAATTATTTATTATATGCTGAGTTTCTTTCCTGTTTACTAAACTCTGTATGTTAGCCAGTTTCTTTTGAATGGCTTCTTTATTAACCTTTATTTTCATTTATCCTCCAGCGAGAATTTATTTTACCAAAATTGCAATTACGAGATGTTAAGCCTCTTTTTAATATTCTCAACATTTTTGAAAAGCTTTTCGTCTGAAATTAACTTTTCCTCTACCTGTTTAAAGGCATAAATTACTGTTGCGTGCTCTTTCCCACCAAAAGCATTCCCGATTTCACTTAGAGACATCTCGGTATATTGTCTACATAGAAACATAGCTATCTGTCTTGCGATAACTAAGTCTTTTGTTCTTCTTTTAGATTTCAAGTCCTGCAGTTTTATACCAAAGTAGTCTGCTACTGTTTTTTGAATCAAATCAAAGGTAATTGGTTTATCATTGTCTTCTATCTGTCCTTTCAAAACGTTCTTAGCCATCTCAAGGCTTATTGGAATATTAGTTAAAGAAGAATAGGCTCCCAACTTTATTAGGCATCCTTCTATATCTCTAATATTAGATTTTATCTTTGTAGCAAGGAAGTAAGCTACATCTTCTGGGATTAATATTCCTTCTTTTTCAGCTTTTTTAAATATAATAGCAACTTTTGTTTCTACCTCAGGTACTTGTATATCAACAATTAGCCCCATATTAAATCTTGATCTCAACCGGTCAGTTATATCTGGTATATCAGCAGGAGGTCTATCACTCGATATTACAATCTGCTTCTGCCTCTCATAAAGTGCATTAAAAGTATGAAAGAATTCTTCTTGAGTGGCAGGTTTATTTGCTATAAACTGTATATCATCAATTAATAGAACTTCAAGATTGCGATACTTTTCTTTAAATTCTGTCATTCTATCATTTCTTAAAGCTGTCACTACCTCATTTATAAACTGTTCAGAGGAAAGGTAGCAAAGGGCAGTGGTAGAGTTTCTGTCTAATATTGAGTTACCTATAGCGTTAATTAAATGGGTTTTTCCTAAACCAACTCCGCCATAAATAAACAGAGGATTATATGATAGACCAGGGTTTTCTGCTACTTTTCTTGCTGCAGCATTAGCTAACTGATTAGAGTTACCAACTACAAAAGTCTCAAAGGTATATTTAGGATTTAAGAAGATACCTCTTGAAGCAAGCCACTTTCTCCTATTCTCAAGAGCAGTTATACTAACTTTTAATTTAGAGTCTTCTTTCTTGTCTATAATGTATTCAACTTTAATTGGTTTATTTAGCAACCTTCCCAGAACTCTTTCAATGATTGTAGGGTAGAAATCCTCTATCCATTCTTTGAAAAACCTATTAGGAATTTCTATATTAACGACAAAGTCTTCAAAGCTCTTTAATTTCATTGGTTTAAACCATAAATTAAACACCCCAGAGCCAACTTCTGACTCAATATCTATAAGTGCTTTTTCCCATATATCATGAATAATAGTGTTCATTGTGCCAATTTATATAAAATCTTAGATAAACTTATCTACCTTTTTAAAAAAAGAATTATTAACAAATGTTAATAATCTGTTAATAACTTTCTTGCCAGCTTAGCAAATTATAAAACACCTGTTAAAAGCATTTCAATAAATTGTTTCTTTCAAAAGAAAGCAATATAACTAACAAAATAACCAATCTATCTTAAAAGATTAAACAACACTTTTAACAAAAAAAAACTTTAACTTTCAAACGCTTATCTAATTTATTAAGATTTAAACATAATACAATAACTACTAAAATTATTGAATAACTTCACTAATATAGATAATGAATACTTCAATGTCTCAACTTCAAATAAGCAAAAATAAAGATATCTATTTCCCCATTTAAAACTGAGTCAACGTCCCCAACCTCTAAACCAGTTCTATGATCTTTAACAAGTCTATAAGGATGTAAGACATAGGACCTTATCTGATTTCCCCAAGAAATATCTTTTTTATCACCTACTAAACTTTCAATTTTTTTCTCTTTCTCCCTCATCTGAAGAGTATATAGCTTAGACTTCAAAACTTTCATAGCAGTCATTTTATTACGTAGCTGTGATCTCTCACTCTGACAAGTAACCACTATACCAGTAGGAATATGAGTTATCCTAATAGCTGATGAGACTTTATTTACGTGTTGTCCTCCCGCTCCAGAAGCTCTAAAGGTATCAATTTTAAGGTCATCATCTCTTATATCAACTTTAACATCATCTTCAATCTCAGGCAAAACCAAGACAGCAGCAAAAGAAGTATGCCTTCTTTTGTTTGCATCAAAGGGAGAGATTCTAACTAACCTATGGACACCTGCTTCAGCCTTAAGATAACCAAAAGCATAATTGCCTGAAATGGTAATGGTTACATCCTTTATCCCAGCTTCCTCACCTGGTTGAATATCAACAATTTCTGAAACAAAACCCTTATTTTCTGCCCATTTAAGATACATTCGCATAAGCATTTGAGCCCAATCTTGACTTTCAACACCTCCAGCACCTGGATGAATAGTAACAATAGCGTTATTTTTATCAGTTTCACCACTAAGTAACAAACTTAGTTCCAATGAATCAAGTCTTTTATTTAATACCTTTGCCTCCTTTTTAAGATCAGTTAAGAGTTCTATGTCATCTTCATCAGATATACTTAATAACTCTTCTAAGTAATTTAATTTTTCTAACGAAGAATCAAAAGGCAACAAAATATCTAAAAGTAAAGCTTTCTTTTTTTGTAGTTGAGTTAACCTCTCAGGTTCATTCCAAATTTCATCAGTAGAAAGATCTTTTTCTATAATTGACAGTTCTTTCTTCTTGTTCTCTATATCAAAGATAACCTCTAAAAAAATCAATCTTTCTTCTTATTTTTTCAATATCATCTATTAATTCTTTTTGAATTACCATGAGTTCTACCTCCTTAAACAATCAATTATTAATTGATATTTACAGCAGATTAGAATTTTCTGTAAGATTTATCAAAACTCAAAGATTTTTTTTTGATGAAAAGTAAAATACAAAAGACAAGATCAGACATAGGTAGGAAAATATATCTCCATATCTTGTATAAAAAGTCTTAGTTTTATCTTTTTTAAGTTCCTTAACTAAAAAAGTTCTTTCAAATAGATTTGAAGTATTTAAGATCTTACCATTACTGTTGATATAGCCAGAGACTCCTGAATTGGCAGCTCTTATTATTGGTTTTCTGTTTTCAATAGCCCTAAAAACCGCCATGCTAAAGTGCTGATATGGTCCATTTGTGTAACCAAACCAAGCATCATTAGTTATGGTCACAATGAAGTCACCATCTTCTATGAAAAATTTCCTTACCATCCCTGGAAATATAATCTCATAACATATAAGGGTCGCAAAAGTTCCAAATGGTGTAATAGCTCTCAGATAGCTATCTCCTGGTGTGTAATCACCCATTCCATAAACTAATTTATCAATGAAAAATAGAAATGATTTAAGAGGGACATATTCGCCAAAAGGTACTAAACGTATTTTATCATAGATATAAGATATATTTCCATTTTTATTAAGTAATACAGCACTATTTGAGAGTTTGACTTTTTTCCCCTCAGTTCCTCTAATAAGAATACTACCAAATAAAAGGTATGAGTTAAGCTCTTTTTGGAAAGATATTAAGCGGTTGGTTAGCGCTTTGTCATCACCAAATATAAATGGCAGGGCAGTTTCGGGCCAAACTACCAAGTCAGGTGAGAATGAATTAGTTTTTAAAGTCAAATTTTCATAAGTGTTAAGGACCATGTTTTGGTATGATAAATCCCATTTTTTGTCCTGATCTATGCTACCTTGAACGATTGCAACTTTTATATATGAACCATCTCTATCTTGAGAGATTTTGTAAAACCCATAGGAAAAGATCATAATAGCTATAATAAGTAGGCAAATAGAGCTAAACAAGATAGGGGAAAGAGAAAATAGTGGTTTTTTATCTTTCAGTTTTTTAATAAAAAATATGTCAGCTATTAAGCCATTGAAAGACAAAATAATAAATGATACCCCATATATACCCGTGATATCTGCAAATTGTATTAAAGGTAAAAATTTATACTGGCTATATCCTAGGCTCGCCCATGGAAATCCTGTGAAAAGATAAGATCTAATAAACTCTAAAGAAGTCCATAAAGTAGGTGCTAAAATGAGCGCTGGTATGTTTGTATTTTTAATAAGGTTAGAGTAAAGCATGCAGAAAAAGGCAGTATAAAGACTTAGATAGGAGGAAAGAAGCAAAACTATTAATATGCTAACTAAATATGGAATAGAACCATATACATATAAGGCATGGTAGATCCAATAGGTAGTACCAAAAAAATATACTAATCCAAGTAGAAAACCTGCTTTGAAAGAGATCCCTTCTTTTTTATCATATAGGGTTATTAAAACAGGTATAAAAACAAACCACGGTATGAAATATAAATCAAATTTAGGAAAGGAAAAAATAAGAAAAAAACCTGTAAGGAAAAAAAGCAGGTAATTAGTAAAAAAGTTTTTAATCTTTTGTGTAATTGTAGAGAGAAACAAAACTTTAACTTACCTCTCAGTGATAGGAAGTAAAAAATAAAAGTATCTTTTTCTCACTTAAATATCCAAAATTTAAGTGAAAAGAAGGTTTTTACTATGGTATCATAAAATCATTTATGTCTGCTATTGTTATAATACCTTGTAGGTATGCTTCAACTCGTTTCCCTGGTAAACCTCTTAAGCTTTTGCTTGGAAAGCCTCTTATTCAACATGTCTTTGAGTCTGTAAGTAAAGCTAAGAGTATTGATGGCATTTTTATAGCTACGGATAACGACGAGATTTTTAGGGTAGTAAAGTCATTTGGGGGACATCCTATCATGACATCTCAGGATCATAAATCAGGAACAGATAGGATAGCTGAGGCTGTAATGAAGATAGAAAGAGAGAAGAAATGTATTGATAAAATTGATTTAGTTCTTAATGTACAGGGAGATGAGCCTATGATAAAGGCTGAGATGATAGATGATCTTGTAAATCTTATGCAAGAAGAAGATGTTAAGATAGCAACTTTAGTTAAGAGGATTGAAAATATTGAAGATATATTCAATCCTAATGTTGTAAAAGTAGTATTTGACTTAGAAGGATATGCTGTTTATTTTTCTCGATCTCCTATCCCTTATTATCGCCAATTTTTCTATGATAAGTCATATAAAGATATTGATATAAAAAAATTATACATGTATAAACATATAGGTATTTACGGATATAAAAGAGACTTTCTTTTCCATTACATAAAGTTACCTAAATCTTCTTTAGAGGAGGCTGAGCAGTTAGAACAGTTAAGGATAATAGAGAATGGGTATAAGATCAAGATAAAGATAACCCCTTATGATACTTTAGGAGTTGATACTCCTGAGGATTTGGAGAAAGTAGAAAGATGTCTAAGTATATCTTTATAACAGGTGGTGTAGTTTCAGCTCTCGGAAAGGGGATAGCTGCCTCTGCCATAGGGGCACTTCTTGAGGCAAAGGGTTTAAAGGTATCAATTCAGAAGTTAGACCCCTATATAAA
Source organism: Thermodesulfovibrionales bacterium (assembly GCA_026415415.1). Taxonomy (GTDB): domain Bacteria; phylum Nitrospirota; class Thermodesulfovibrionia; order Thermodesulfovibrionales; family Dissulfurispiraceae; genus DYHD01. The sequence goes on along the minus strand of JAOAHE010000027.1, from coordinate 2,777 downwards.
TATTGACCCTGGAACCTTGAGCCCTTTTGAGCATGGCGAGGTGTATGTTACAGATGATGGTTGTGAGACTGATCTTGATTTAGGGCATTATGAAAGATTTACCAATCTTAGAACAACTGTTTTTAATAATTATACAACAGGAAAGATATACCATAACGTAGTAACGAAGGAAAGAAGAGGTGATTATTTAGGTAATACTGTGCAAGTTGTTCCACACATTACAGATGAGATAAAACAAGCTATCAGGTCTGCTGTAGAGCCTGATACCGATGTTTTGATAGTAGAAATAGGGGGAACGGTAGGTGATATAGAGAGTCTCCCTTTTTTAGAGGCTATTAGGCAGTTTAGATACGATGTAGGCCGTGAAAATGTAATTTATATACACCTTACTTTAGTTCCTTATATCAAAACTGCTGGAGAGTTGAAAACTAAACCTACTCAACATAGCGTTAAAGACCTTAGGGAGATAGGAATACAACCTGATATACTGTTATGTAGATCTGAGATGCCTCTACCTTTAGATATGAAAAGAAAAATAGCTATCCATTGTAATACAGATATAGATGCTGTTATTACAGCCCTTGATGTAGAAACCGTCTATGAAGTGCCCCTGCAGTACAAATCAGAAAATTTGGACAAAGTAATAGAGAAAAAACTATCATTGCCACCTGTAGAGGTAGATTTATCTATTTGGGAGGATGTAGTAAGAAGAATTAAGAATCCTACTAAGGAGACAAAGATAGCCATAGTTGGAAAATATATAGGACTAAAGGATGCTTATAAAAGCCTCACTGAAGCCCTCGCTCATGGTGGTATAGCTAATGATACACGAGTAATCCTTAAATGGGTTGATTCAGAAGAAATAGAACAAAAGGGGGTAGACAGATTTTTGAGAGATGTGGATGGCATACTTGTACCTGGTGGCTTCGGCAGTAGAGGGATAGAAGGAAAGATAGAGGCTATTAGATACGCAAGAGAGAAAAAGGTTCCTTTTTTTGGTATTTGTCTTGGGATGCAATGTGCTGTAATAGAGTTTAGTAGAAATGTCTGTAATCTTTTAGCAAATAGCTTAGAATTTGACCCTAACACACCTCATCCTGTTATATATCTTATGGAAAGATGGTTTAATCAGCGTACTGGCGAGATGGAGTACAGGTCTTTAGACTCTCAAAAAGGCGGTACAATGAGGCTTGGGGCATATACATGTTTAATTAAGCCAAATACTAAAGCTTTTGAAGCATACGGTGTTGCTAAGATCTCAGAAAGGCATAGGCATAGATATGAGTTCAACAATTTTTACAGGGATTTGTTAACTCAAAAGGGAATGATAGTTAGCGGCATCTCTCCAGATAATCAACTTGTGGAAATAATAGAACTTTCCAACCATCCTTGGTTTTTAGGTTGTCAGTTTCATCCTGAGTTTAAATCAAAGCCTACCAGCCCTCATCCTTTATTTAAGTCCTTTATAGAGGCTTCTTTGAAAGCTCAACAGGCATTATTTATATAGTTGAATGAAGGAGGATCTTGAGATCATGAGAAAAAGTTTAATGTTTTTAGGAGACTCCCTAACAGAATTTTATGATTGGCATGAAAGATTTTCTAATTATGAGGTATATAACTTAGGTATCTCAGGAGAGACTGTTGAGGAACTTTTAGAGAGGTTACCAAGAATATATAAAAGGATTAAAAAGGTTGATTATATCTTTCTTATGACAGGTATTAATAACATCGCTATGGAGAATTTTAATATATTAGGCTATTATGGACAGATAGTAAAAGAGCTAAGTTCTAATTATGTAAATACTACTATAGTTGTTCAAAGCATTCTTCCAGTAATCCTTTACTGGATTGACAATAACCTAATTAGGAAGATTAATTCCTCTTTAAGGGAGATTGCAAGCTTCAATAAAGCAGACTACCTTGACATCTACAGTCTCTTCTTAGATGAAAAGGGAAAGGTCATCAATAATTATTTACTTGATGACGGCGTCCACATCAGTATCAAGGGTTATGAAATCTGGTCTGAGGCAGTTGAGAAGTACTTAGAAAGTAAGATTATTTCTTCTCCTCTAAGATGATCTTGTGTTTAAGTAAAGAAATTTCTTTAAGAAATCCCTCAAAGGTTTTTTGTTCACCAAAGAGATTTCGCATAAATATTTTATTCCCTTCAGGAATTAAAATATCTACATTTTCTAAAAAAAGAATCTCTTCACCATCTTTATTTATATATACATTGGCTTCACACATATCTTTCCTCCTTAATTCTCATTATTAAGTGATCAATTAGATGTGGCAAAGGTTCTTTTGCTACGGCAACCACTTCAACATTTTCTTGATTTAATGGGAGTAAAAACTTTTTAGCTGGCGATGATGCAATGGCAGTTGCGATAGCTGGGGTTAGTTCTCCAAGAAACCCATTTGAAAGAATGATACTTAAAGGACCTATAATTATGTCTAATTTGCTAACATTAAAAAGTATAGCATTTTCGCCAGTTGCTCCTTTATTTGCACGGGCCTTCATCATTGAAGAAGTAGCTGTTGAGTTTGTTCCAAGGGCTACTATCTCTATTGTTTCACCTAACTCTTCCCGTAGTCTTTTGATTATAAGGCTACCTATACCACCTCCTTGACCATCTATTACACCGATCTTTTTCATCTCATTTAAGTATAGTTTTACTTAAAGAAAGCTGTCAATAGCTCCCCCAAATTTGCCGATAGAAGTTTTAAAATTTAAAAAATATCTCATTCTCTGCTTCTTTTAGGCATTTAGAAAGATT
>JAOAHE010000026.1 GCA_026415415.1 Thermodesulfovibrionales bacterium | reverse complement strand
AGTATAAGCAGCCACTATACCTTCTATACCATATATAATTCCACCTGTTGGAAAGTCAGGTCCTTTAATCAATTTCATAAGATCTATTACCTGTGCTTCAGGGTTATCAAGAAGGAGTAATAACCCGTCAACTATCTCGCCGAGATTATGAGGTGGTATGTTAGTGGCCATTCCTACAGCAATACCAGAAGCACCATTTATAATAAGATTAGGAATTTTAGTCGGCAACACTACTGGCTCTTCTGTAGTTTCATCAAAATTAGGGACAAAATCAACAGTATCTTTGTCTATATCAATAAGAAACTCTTCGGCTATCTTGGCAAGGCGTGCTTCCGTGTATCTATATGCAGCTGGTGGATCTCCATCTATTGAGCCAAAATTACCTTGACCATCTATTAAAGGATATCGCATGTTAAAATCTTGAGCTAATCTGACAAGGGCATCATAAACTGCTGTATCACCATGAGGATGATATTTTTTAAGAACCTCACCAACTACACCAGCGCATTTTGAGTATTTTTTATTGGACAGCAAACCTTCTCTGTACATTGCATAAAGTATCCGCCGCTGAACAGGTTTCATCCCATCTCTCACATCAGGTAAAGCTCTACCTATAATTACACTCATAGCATAATCAAGATAGCTTACCTTCATTTCTTCTTCTATATTTATAACCACTTTGGATAAACTCATTGTTAGATCACCTCGGTAATACAAAATAAAAATTATTGCCTAAATTAGTAGCCTCATAACCTACAACACCACCATGTATCTCTATAGCATTTTTAACAAATGATAAACCATGTCCCGTCCCTGGCTTACTTGAAGCATTTGAACCTCTGAAGCCTTCGTTAAAAATTTTGTCTCTTTCTTCAACTTTTATATGGCTTCCTGTGCTGAAAACATTATATTTTATGCCATCCTTCCCTTCTCCAAAAAAGTCCTTTATGATCTCTTTTCCATAAGATATATATTTCCTTTTTTGCCCTTCGCTATCTATTACCTCTTCAGTATATTTCAAAGCGTTAGAGAAAAAATTTGCATACACCTGTGCTATTAGACCGATATCTACTACACTTATAATCTCTTCATCAGGGATACCACTTAGTTTATCATCAATATAAATTCCAGCCTCTTTAAATTGATCAGCAAATCTTTCAAGCTGTGGATAAATAATATCTCTCTTCATATTACAAGATACCTTCCGCAACATAAGCCTACCATGATCAAAATGGCTTCTTCTTAAAAGAGTCTCTAAGAATAAACTGGTATTCTTATAATGTTTTTCAATATTATCAAACTCTTCTTTTAAGCCCCTGTTTACATCATGAAGCTCATCAAAAAGATGCTGTAGACAAGCACCATCACAAATATCCTCTGATGTATGTTTGATTAAAAACTTCTCAACCTCTCTACTTTTTTCAATCTTAACCTTTAATCGCCTAAGGAAAAGTTTGAAAACAATATTTGGTACTATAACATTATGTTCTATATCAGCAACCAAAGAACGGATAAACTTTAGATGTTCAACATTTTTCTCAAAAAGGAATCTATTATGCAAGTTAAACCCTATTCTATTAGCATACTTCTGTAAGAAAAATTCTTGAGCTTGGCTTAAGTCATAAGAGGGAAATATCTCAATATAGCCTAATAATCCATTTTTAACTTTCTCTGGGGTTTGATCAACAAGAATTTTATTTGCCTTTAACCCTATTACTAATGATCCATGAACTGTACGAAAGATTTGATCGTAATCAGAAATAAATTCTTCGTTAACTTGTAAAGATCCTTCTTTCTCTTGAGGAATCGTTGATGAAATTAGTATTGCTTTAGTGCTTTTTGAGTCAAAAATATACAGTCTTGCATCAAGATTTAAAAAAACTTTTAAAACAGCTACACATAAATAATAAAAATCTTCCAAACGCTCAAACTCTTGAGCCAAATCAAAAAAGGTCATAAGAGTTGAGCTTTCAAGTTGGGAAAAATTGTATTGAATGTAAGTTTCTTTCTTATTTTCTATTCTTTGTAAGATCTCTTTCATATATTTTATTATAAAAGCTTTTTCAAGCAGGATTAAGGGCTTTTCAGTGCAAAACAATATAGACAAAAGCGACAGGAAATCTCAGACATTGTATATCTATTTTACCAAAAAAAACCTATTAAATGACTAAAATTTTTGACAAACACCTTATGATTAGGTTTATTATAAATCAATCATGTTAAACAAATACCCAAGAGTAATTGTAGCAGGTATTAGAGGTGGAAGCGGTAAAACAACTATTACATTAGCCATAATTTGCGCCTTGAGAGCTAAAAAGAAACTTAAAGTTATCCCCTTCAAAAAAGGACCTGACTATATTGATTCGGGTTGGTTATCAAAATTTGCTGATAATCCTTGCTACAACTTGGATCCTTTTCTGATCTCCAAAGAAAATGTTCATAAATCCTTTATTAATCATTCCAATGGTCATATCTCCATCATTGAAGGCAACAGAGGACTTTATGACGGAATGGACATTGAGGGAACTTATAGTACTGCTGAACTAGCAAAACTTCTTTCTTGTCCAGTCATTCTCATTTTAGATTGCACTAAGATTACAAGAACTGCTGCTGCCTTAGTAAAAGGATGTGCAGAGTTTGATAAATCAGTAATGATTAAGGGCATAATCTTAAACCAAGTAGGTACTCAAAGACATGAACAAATAGTAAAAGCCTCAATTGAAAAGTACTGTTCCATCCCAGTAGTTGGTGCCATACCGAGGCTAAAAACTGAAGCATTACCAGAAAGACACATGGGGCTCATACCCTATCAAGAATATCAACACTATGACATTGTCAACTCTTACATATTAGAGATCTCCGATAAATACCTTGATATTGAAAAAATATATGATATTGCAAATGATGCTCCACAACTTCAGTTACCTTCCCCTGATATAGGGGAAGCAGATTCTGTCAAAGAAGAATCAATTAAGATTGGGGTTATAAAAGATTCAGCGTTCCAATTTTACTATCCAGAAAATTTGGAAGAATTAAAAAAAAGAGGTGCAAAAATAATAGATATAGACGCTACATCTGATGTATCCTTACCTGAGATACATGCTTTATACATCGGTGGAGGCTTTCCAGAGACTAACGCTACTAAATTAGCCCAAAATATAACTTTCAAAAACTCCGTTAAAGATGCTGCTGAATGTGGATTACCAATATACGCAGAGTGTGGCGGGTTAATGTTTCTTGGTAAAGAATTAATTATCAATAGTGAAAGTTTTTCAATGGTTGGAGTTTTTCCTTTAACTTTTCAGATGAAAAAAAAGCCTCAAGCGCATGGGTATACAATTGTAGAAATTGACCGAGAAAACCCTTTTTATCCCAAAAATACAGTGCTCTATGGACATGAGTTTCATTACTCTATGCTAAAAGATGCCCCCGATAATTTAGCTACTTCTTTTAAGATGATACGGGGTGAAGGTTTAATAAACAAAAGAGACGGCATCTACTGGAAAAACACACTTGGCACCTATACTCATATACACGCCTTAGGATCTAAGGTTTGGGTTGACAGCATGATTGAATCCGCTATTAAATATAAAGCTATTAGAGGTATATAGTTATGTTTTACGATAGAAAAGTTGAAAAAAATATTCCAAGATGTCCTTTTTGTGAAAAGATCATAGAAAAGCCTGTAGTTACTACTACAGATTTAGGAGAGATAATTAGTGGAAAATGTAAATGTAATGCAATCTATGTCTGCGACCTAACAGGCCGTTCTGTTGGAGAAGCTTATATGGAGGCATTAGTCTTACTTAAGGGAGACTGGGATATAGGAACATTAGATCCAGACTCTGATTATTTATACTCTGACATGGACTATGATTATAAAACACATAAAAAAATAAACCGTATAAGCTTAGGGGAGACCCCAGGCAAACTGGTATTCCTAAAATCTACAAAGGATATACAAATGGATAACATTGATAATGGTGATAAAGTCAAAAAGCAAAAAAAGACAAACCTAAAACAAGTAATAAAAAAACATTTAACCTTAGGTGAACTTGACAATGTTGTAACTCTTGCAATGAATGACAAAAACATAATAAACCAACTATTCTCTTTTACTTATGATAAAAGTAGCCTTATTACTTGGCATGCTATTGAATGCGTAGGTTTAATAGCAGAAAAATTATCACCAACAGACCCTGAATTTATTAGAAATACTGCAAGGAGGCTACTGTGGTCAATGACGGAAGAATCAGGAGGCATCAGCTGGACAGCACCAGAGATGCTTGGAGAGATAATAAGGAGTAATCCAGAAGAATACTTTGATCTCATACCAATCTTGTGGTCAAATAGAGATGAAGAAGTTTTCAAAGAAGGTGTTATCTGGGCTATGATTAGAATTGCAGAAAAAGCACCAGATAAAGTAAAATTTATTCTCAACGAAGCCATTAAGATGTTAGACGACCCCAACCCCACAGTAAAAGGTTATACAATATTATTATTAAGAAGAATTTCTAATAAGGAGATTATAAATAAGATAGAGAAATTTAAAGACGATGAGTCTGAAATATCTCTTTACACAAACAGAGCTTTTTTACAAACTACAATCGGTAAAATTACATCAGAGACAATTAATAGTCTTTTATAATAGTTTCATAAGATAATTTTATTTGACCTTGAAGTTTGGTGTATATTATTGTCTAAATCGTTTTCTTAGCTTAATTTTATATTAAACTATCCTTTACAGGATATATTTTTATAAAAAGCCAAAAGGAGGAGATGCAATGGCACATATTGAATTTAAAGGCAAGCAAATTGAGGTTGATGAAGACGGCTATGTAGCAAACCTTGATGACTGGTCAGAAGAACTGGCAGTTTACATGGCCGAAAAAGACGGGCTTACCCTTACAGAGGCTCACTGGGAAGTGATCAATTTTTTGAGAAATTATTACCAGAAGTATCAGATTGCTCCAATGATCAAGATTCTTGTTAAAGAGATCGGTAAGGTCATGGGGCCTGACAAGGGTAATACAAAATACCTTTATGAGTTATTCCCAGACGGACCTGCAAAGCAAGCCTGTAGATACGCTGGTTTGCCAAAGCCAACAGGATGCGTATAGTTTTCATTTAAATGGGATGGCTTAATACCATCCCATTTAACTTATAAACTTTAAATGAGAGGGGGGTAATTTAATCTCCTTAAATGAACTTAAGGAATTTTCTTACAGAAAAAAAAACCTTGATCTTGTCTAAATGGTTTAACCTCATTTTAGACACTTATCCCCCAGAGACTGCAAAGTTTTTTAGAAATCAAGATGACCCTTTTAGAAATCCCGTTGGCTCTACTATTTTTGTAGGGATTGAAAAAATCTTTGATGAGATTATAAAAGAAAAAACTGATGTAGCTAAACTCTCTATTTTTTTAGAAGAGATCATAAAAATCAGAGCTGTTCAAGATTTTTCAGCCTCTCAAGCAATAGCTTTTATCTTTTCTTTCAAGGATATTTTAAAAGATGAGATTAACCAAGCCGATCTATTACAAAAACCAGCAACTAAAGAGTTTCTAATGGATTTACATGATTTCCAGTCAAAGATTGATCTTGCTGCTCTGATCTCTTTTGACATATACATGAAGTGTAGAGAAAAACTATATGAGTTAAAAGCAAATGAAGCAAAAAAAATGACTTATAGATTACTTCAGCAAGCTAAACTTATTGTAGAGTCACCGGAGAGGGATATCAATTAATTTTTATAATTTTCTGTAAAAGGATAGTGATTTTCAAAGTTTTAAAATTTAGTAAAAATCAACAAAAAAAGTATAAAAGGGGTAGCTAAATGGGAATCTTATTTTCCTTTGCTGTTGTTATCGCAATTGTGCTGATTGTTTTTGCAGGGGTAAGAGGGGCAGGATTAAATTACCTATTTGCTATAATTATACCTTATCTTGCCTTGCTTACTTTTATAATTGGTGTAACCTACAGGGTCTTTAACTGGGGGCGATCAGCTGTTCCATTCAGAGTGCCTACTACAGGAGGTCAGCAGTTTACTTTACCTTGGATAAAATCTAACAAATTAGATAATCCCCACACCTCTTATGGCGTCATAGGCAGGATGATATTAGAGGTTTTGCTCTTTAGATCTCTTTTTAGGAATACAAAGGCTGAACTTCACGATGGACCCAGACTGGTTTATGGCTCAGAAAAGCTCCTATGGTTAGCAGCTATTGCTTTTCATTACTCTTTTTTAGTAATTCTTCTTAGGCATCTCAGATTTTTTACTGTTCCAGTGCCAACACCAATACAGTTCTTAGAATTTGTCGATTCTTTCTTCCAAGTAGGAGCTCCACTTGTTTATATTACTAATTTTGTCATAGTTATTGCCCTGCTTTTCTTATTATACAGAAGGCTTGGAATGCCTCAGATCAAATATATATCGCTTCCCTCTGATTATTTCCCCTTATTCCTTATACTTGCTATTGTGCTCTCTGGTATATATATGAGATATTTTGATAAAGTAGACATAGTAGGTGTGAAACAAATAACAATGGGATTAGTAAGTTTCAGACCTACAATCCCTGACGGTATAGGTATAATATTTTATATCCATTTAACTCTGGTATGCACTCTCTTTGCATATTTTCCATTTAGTAAGCTTGTCCACATGGCCGGTGTCTTTTTAAGTCCTACAAGAAACTTAGCTAATAACAACCGTATGCAAAGACATGTAAACCCATGGGATTATCCAATCAAGGTTCGCTCATACGATGATTATGAGAACGAGTTCAGGGAAAAAATGAAAAAAGCCGGAATACCTGTAGAAAAGGAGTAATAATATGGCAACCAAAGGAAAACCACCAAAACCAGAAGAATTATCAAAAATAAGTTATACGCCACCACAAAGAAATTGGATGGACATCCCTGTTGAGTTCAAGCCAGGAATGTACTGTCATGCTACAAGACCAAAGTATCTTGAAGCTGTAGGTATGCCATTTCCAAGAGATTGGTCACCTGCAGATGCAGACTGGAAATTGCCTGATAACTGGAAAGAGATAATATTACAGGGAATAAAAGAGAGATTAATGAAATATAGAACTTTTCATGTTTTTATGGACATTTGTGTAAGATGCGGTGCTTGCGCCGACAAATGTCATTTCTTCCTTGGAGGTGGCGACCCTAAAAATATGCCTGTCCTTAGGGCAGAGCTATTAAGGTCAGTGTATCGCAAGTATTTTACAACCTCCGGCAAGATATTCGGTAAAGCTGCAGGTGCAAGAGAATTAACAGAAGATGTCCTCAAAGAAATTTGGTATTACTACTTTCAGTGCACTGAGTGCAGAAGATGTTCTCTTTTCTGCCCTTATGGAATAGATCAAGCTGAGATTACAATTATCGGAAGAGAACTATTAAATCTTTTAGGTTTAAATCTTGACTGGATCATGGGACCTGTAGCAAATAGCTATAGAACTGGAAATCACCTTGGGCTTGAACCTCATACAATTAAAGCTAATATTGACTTTATGCTTGATGATATAGAGACAATTACAGGTATAAGGGTAGAGACTACTTTTAATAGAAAAGGAGCTGAGATTCTTTTCATTGGTCCTTCTGGTGACCTTTTTGGTGTGCCAGGTAACTATGTGACAATGGGAGAGTTGATGTTATTCCATGAGATTGGTCTTGATTATACGTGGAGTACCATGGCTTGTGAAGGAGGGAATTTCGGTTTCTTTACCTCTATGGAAGTTGCTAAGAAACTCTACTACAAAATTTATTCAGAAGCAAAAAGATTAGGAGTCAAATGGATCCTTGGCGGTGAATGTGGCCATCAGTGGAGGTTAATGAATCAGTATGCAGATACCTGGTGGGGACCTCCTGATTTCTTAGAAGAGCCAGTATCACCGATAACAGGGACAAAGTTTGAAAATGCTAAAGGCTCCAAAATTGTTCATATTACAGAATTTACTGCTGACCTCATAAAGCATGGTAAACTCAAATTAGACAAAAGTCGCAATGACCATCTCAAAGTTACTTTCCATGATTCATGTAATACCTCGAGGGCTATGGGTATTTTTGAGGAGCCAAGATATATCATAAAGAATGTATGTAACCATTTCTATGAGATGCCTGAAAGCACAATTAGAGAGAAGACTTTCTGTTGTGGCAGCGGTTCAGGCTTAAATGCGGGTGAAAATATTGAGCTTAGAATGAGAGGAGGCTTCCCAAGAGCTAACGCTGTAAAATATGTAAGAGAAAAATTTGGTGTTAATATGCTCGCAAATATTTGTGCCATTGATAGAGCTGCACTGCCCACCCTGATGGACTATTGGAACCCAGGAGTGGATGTTTGCGGAGTTCATGAGTTACTTGGAAACGCTCTTGTCATGACAGGTGAGATTGAAAGGACACTTGACCTCAGGGGTGAGCCTTTGCCAGGTAAAGGAGGTGCCGAATGATGTATGATGGCGGCAAGATTATAATTGGGTTGCTCATTTTTATCGGCTTTTCAACCTTTCCTTTTTTATTCACAATGGGAAAAGCTGTAGCAAAACCTGAACCCAAAATTGACACACCAGAAATCCAAAAGATGGTTGATAAAAAATGTATTGAGTCAAAACAATACATGAAAACTGAACATATGGTAATACTCAATGATTGGCGAGATGCCGTCGTAAGAGATGGTTTAAGGTTATATAAATCAAAAGATGGCAGAAGTTTTGACATGAGCCTTCAAAATACTTGCATGAAATGCCATTCAAGCAAAAAGAAATTCTGCGACGAATGTCACAACTATGTGGCTGTTAAGCCATATTGTTGGGATTGCCATATTGCTCCACAGGAGGGAACATAAGCCATGGCAATTAACAGAAGAGATTTTTTAAAAATTGCAGGAATAACTACTTTAGCTGGTATAGGTGGAGCTGTCGGAGTTAACCTAATAACAAACAAAGGTATTGAAGCAGCCCAATACCTTGAAGACCCAAAGTCTTTAAAAGGTAAAAGATGGGGAATTGCGATAGATATAAGCAAATTCAATACGCCTGAATCATATCAAAAGGTTATTGATGCTTGCCATACCATACATAATGTACCCCTTATTAACAACCCCAAGGAAGAGATTAAATGGATATGGACTGAGTCCTATGAACACACTTTTTCATCTCATGAGTATGCAAATCCATATATAAAAGAAGCTTTAAAGAAAAAACCTTTTTTAGTCTTATGCAACCATTGTGATAACCCACCCTGCGTGAGGGTATGTCCTACCAAAGCGACTTTTAAAAGAAAAAGTGATGGCATAGTGATGATGGATATGCATCGTTGTATAGGTTGTAGATTTTGCATGGCTGGTTGTCCTTACGGGGCAAGAAGTTTCAATTGGAGAGATCCTAGGCCATACATAAAAAAACAAAATCCTGAATTTCCAACGAGGATGAAAGGTGTGGTTGAGAAATGTACCCTTTGTTATGAAAGAATTGCTATAGGACTTAAACCTGCTTGCGTAGAGGCTTCTAATGGTGCCATGGTATTTGGAGATTTAAACGATCCCAATTCAGATATTAGGAAAGTTCTTGCTTCTAATTATTCAATCAGAAGAAAACCTGAGTTAGGGACCACACCATGTGTATTTTACATTATAGGAGGTTAAAGAGATGCTTGAGACTGCATTTAAAGGAAGTAGAATTTATTGGGCATGGATTATATTTTTGCTTGCTATTATAGGGATCGGGTTCATTTTTTATCTCAAGCAGTTTATAGTAGGGTTAGGTGTAACAGGCATGAGTAGAGACGTATCCTGGGGTTTTTATATATCCCAATTTACCTTTTTAGTTGGTATAGCTGCCTCAGGAGTTATGGTTGTTCTGCCTTACTATCTTCATAACTATAAAGCCTTTGGAAAAATTACTATACTTGGAGAGTTTCTTGCCATTCCAGCAGTAATAATGTGTATGCTTTTTATATTTGTAGATTTAGGGCAACCTCTTAGAGTTCTTAATGTCATATTGCATCCAACCCCTAACTCAGTTATGTTTTACGATATGATAGTGCTTGGTGGTTATTTATTTCTCAATATATTAGTAGGCTGGACAGCTCTTGGTGCAGAGAGAAAAGGGATTGCACCCCCTAAGTGGCTAAAATTTTTCGTTATTTTGTCTATAATCTGGGCACCTTCTATCCATACAGTAACAGCTTTCCTTTATTCAGGGTTACCAGGTAAATACTTCTGGATGTCTGCTCTTCTTGCAGCTCAGTTTCTGTCCTCTGCTTTTGCTTCAGGTCCTGCTTTACTCATCCTATTAGCTCTTATAGTAAGAAAATTTACTAAATTTGACCCAGGCACGGAAGCAATTCAAGCACTTGGGAAAATAGTAACTTATTTTATGTTAACAAGCGTATTCTTCTTGGGACTAAAATTCTTCACCTCTTTCTACAGTGGAATTCCTTCATATGGACATTCTATTGTATATCTCTATGCAGGTTTAGATGGCTATAAAAAACTCGTCCCAATAATGTGGATTTCTAATATACTCACCATAATTGCGTTGATCTTGCTCGTAATACCTCAACTTCGCAAAAATGAGTTATTGCTTGCAATAGCATCTCTTTGTGTATTTGTTGCTCTTTGGATTGATAAAGGTTTTGGTCTTATTGTAGGTGGTTTTGTACCTAATTCTTTTAAACAAATTACTGAATACTGGCCTACAATACCTGAGGTGTCAATTTCCTTAGGAGTATGGGCTATCGGATTTTTAATACTAACTATTCTTTATAAGGTTGCTATTTCTATTAGAGAAGAATTAGGCGATGTAGATGTTCACCATTAATAATAGGATATGTTATATTAATTAAAATATTATATTACATTTTTTAAATGTCTTAGTATCTTAAAATAAGGGGGTGAGCTGAATGTATATAGTCACAGTTGATACAGCAAAATGTTCAGGTTGTGAAGAGTGTGTTACAAATTGCCCAAATGAAGTCTTCAGAATAGTTGATGGCAAAAGTGACCCTTATCAATCATCTGAATGTGTTTTCTGTGAGACCTGTTTACAGGTATGTCCTGAAGGTGCAATAACAATCACAGAGACATAATATTTCTATCAAATAAGGGAAATACAAAAAGGAGCATATAATTTCTTTATATGCTCCTTTAGTTTTAGAGAAGATAGTCCTGAAAATCAGGTTTTCTCTATATAGAGTTCCCAGTAACCTTTATCTTCAAGCTTTACAACCTCTATTCCATAGCCTTGCTTTTCAGCAAACCTTGGGATAGAGTCTTCAGCTGACGCAGGGGCATCAGTTAAAACCTTCAAAAGATCTCCAGGGGAAAGCTTCTCTAAGGCTTTCTTTGTCATCACAAGTGGGTAAGGGCAAACCCTACCTAATACATCTAATACCTCTGTGGGGGTCTTTGACTTTAAATTTGCCATAATAATAAATCCTCCTTAAAAAATAATTAAAAAACAAATAAGTGCTTACAATTATTTATAATACTTTGTATCTGACTAAGAGGGACTACTTGAAGTTTTTTATCAGCTCCCATATCTTCAGCATCTACTAATCTATCTTCTCCTATTGAAAACCTTTCTAAATCCTCTTTACACACAAATATATCAAGGTCAACAAGTAAAGCATTTTTAATATGTGCTTCAATACTTGTCACACCATAATGCTCCATTGCCTTCTGTCCTGATAGACAGTTCAAAACACCCTCACCTATAAAACACACCTTAGGAACTACTCCTTGTCCTTCATCCAAAAACATATCAACAACTTGATAAGAAATTGCATGAGTTAAACCTAAGGTTGAAGACTCACTTTTATATGGAGGTCTTTGAATAATAAAAGCTAAATCAATCATAGACATTTTACTCACCTCCTATATGTAGTACTCTATCACTATTATAGATCTTTGCCAGATACCAATGCATAGCATCCCATTTTATACCTTCTATGGCCTCACTCTTTTGTATTCCCCTTGCAAGAGCACAAGCCTCACATACGCATATCTCCACACCTTTATCAAGTAATTCTTTGACATACTTTTCTGCATGAGAATAATCTTTAAGATGTTTTTGATTGGACTTTACTATCATCACACCATTACTTGTAAGCCAGATATTTACTTTGTGACCTTTATCAGCTGCTGCCTTAGCTAATTTTAGAGCAAAATCCATACTTTTTGAGCCTACAAGAGAAGAAAAAGGAGCAATTGTTAGGGTACCCATCAGTTTACCTCCTATAACCAAACAAGTTTTTCGTAATCGTTAAAAATTAAGTCCACCACATCACCATAATTTACGACCTTAACTCTGCTATCTACATCAGCACCTGTTAAACCTCTCATAGCAAGATCTTCCTCAAGGACATAAAAATTAGCATTTCTATCAAGCAATGAAGAAGACTTGCCATTTTCTTTAACTGTAGTATGATAGACACCATTTTGAACAAAAATAAAGCCAAGTTTCTCAGCACTAAGCCTGTCAACAGTATCAGTTAGGCCCTTGTAATCGCTGATAAAAATTCCCAACCTCATTAGCTACCCTCCTTTTTTAAAAAATACCAGTAAAAAGATATTTTTTGAGTGTTACTTTATACCAGTTATCAGATATAGTTGTCAATATTTAAAAAATTATTGTTCTATAAAATATTTTGTTTTTAAAGACTGCCTCTTTCTAATTTCAAAAACTTATATAGCACCTTGTCTATTTTATCAATTAATTCCTTGTAGAGGCCTCCATAACTTTTTGAACTTGAGAAAAGCTCTAAACGAATGTTTTGTATCTTAGGATCATCGCTCTTTTCAAAAGTTAAATTCCTCTTTTGAAGTGCCAACCTTTCTAAAATGATCAACTCTTTTGCTTTTTCACAAAACAGCGTAAGAGGCTCTTTAATACCTTTTATTTCTTCATCAAAGGAGATTTCAATGAATAAATGTTCTTCTGAATGTAAATCAATTTTTTTGATAGTTAAAAACTCATAAATCTTCTTCACAAGTATATATAAATTACAATATTCAAGCCCCCTTATTCCTCTACGCCATTGAAAAAGCATAGAGTTTCTTGGAAACCAAAGGAAATTTCTTATACCTAAATCAATTAATTCAGCAACAGATTTGTAAATGTCTTCTATGAGAGGACCTATTTGAGGATCAAATTTAACACTAAATCTCTTATGTTCTTCAGATGAAGAAGCAGCTGTCAGGTCGCTCCCTAAGAAATATTGACAAAGGTTTCTCAAAACTAAATAACCTCCTTCATGATCAGGAGTGTCAAAGTGAATTAAAGATAATATTACCCTACCTGAACCTAAGACACCTTCAATTACTGCTGGTTCTCCATATAATCGGTTAGGGTTAAGGTTAATACCGTAAGATGATTCTAACTCACTCCAATCAACCTTGCAATAATTTAGATCACCAATACACAAATCAGATGTAAAAGAATCTGACAATGGCATCCCATAAGTAGCCAATACATTTAAGCCATCATCAACAACAAATTGGGATGGCCACCAAGCATAAAAAATTGGTTCATGAAGATTATCTTTGTCCTTTTGATCAAATCCAGACCAAATTGGATGAGGGGTAATATCAAGTCTTATCCTCCCACTAAAACTTGGCACCCTGTCCTTAGTAGGTCTGCGCTTTACTTTAAGAAGCCCTATTCCATCCAAGGTAGCTAACCCAGCTCCACCACAAATCCCTAAATATGCCCCTCCTTTTTTAACAAAACTCCTGATCTCCTCTGCTCCTTCTATGCCAATTGTCTTAAGTTTATTTGATGCCCAGCCTCCAGGAACAAAGAGTATATTATAGTTTAGTAGCAACCCTTTTTTAATTTCCTCAGAGGTTATTAGCTCAAAGGGAAGACAAGTTTTTTTTAAGGCTTCATAAGCCATTAAGCCCCATAAGAAAGATTCATCCCAAAGCAACGCTATTTTATTTCTCATATCAGAAAAGCCTCTTAAAAAGTTAAGATTCTTAAACTCCTTTATATTATACCCTTTTTATTAATTAATCTTGACAAAAAACAATTTATGCTGACAGGATTAAAGAAGATAAAATATTTAAGGAGAAATTATGTGTGAATTCTGCTCAAAACATGGGGAAGGCAAAATCTGGTATAGAAATGCTTCTAATTACTCAGAAGATTTGCTTTCTGACCTTAGAAGGAGAAAATTCATAGAGAATTTTTTAGAAAAAACAGTAAAAGAAGGTTTTGAAAACCTTTCAAGACTTGAGTCAATAATTCAAAAAAAAGGGAACTTACCAGAAAGAATAACCTTTAAAATGTTAGAAAAGGCAAAAGAAGAACACTATGGACAGGTTATCCCGATAGAAGAAGTTAAAGAAATTTTAGATAAAACCATTGATATTGTTAGGCTTCCATGCGCATGTAGATGGACCATTGACAGATCAGATATAAGATGCTGCTATGGCATCACTTATCATCCCCACGCATGGTATAAAAACCTTAATATGAATTACTTTGAAAAACCTACCTCAAACTTACTTGAAAGCATTAACAAAGAAAAAGCCTTAGAAGAAATAGAAGATTTAGAAAAAAAAGGAGCGATCCATACAATTTGGACTTTTGTTACTCCCTTTATTGGAGCTATTTGTAACTGCACTATTGAAGAATGCATAGCTATGCGAACCCATTATAACATTAAGGTTGAAACTTTCTTAAGAGCTGAATATATGGCTCAAATAGATAAAACTCTTTGCAACGGTTGTGGCTCCTGTGCCAAGTTCTGCCAATTCAATGCTATTGACAGTATTTATGAAAGTGGCATTTACTTTGCAACTATAAACCATAATAAATGTTACGGCTGTGGTCTTTGCAGAAAAGTTTGCCCAACTACTGCCATAAGCCTTAGAAGTATCTATATAAAATGAACTATAAACTTCTTATTTAAATCTATTGTACTTGTAGATATTGAACAATTTAAGTAAACACTTAAAATACCCTTATGCTTTTCTTTTAAATAATTAAACACAGTTGCATTCTAATTGTAACTATTAAAATATATTTATAGTGGATTCTGAGATTTTATAAATTTTACATAACTATTGAGTAGCTCTAAAAGTTCATTAAACCAATCTTCAATAACCGTATTTTCTAAATTGTTTTCATTAAGTTCTCTTTGGCATATTCGGGTTTGAGTAAGGATAAAATCTAAAGAACCTTCCTCTGAAAAACCTGCTTCATAAAGTATCGGGAAAAGCATAGCGATAGGGATCGGCATCTCAAGAATGCCTTCACCTTCCATAAAGTCTTTGAAAAAATCTTCTTTATAAATTGACAATAAAATCTCTTTCATAAATTTAGATTGCTTAGATAAGCCTTTCTGAAAATTATAAAAGGCATCCCTTAAAGAAGATTCTGTAAAGAATCCATCCTGCCACACTACATAATCAAGGCCATTACTTTCTTTATATCCTTGACATTTAGAGAATCTCAACTGTCTCTGTTGCAGAAATACAATATCTTGCATATTCTCTGGGAAAACTGCACAGAAAGGAACTACTTGGCACTGCAAAGGCTTTTTCCCTTCTTTCTGTAGTCTACACAGATTATCTGTATCCAGTGCTAAACAGTAGTTTTTAAATCTATTACCAGCTATAAAATCCCCTATAATAAAATAGTCGTCTAACTCCCCCCCTATGTTTTTCAAAAATGACCGATGTTCTCTGTTCATAGAAGAGTATTTTCTAAAACCAATATAAATAGGGAATATCTTATAAAAGTCTTTGATCTCATCAATTGTTATCACCGTAGCACCATTACAACAAACTAAAGAACATATCTTTTCGCAAGAAAACTTGCATCTGTCTAACCTTTCATAATCTAAAGAATCCAGCATTAATTTATCCTCCTTATTAAAAAACCTTTTAACATCTATTGAGGGATGCTTCTAAATAAGTAGATAGAAGTTAGAGCAAAAATAAGTGGCATTACCCAAGCAGATATGGTCGGATTAATAGTTCCTGCATAACCTAAGGACAAAAAGAAAGAATGACCAAACCAATAAATAATGCTGATTAGGAGCCCAATAGCAGCTGTTAAAAAGCCCCCTCCTGATATTTCATGTCCTTTGATAGATAAAAGAAATTTATGAGAAAAACTATGGTTAGCTCCCATAGAAATTGCTAAGCCAAGAATCATCATAAAAAAATTAGTCAAAGGATAAGAAAACCTTGAGCTAATATCAACTAAAAGCTTTTGGTTTTTAAAACCTGCATCATTAAGCTTTCTATAATATCTTATAAGCTCAACAATTGTCATTTCTTCAGTTTTAAGTATCTGTTTTTTAAGAATCTTAGGTGAATCAATCTTATCAGTATATAGTTCTTCAGTAAAAGAAGTTTTTCCAGTAGAGATTTCAAAGATTTTAACATCCTTTAAAGACCAAGCTTTCCCATCCCAAAGACCTCTTTCAGCTTCAATCTTCTCTTTTAACCCCTCTTCATCGTAGATATAAATATTAACCCCATACGCCTCGTCTTTATCTTCTAAATATACGTTCATCTTAATTACAGAACCATCTTTTCCTTTCATGTATAGAGAGCCTTCCTTAAAAGTAATGTTTGAACTCTTTTTTGTAATTTGCGCTTTGATTACCAGGAGATGAGCAGATAAATAGGGGTTTAAAATTTCAGATAAGAAAAAACTGAATAAGGTTAAAAAAAAGCCCACGATTAAAAAAGGTTTTAGAAAATTAGTAATTTTTGCGCCTGCTAATTTTATTATGATAATCTCTTTCCTTTTAAATGCCATAGAAAATATAAAAAGACAACTGATCAGTATAGTCATAGGCAGGATATAATTTATATACTTAGGCACATTAAATAAGGCATATTTCAATAAAAGAAGCATATATCCCTCGGTAGCAGCAAAATCATCTAACTTATCAATAAGTCCAAAGATGCTAAATATCAAAGATATGCCAACGATTAATATTAAAAAAACCTTGAAAAAATCTTTTATATAAAGTCTCTGAACAATTAACATAGATAACTATTTTTTATTAGCTCTATAGAATAGAAGGATAGAAAATATCATAAGGATAATAAAGGAAATCCAAGACCCAAAAAAGGGAGGAATTTTTCCAGATTTAGCCAGATTTTCTCCATAAAGTAAAATAGAATAATAGATCACAAAAACAGCTAACCCAAGGGTTACTCCACCTAACTTTCCTGACCTGCCAGAAAGTAGAGACAATGGTGGTGCTAAAAAAACTATCAAAAAACATAGCAAAGGCAAAGATACTCTACGATGGAACTCTAAGATATATTTGATCCTTTGATCCTGTTCCAGCTCAGAGGCAACTAATAACTCAAAGGGCGACAACTCACTCTTTTTTCTTCCATATCCCATAACAGATGGGACTAATAGAAACTGGTATTTTTCAAAATGAATCTCTGTAATTGAGTTCCTTTTTGATATATAAACTTGACCATTTAAAAGTGCAAAAGCTATGCCTTCACTTTGAGTCTCTATAATAGCTTCCTTAGCAAAAATAATCTTTTGCTCCTCTTTTTGTCTATCATCTAAAAGTAAGACACCTTTCAAAACTTGTTCAGAAGGTTTTTCTCTCACTAATATTACAATATCTTTAAAAGCAGTATTAAAAATGCCTTCTTCTATGGTCAGGGCTGATCTTTTTGTTAAGATATCAGATATCTTTTCTCTCAATAGAATACTGCTTTTAGGACCTAGAAAAAAACTCATAGAGATACTTACAAAAAAACAAATAACACCTAAGTACATAACTGGCTTAGAAATATTAAAAAAAGTCATTCCAAGGTTCTGCAAAATAATTAACTCATTATCCGCTGACATCCTACCATAAACAAGTAATATAGAAAGCAATAGAGCCATTGGTATTGTTATTATAAGAGTTTCTGGTTGCAAATAGATTATTATTGTTAAAATATCTAAAAAAGATGATCCCACTCCAGCAAGCAATCTGGTTATCCTGATGAGTTTTTCCATCATGAGAGAAAAATTCAAAAAAAGAATTGAAAATAAAAAGGAAATGAAAAGTTCTTTTAAGACTGATTTGTGAATTAACAACATAAATTAAGTTATCTCATATAACATAAAAAGGTCAAAAATATCTTTAAAAAATACAAAAAAGCTCTTTGATAGAAATTTTGATTGGCTTAATGCTTAAGCCCTTTTTTCTACAGGCGTTTCACCTGTATTTCTGCATTTAAATCAAAAAGCTACCTTGGATAACTAAATAATCATTAGGCTTAAAAAAAGAGGCAATGAGAATTAAACTAATCTTACAATTTTGTAGCTTTGATATAGTACCTAAGTTTACCTAAGATATTTAACCGGCTGGTTACTTCAGTATTTTCTTTATTCCCACTAACTTTCTCACTCAATCCCAAAAGGACGATCTGAAAACAATTCACTTATAAATTAAATATTGTTCTTCTTAAATTTACATGCATAACAATAAAACTACTGATTACTAAGGATTAATCAGCTTCATAATAGGATAGCAAAGTGCCCTTCTTTGAGCCATATCTGAATATGGTAATTCCTTTCAGTTCTTTGTCGTAAGCAAGCATAAAAGCACGAGCTACATCCTTTTTAGTAGCTGAGCTTGGCAAATTTATTGTTTTTGATACGGCATTATCAGTATATTTTTGAAAAGCTGCTTGCATCTCTATATGAACCTCTAAGGGAATTTCAAATGAGTTCCTAAAAATTTCTTTGAACTTTAAAGGTAAACCTCTTATATTTTTAATACTCCCCGTTTTATAAACTTCTTTCATAAGGTCTTCTGAATAAAAATTAAACCTTTTTGCCATATCGATAAAGTTTTTATTAGTGTAGATAAACTCATTATTTATAATAAGTCTTTTGTACGCAAGCATAAAAAGTGGTTCAATGCCACTTGAGCAATCAGCTATAGTTGATATCGTGCCTGTTGGTGCGATTGTTGTTAAGGTAGCATTCCTTAAAGCTGGCATGTGAGGTGCATCATAAATAGACCCTTTAAAATTTGGGAAAACGCCTCTTTTTTGTGCTAAGGATATAGATGCTTTTCTTGCTTCATTTCTTAAAAATTTCATAATATCTTCAGCTAATCTGAAAGACTTAGCATGTCCATAAGGAATGAAGAGATTTATTAAAAGGTCTGCCCATCCCATAACACCAATACCTATTTTTCTGTTACCCTTATGCATAATCTCAACCTCTTTAACAGGATAGACATTTACATCTATGGCATTGTCAAGAAGCCTTACTGCTAAATGAATATCTTTCCTGAAACTATCCCACTTAATAAGATTTAAAGCCTCTTCATATTTTAGTTTATTTATTACAGTACCTTGAATACGGGTAGCAGCATCTTGGTCTAAATATTTAGTAAGATTAAAAGAACCTAATATACAAGCTTCATAAGGAAGAAGTGGTTGTTCCCCACAGGGATTTGTGCTTTCTATGTAACCAATGTGAGGGGTTGGGTTTGCCCGATTAATCTTATCAATAAAAATCAATCCTGGGTCTCCTGTCTGCCAAGCACTGATTACTATCTCTTTAAAAATCTCCTTAGCCTTGACAGTTTTAACAACTTTGCCTGTTCGTGGGTTTATTAAGTTATAAATGTCATTGTTTTTCACTGCTTCCATAAAATCATCAGTGACAGCTACAGAGATATTAAAATTATTTAGCTCGCCCAAGTTTCTTTTTGCTCTGATAAACTCTATTATATCAGGATGATTTACATTTAAAATTCCCATGTTAGCCCCTTTTCGAGCTCCACCTTGCTTAATAACTTCTGTAGCCATATCAAAAATCTTCATAAAAGATACAGGACCACTCGCTACACCAGTAGTAGATCTTACTATATCTTTATTTGGCCTTAAACGAGAAAAGGAAAAACCTGTCCCACCACCACTTTGAAGGATTAAAGCTGCATTCTTTAAAGTACTGAAAATCCCCTCCATAGAATCTTCAACAGGCAAAACAAAACAAGCAGCGAGCTGTCCGATTGGTTTGTTGGCATTCATAAGTGCAGGCGAGTTAGGAAGAAATCTTAAAGAAGACATTAACTCATAAAACTTATCTTCAAAGTCTTCCTTATCACTATACAGACTCTCTGCTTTTGCTAAATGCCTCGCTACCCTCCGAAACATTTGCTCAGGGGTCTCAATTACTCTACCTTCTTCATCCTTCAAAAGAAATTTAGTCTCTAAAACTTTTAAAGCTATTTCACTTAAATGCATAATTTAATTTTACCATATTAAGAGTTGCATCAACTTAATTTTTCTGTGTAATTTATAGATTATGAAGATAGATCCAATTTTTATAATTCAAAAATATTACCCAAAGAGCTCTAAAACATATGAAATTTTACTTTCCCATAGCAAAGCTGTTACAGAAAAAGCTCTTCAGATAGCTAACCGTCTTAAAGACTTTAAGCCTGATATTAACTTTATTGAAGAGGCGGCTATGCTTCACGATATAGGAATATTTCAAACTTTTATGCCTGAAATTGGCTGTTTAGGCGAGCATCCTTATATATGTCATGGGCATCTTGGCTATAAAATACTTCAGAATGAAGGGCTACCGCTTCATGCTTTTGTTTGTGAAAGACATGTAGGGTTAGGGTTAACTATTAGAGATATTAAAAAAAATCAGTTGCCTCTTCCTCTAAAAAACATGACTCCTATAACCTTAGAAGAGAAAATTATATGCTTTGCTGATAAGTTTTATTCTAAAAAAGAAGGCAAACTTACTGTTGAAAAACCTATTGAAGAAGTTAAAAAAATAGTATCCAGATATGGACATGAAAAGCTATTAATCTTTGAAGAATGGCTTAAATTTTTCAATGGAAAGTATTATGAGAGTCTGTGAGATCTTCCTCAGTATCCAAGGTGAGTCCTCTTTTGTTGGACTTCCGTGTATATTCGTAAGGATGACTGGATGTAACTTAAGATGCAGCTATTGTGATACTACTTATGCTTATACAGAAGGTTTTTATATAAGTGAAGAGGAATTAATTGAAAAAATTGAAAGCTATGGGGTAAATCTTGTAGAGATAACAGGTGGTGAGCCCCTCATCCAAGCAAAGGAGGTTATTTCTCTTATTGACAGATTAATTAAAAAAAGATTCAAAGTATTAATAGAGACAAATGGTAGTGTTGATATTCAAGGAATTAACCCTCAAGCTATTATCATAATGGACATTAAAACACCAGGAAGTGGGATGCATGAAAAGATGCACTTTACTAATCTGAAGCACCTAAAAAAAGATGATGAGATAAAATTCATAATAACAGACAAAAAAGATTATGAATGGTCCAAGGAGATAATATTTAGTTTTGATCTGCTAAACAAAAATAAAATCCTCATGTCACCAGCCTATGGAATCCTTCGACCCCAACTTTTAGCAGACTGGATAATTAAAGATAGACTATTTATTAGATTGAACTTACAGATACATAAATATATTTACGGTCCAGAAAAAAGAGGAGTCTAACAGTATAATCTCGCCTCTTCATTATAAAACTCTTTAAAAAACTTTTTTAATTAACTAAGCTCTTTAAAAAATATAATCTGTGAATAAATAAAAATGTTATAATTTTCATATCATTTTAGTTGAGGAGGGCAAATTTATGCTTGAAGACAATCCACCTTTGGGGTTAACCTTTGACGATGTCTTATTATTACCTGCACTATCCGATGTAATGCCCGTTGATGTTGATGTTACAACCCAACTAACAAAAAACATAACTCTAAACATTCCTATAATAAGTGCTGCTATGGATACTGTAACTGAATCAAGATTAGCTATTGCAATAGCAAGAGAAGGTGGTTTAGGGATCATTCACAGAGCCATGTCCCCTCAAAAACAGGCTTTAGAGGTTGATAAAGTAAAAAAATCAGAAAGCGGTATGATTGTTGACCCTATCACTATATCACCTGATGAACCAATCTCAAAAGCTATGAAACTGATGGAGAGATACAAAATATCAGGTGTACCTGTTACAGTGAACGAAAAACTCGTAGGTATCTTAACAAACAGAGATCTCAGGTTTGAAACTAACCCAGAAAGAAGCGTTGGAGAAGTAATGACTCGGGAAAGACTTATCACAGCTGGAGTAGGGACTACTTTAGAAGAAGCTAAAGATCTCCTCCATGAGTATAAGATAGAGAAACTCCCAATTGTTGATGAAAATTTCAATCTAAAAGGTCTAATTACAATAAAAGATATAGAGAAAAAGAAAAAATACCCGAACGCCTGCAAAGATCATATGGGTAGATTACGAGTGGGTGCTGCTGTAGGGGTAGGTAAAGAAGCTCTCCATAGGGTTGAGCTATTAACAAAAGCTGGTGCTGATATTATAGTTATAGATACCGCCCATGGGCACTCAAAAGCTGTTATGGAAACCTTAAGAGAGATTAAAAACAATTTCGAGATAGATGTAATAGCTGGTAACATAGCTACCGCTCAGGCTGCCTATGATCTAATAACGGCAGGAGCTGATGGAATAAAGGTAGGTATTGGTCCTGGATCAATCTGCACAACACGAATTGTAGCCGGTGCCGGTGTTCCTCAGCTTACAGCAATTAAAAACTGTTACGAAGTAGCATCTCGGTCAAACATCCCTATTATAGCAGATGGTGGCATAAAATATTCAGGCGATATAACAAAAGCTATAGCTGCTGGCGCACACTGCGTGATGATAGGGAGTCTTTTTGCAGGTACTGATGAGTCACCAGGTGAGTTAATACTTTATCAAGGCAGAACCTACAAAGAATATAGGGGGATGGGCTCTCTCGGTGCTATGCAACAAGGGGTAAAAGATAGATATGGACAGCAAGATGTAGAGCTATCTAAACTCGTTCCAGAAGGGGTAGAGGGAAGGGTTCCTTATAAAGGACCTCTTGCACAAAGCATACATCAACTCGTTGGAGGTCTTAAATCAGGTATGGGCTATTGTGGCTGGCGTAACCTTGCTGAGATGAGATACAAAGCAAAATTCATAAGAATCACTAAAGCAGGGGTAAGAGAAAGCCATGTGCATGAAGTAATAATTACGAAAGAAGCTCCCAACTATAGAATTGAGCAGTAAGATGTTAGATAACATACTTGTTTTAGATTTTGGCTCCCAATATACCCAACTTATAGCCAGAAGAATAAGAGAAAAAAAGGTTTATTCAGAAATTTACCCCTATAACACCCCTTTAAGTAAGATTAAAAGTTTTAACCCAAAAGGTATCGTTTTATCTGGTGGACCTTCAAGTGTATATGAAGATAAGGCTCCATTGCCAGATATAGAAATATTTAATCTCGGTATCCCTATTCTCGGCATATGCTATGGTATGCAACTAATGGCTCATCTCTTAGGTGGTAGAGTCGGTAAAGCAGCAAAAAGAGAATACGGCAAAGCAGATCTAATTATTGACAACTTTGAAGACTTATTTAAGGCAGTGCCTACCAAAACTACGGTTTGGATGAGCCACGGAGACCTTATTGAAAGTTTACCCCCAGATTTTGTGATTTATGGTCACACTGATAACTCGCCTATAGCTGCTATGGCTAACAAACAAAAAAGGTTTTATGCTTTACAGTTTCATCCAGAAGTAGCTCATACTGAAAAAGGTTCAGAAATCTTACAGAATTTTATATTCCATATATGCAACTGTTCGCCCACATGGACTATGAAGTCTTTTTTAGAAAACACTAAACAAGACATACGACAACAGGTTAGAGGTCAAAAGGTCATATGTGGTATCAGTGGTGGAGTTGACTCATCAGTTACTGCAGCTATTGTTCATGAAGCTGTTGGAGATGCCTTAACATGTATTTTTGTAGATAACGGTCTTCTCAGGTTGAATGAAGCAAAAAAAGTGGAAGAGACCTTGAAGAAAAACTTCAACATGAACATTATTTGTGTAGATGCATCAGAAAGGTTTCTGCGAAAGTTATATAATGTTGTAGATCCAGAGAAAAAGAGAAAGATAATAGGGAACGAGTTTATCAGAGTTTTTGAAGAAGAAGCAAAAAAAATAAAAGGAGTTAAGTTCCTTGCCCAAGGTACTCTATATCCAGATGTAATTGAGAGCACCTCTTTTAAAGGACCTTCAGCCACGATTAAAAGCCACCATAATGTAGGAGGTCTGCTTAAAAAAATGAAGCTTAAGTTAATCGAACCTCTAAGGGAGCTTTTCAAAGATGAGGTTAGATTACTGGGCTACGAACTGGGTATGCCACAAGAGATAATTGAAAGACATCCTTTCCCGGGACCAGGGCTTGCCATTAGATGTATTGGAAAAGTTACTAAAGAAAGGATTGATTTACTTAGGAAAGCTGATACTATTGTACTTGAAGAGATAAAAAAATCTAACTATTATAGAAAAACCTGGCAAGCTTTTGCTGTTTTATTACCAGTAAAAAGTGTAGGTGTGATGGGTGATGAAAGAACCTATGAATATGTCATAGCCATAAGAGCCGTCACCAGTCTTGATGGCATGACAGCAGACTGGGCAAAATTGCCTTATACACTTATGGAAATCATATCTAATAGAATAATAAATGAAGTCAAAGGGATTAATAGAGTTGTCTATGATATTACATCAAAACCACCAGGGACGATCGAATGGGAGTAGAAATCATACAAGTAACCTCTTCGCCTCTTTTTCAGCCCATAGTTTAATCCTGTATGAGCGATAACAAAAAATATCTCTCAATCTCTCTTTAATAATAAAATGAAGTAATAAGGCATAGAAAGGTAATTTATATGTTACTATATCTTTCATAATAGTTTTTTTATCCCTTTCTTCAAAAAGATGTATATGTATCCATGAATCATAGGGACCTATCAACTGAACATCAGAAAAATAGTCAGATGGTTTGTAGTCTAAAATTTTACTTCTCCAACTCATCCTAAATCCAAAAACCCTTATAGAATATTCAAACTCAGCTCCTTCATAAACCTCCCAATTACTGCAGTCTTTCATCTTAAAATCTAACCACGGAGGTGTAATATACGGGAGGTTACAAGGGTCTTGAAAAAACTTAAAGGTCCTTTCCTTTGGTAAAGGAATTGTCTGTACAGTAGTTAGCTTAAAAGTGAGAAAGCTTATTTTACTAAAACTAATTACAAAATCAGAGGGAGTATCATATTTCATTGTCTCTACAACTTCTCTATATATTAACCTTTAGAGTTATGAAACCTAAGGTGATCATCTTGAAATAGTTATAAATCTATTTGTTAAAACCTAAACAATTACATCTTTACTGTTTTTTTTCTTCAACTACCCCTCATTAACATTCTAACAAATGGAGAGAGATTTTTAATAATTCTTGCTCCTAATAAGTTGTCTACAGTATACACCAAAAGGTTAAACCTGAGTTTACATCCAATTAGGTTTTTTTGTCATAATGTTCAGTTTTGGTTTTTTTCTTTCGGCAAACTTTTGTCTCTATGAAAAAGATAAGACACATATGCGACATTAGGGATTAATGGATCATTTTGCAAAAGCATACCCAATATTAAGTAGAATACGAGGCTGGAGGG